>QIKE01000128.1 GCA_003232915.1 Bacteroidota bacterium | reverse complement strand
TCAATCTCAAGAAAAAAAGAAATTTACCTTTACTTTTAGAAACCATGAACAGATATCAAGGTCACAAATTTAGCTGGCTTGATAACAAAAAATTAATATTTCGAGGTGCCGCTTATACCTGAGTTAATACGGTCTCATAATAACCGTGAAAATCCGTGATTATTAAGTCTCTTTTCAAAAATTCTCTTTTCGTAGGCTTAAAAACCATTATCTTTGTCCGAAATTTTAGAAACGGACTGAATCTATGGCTTATACATTTTTAAAAAATTTCCAAGACCCAATATTACAAAACAGCAAAACCTATATTGAGGTAATTAAAAAGCGTGTAACGGCTGATCCCGAACATGTAGTTTTCCGTTTTTTGGATAATGGCATTGACGAAAGTGAGGCATTTAGTTATAATCAACTCGAAACGCGCTCGAAAGCTTTAGGAGCTGCTATGCAGCAGTATGCAAGGAAAGGCGAGCGGGTTTTGTTACTTTTTCCGGCAGGTTTAAAATATGTAGCCTCACTTTTTGCCTGTTTTTATAGTGGAATGATAGCTGTTCCGGCTTATCCGCCGCGTAGAAATAGAAACCTGAACAGGGTGTTGACTATTATTGAAGACTCGGGAGCACACATCAGTATTATTTCGCGGCAAGTTTATAGGGATATAGAACGTAATTTTAAGGATAATCCTCTTTTGCGTAATATGCTTTGGATTGTTTACGAAGAGATAGGCGACAAAAAAGCATCAGAATGGAAAAAAACGGAAATTTTTGCCGACGACGTGGCACTCATACAATATACGTCCGGCTCAACCGGAAATCCGAAAGGAGTGATGATTACTCAGCTCAACTTGTTTTACAATTCGGAATATATTCATCAAACTTTCGAGTTTAGCAAAGAAACTACCCTTGGGATGAATTGGCTTCCTATTTTCCACGATATGGGATTGATTGGGGGGATATTACAGGCGGCTTATCTTGGCGGACTTAATGTGGGTATGCCTCCTGTAGAATTTCTGAAAAATCCGTATAAATGGCTCAAAGCCATCGAAAAATATAAAGCTACCGTCGGTGGAGGCCCTAATTTTAGTTTCGATTATTGCGTGCAAAAGGTCAGCGAAGAAGAAAGAAAAAACCTTGATCTGAGTAGTATGAATACTTTTTTCTGTGGTGCCGAACCGGTACGCAAATCAACTATGGAAGCCTTTTCGAAAGCCTTTGCAGACAACGGTGTTACGGCAGAGCAAATGTATCCTGTTTACGGTATGGCAGAAACCACTCTGATTGCCACCGGAGGTTTTCAAAAAAATCCACCCAAATATCTCCGCATTAAACAGGATAAATTAGCGGAAAACAAAGTGGAAATTGCCGATGCTTATGAAGCAAAAGCCATAGAACTTGTGGGTTGTGGACATACATGGCTAGAAACAGAAATTGCTATTGTTAACCCGAAAACTTTCAGCCGTTTAAATGAAGACAAAGTAGGCGAAATTTGGATTTCAGGGCCAACTGTGGCCAAAGGCTATTGGAACAAACCCGAAGAAACAAAACGTACTTTCGAGGCTTATATTGATGATACGAAAGAAGGACCTTTTTTGCGTTCGGGTGACCTTGGCTTTTTGCACCAGAATGAACTTTATATTACTGGCCGGTTGAAAGACTTGATTATTATCAGAGGAGTTAATCATTATCCTTCAGATATTGAATTTACGGTGGAAAATTCCAATCCGGTTTTACGCCCTAATGCGGGTGCCGCATTTTCAATTCTGAAAAACGGTGAAGAAAAGTTAATAATCGTTCACGAGTTGGAACGAGCCGCCTTACGCAATACCAACCATCAACAAATTATCAATGACATACGATATGCTATTTCCGATGAACATGAACTTGAAACTCAGGCTATTATTCTTATACAAACCGGTAGTATTCCAATAACTTCTAGTGGTAAAATCCAACACCGTCAAACTCGCTACGATTACCTAAATAACAAGCTGAATGTTATTGCTTTGTGGAAAAAAACGGAAGAAACTACAAAAACAGATATGCCTAAAAAAGAAACCGGAATACCCACCGAAGAAAACATTACAGAATGGCTTGTTCAATGGATTATGCATAATCAACATTTTCGTCGCAACGAAATTGATCTTGACAAACCCGTTACAGCTTATGGTGTCGATTCGCTTTCGGCAGTAAACCTTGAACAGGAAATCAGCGAACATTTCGGTTTCGACTGGCACGTTTCTTCATTTATGCTCAACCCCACAATCAACGCACTAACCAAAGAAGGAGTGGAATTGTTTCGTGAAGAAATTTCGAAAAAGAACAGGTGATTTTTTTTCGTCGCTTCACGTTGCAAACTGCAATATAACTTAGTAGTATTTGTCGTAAAATGTCAATTTCGTTGTTACGCTCACTTTAATTAATTATTTATACACCCTTACTCAAAGCTTCGCAAGCCTCGAACTTGGCATTTTCCGATTAAACATTATAAAAAAATGTCGTTTTCTTCCGGCGCTAATTACAACGAATTACCATTAATCACTATCAATTATAGTGAAGGCAATGTTGGTTGCCTTTGCAGCAGTTTTTGGAGTGTAGCAGTTCGCAACACCACAACCTGTTTGCTACAATTAGCTGAAAAGTTTTCTGGGTGAGGACTATAACGGAAAGCCCGCATAGCCGCTATAAAAAGAATATATCTTTTTCCAAAGCGTTAAAATATTATTTGGTTGCGAAAAATTCATCAGCTTAATGAAGTACCGTTACCGTACCTTCTTTCTCTAGGTTCCGGTTGAGAAACGTTGTATAATAAACATGATAAACATAGCTGCCTCGTGGAACAAGTTTTCCTTTATAGGTTCCGTCCCACTCGTCTTCTATGTTGTTCGATTCGAAAACAAGTTCGCCCCAGCGCGAATAAATTTGCAGTTTAAACTTTTTGATGCCCACTCCTTTTACCTCAAATTTATCATTTAATCCGTCGCCGTTGGGTGTAAAAGATGTGGGGGCATAAGCAGCAAAATCGGGTTGGATAATCACCTCTTTCGACACTTGATTAATACAGCCGAAAGTAGAAGTAACCGTTAGTAGTACATTGTATGTTCCTGTGGCAGTGTAAGTATGCTTAGGAGAAGCGAGATCGGATGTGTCGCCGTCGCCAAAACTCCACTTGCTGCTCCACTGTTCTTGTCCCGAGGTTTGATTACTGAAATTGATAGTGGCGTCTTCTAAAACAGTTAGGGCAGGCTGAGGTGTAAAATCGGCAGTTGGTATTTCGTGAACTTTCACGTAATCGGTATAAGTTTTAGTATTGTAACACAAAGCATCGTTAGTAACTTTTAGTGAAACCGTATAATTGCCCGGCAAATTGTATGTGTAATTAGGATTTTTTTCATTGTTATTGTCTCCCGTACCAAAATTCCATTCATAGGTGGTTTGTCCTGACAAATTGCTCGATTGGTTTTGAAAATGTACGGTTAAGGGTTGGCAATCTTCGGTGATGTCGCTAGAAAAGTTAGTTTGCGGAACACGATGTACCGTTACCGTTTGCTGATAAGGCTGGCTACTGCATCCGTTTTCAGTTACTGTAAGTTGAATATTTTGGATTCCCGAAGAATCAAAAGTAATGGTATATGGTCCTTGTCCGCTTCCCGTAAGGGTTCCTTGTTGGCTCCAATCAAACACGTAGTTGGCATTGTCGCCTGCATTACCGGTATAGTCAACAACAAAAGGTTCGCTTTGGCAAACATCGTTACCCGATGTGGTAAAGTTTGCAAACAGTTTAGGCTTTACGAAAACCGTTTGATGCAGGGTAGCCGGACAATTGAAGCCGTTCACAATTCCCGTAAGGGTATAAACGGTTGTGGTATCAGGCGAAATGGTAATGGATTGGTTGTGTATTTGACCGGCAAGGTTTGGGTCGTCGGGCTGTGAAGTCCACGAATATTCGGCATTTCCTATTACACTAATAACGGTTGTGTCGGCAAAGCAAAGGCTATCGGAAAGCGTCGATAAACTCAAGTCGGGAACAGGGTCAACGGTGAGTACCATGGAATCTTTTGCCGAACAATATTCATTGGCAACAGTAACGGTATAAGTGGTTTGCACGTCGGGTGTAACAATAGGATTAGATAATGTATCCTGACCGTTTGCATACAAACTCGGATCGTAAGGATTTGATGTCCAATGATAGAGCAAACCTCCCGAAGCCGATAGACCATAGCTCATTCCTTTGCAAACGTGCTGGTCGGATCCAGCGTTGGCTAAAGGCAAATCGTGTACTACAACTTTCACATCGTCGGTAGCGGAGTAGCCGCATGCGTTGGTTACGGTTACGGTATAAATCGTAGTTTGTTGAGGAGCAACCTGTAATATTTTCAATGTATCTTGTGTTCCGAGGCTTGGGTCGGCAGGGTTGGCCGTCCATAGAAAAGCAGCACCGTCGTTGCAGCTAAGCACAACCGTATCGCCTTTACAAATCTCAGTATCTTCGCCGGCGTTAGCTATTGCTTGATTCATTAAAATATGGGTGGTGTCGGTATCGCTGTGAGTGCAGTTGTCGCTTACGGTCAAAGAATACTTGGTAGCAACGGTAGGTGAAACATAGGGTTCTTGCAAATTTTCTTGGCCGGCAAGACTCGGATCGGTAGGATTTGAAACCCAATGGAAAAATTGCGCTCCAGGTGAAGAACCATGAAGTGAATCCCCCGGCTGATTACACAATGACTGGTCGACACCTGCATCAGCCACAAGTTGGGGAACAAATACAAAAGCCGTATCAGAAACCTGATGGCCACAAGTGTCGAGTACAATAACGGGGATCATTACCGAGTCGGTACCCGAAGGTGAATAGTTTACCGAAGGCGTTGTGTCGCCAAGTGTGTACCAGTTATAAGAATAAGGAGGTACTCCGTTAAGCACCGCATCAAAACCAATTAATGCCGTGTCTTCGCAAAATACCGGAAAGCGCATACTGGTATCGGTAAAATTGGGATTATCACTAATATATACAAAACTGGTATCGTTTTGTCCAAACACATTACACATTTGCGAATTATATAGTATCTCCACATCTTCAATGCCTTCTACAATATTATCAGCATAAGGCATAATAATAAGAGAGTCGTAAGTTTGTCCGACGGGAATATAAATAGTATCGCCAAGATGTGTAGATGTAAGTTTATAGTCAACATCTCTTTCGGCTGAACCTGCCACGGTAAAAGGTATGATATAAGGATACCCCATCGGTTCGTCTATTGTATAATAAAGGATAGCATCGTGATTATTACAACTTTCGTAAACTAAGGAGTCGATAGTGGGGTGCGTATAATCGGTTAATTCCGTAACGTTGCCAGGGTTAAAACTTCCTTTTTCGAGCAATACGCCCGAATCGAAAGCGGCATCCCCAATATCACTAATAGCAATTTTAATATGATACCAGTCGCAGTGAGTTACGGCACTCTTGGCTGTTAGTGCAGCGGTATATCCGTCATAAACAAATTGGTAAAAAGCGGGGTTACTCTGCTCGCTATTATCTCTCATATAAGCACAATTGGTACAACCGTTGGGTATGCCGGTACAAGTTACACCTCCTTTTCCAAAATTAACATTGTTGATGGTTACAGGTAAATTTGTACCCGGAATAATGGCAATATTAACACCATTATTGGAATAAGGCCCACTAAGACCGTCGCCCGAAAGAAAAAAACCGAATACATCGTTGTACGAAAAAACAAAATCGTGATATTCTTCCGAGGCAAAAACATAACTGAATCGTACCGTGTCGGCAGTTGGCTTAAAATCAAATTCGATAACACAGGCATCATGTACATCACCGCCATTGGAAGCGATCGACAGGTCGGGTTCGTTATCGGGGCCGTTGTTGTTAGTGCTGGCATTGGCACCACTATTACAAATATTTGAGTTATCGGCATCGCCGGCATGACCCGATGTCATAATAATTCCGGTAGGAGTATGAAAACCTGCAAAATAAGCATTTGTAAAATAACCTACAGCCGTAGGATCGCCAGTAAAACTAACGTTAGCAATGGCTTGCGGGTTTACGCCTGCAAGAAAAACAGTATCAATAAGTGCTATTACCTCACCTACAGTCTGGCACTGTGTTACATGAAATTGAAATTGTGCCTTAAGATTTAATGAGTTGGCTATGAGTAAAATTGTGATAAGAATTGATAATAACGGCTTAAAAAATAGAATACGCATTTTGCAATATGTTTTAGTTGATTCAATAAAAATAATATAAATAGACTTACTCACTACAAACATCTTCTCCTAAGAAATGCTTATATGTTTATAAGTAATATTTTCACGTTTCTAATTCTTTTAAACATTCCCAATATTTGACAATATGGAATCCAATATAGTTGCAAAACCATTGTTAGTTAGTGCTTGTTCGAAAACGTTAATTTCTTCGTTATGCTCACTCTGATGACTAATTATTTACTTTATACTCCCTTAATACTCAAAGCTTCACAAGCCTCGAACTTAGCGTTTTCCGATTAAACACTATAAAAAATGGCGTTTTCTACGAGCACCAATTATAAGTTCTAATATATTTTTTATTTCAACTCGAAAAACAATGCTCTTTGGACATGGCAATGTTCTTTTGGCTATGCCTTTATGTTTGTGGAAATAAATTGAATAATGAATATCAATTAACGAATCACGAATTCAGAGGTAAATTAAAATTTCAAGATTTTAATATCGTTAATTGATGTTCGAGATTCAAAAAAGTAGAAAATACTAACCCTATAGAGACAAACCAAAGCCACTTTTTTAGAAAGGTGGATTAATCAATTCTTATTTCAGTTTCCTTTTACTTTTTTAATTATCATATTGTAATTTTATACTTTCGTTGTCGTCTTATCTTTTTGAAATGACCACAGAAGATTTTAAAACAGCACTTTTGCCATTGAAAAATAAGTTGTTCCGATTTGCTTTGCATTTGCTGAGCAACAGGCAGGAGGCCGAAGATGTGGTTCAGGACGTTTATTTAAAACTTTGGGAAATGCGCGATGAACTTTTCAGATACAACAGCACCGAAGCACTGATGATGACCATTATAAGAAATAAAAGCCTCGACAAACTGAAATCGAAAAAAAACAAGACGTTAAGTTTGAATACAAACATCAACGTGTTGAGTGGTGGCGACCCGCTTGAGCAAAGCGGACAAAAAGATATGGTGAGTCAAGTTAAAAAAATAATCAATCGTTTGCCCGAGCAGCAAAAAACCGTAATACTTTTACGTGATATTGAAGGAATGGAATTAAATGAAATTGCAGAAATCACCGGTTTTCAAATGAACTACATCAGGGTAAACTTGTCGCGGGCAAGAAAAAAAGTTAGAGAATCTTTTCAAAGAATCGAAGCTTATGAAATCGGATAAAAAAATACGGGAACTGCTTAATCGCTTTTATACCGGAGAAACCGATATTGCGGAAGAAAAAGTATTATCAGGTTATTTCAAAGGAAAAAATGTAGCCGAGAGTTTTATTATAGAACAACTACAATTTGAGAGTATGCGCCAACTGTATGCAAAAGAAATTCTTACCTCCGGTTTTGATAAACGATTGTTTGAAAAGATTAACAATACATCACCGCAAAAAAAAACCATTTCATTAAAATTTGCCTTATCGGGAATAGCTGCCGGTTTGTTGATGTTGCTTTCCGTATGGATAACCGCCGACTTGTTTTCGCCTCGACAGGTTTACGGAACAGTAACTAACCCTACTCTTGCTTTTACCGAAACAAAAAATGCGCTTCAAAATGTTTCTGAAAATCTTAATAAAGCCTTGAAACCGGCAAAAAAAGCTACAGATGAACTCAATAAAAGTTTAAAAAAAGCATCGGAAATTAAACAATTAAATCAAACATTGAAAAAAATACAAAAACTGAAAGAAATAGAACATGCCCGCCGCTTGATTCAATCTATCAACAGTGTGTATATCAATCTCGAACTTAAATAATTATTAACAAAAAAAATTGTAATATTATGAAAAAAATTGTAATTCAATTGATAATCGTAGCACTAGGCTTTTTGCCTTTGATGACAAGCGCCCAAACGGCTATCGACGGTCTTTACGACAAATATGCCGGAAAAGACGGCTTTACCAGCATTAATATCTCACCCGATATGTTTGAGATGCTTGCCGGCATAAACATGAACGACAGCTCAAAGGATGCCCGCCAAACACAACAAGCTATAAAACAACTGAAAGGTCTGAAAATGTTAGTGTACGAAGCCAAAGACAGCACAAAGGTTTTCGATTTCTATAAAGAAATAAAAAAATCGTTGCCTGCTAACCGGTACAAAGAAATTATGACAGTAAATTCGGACGATAAAACTGTAAGGTTTTTTGCTCAACAAAGTAAAGAGGGTAAAATTAAAGAATTTTTAATGATTGTTAACGCACCCGGCGAATCAATAATTATGGATCTCACGGGTTCCATAAATATGCAAACCATTTCGCAAATCGGACAGGCTGTTAATATGCCCGGTATGAATGATCTGAAAAAACTGCATAACAATGATAAAAAACAAAATTAAATTACTGATTTACAGTATTGTTTTGGGGTTTTCGCTAATATTGTTACCAGGTTGTGGCAACAGCCAATCGGTTGAAAAGGTTTTTGAATATTATGCCGCAAAAAAAGGTTTTGAATTGAAAAAATCCGGTTCGGATTTGCACCTCGGGTTTACTGAAAATCAGGAATTTAGTGCATACCTTAATGGTGTAAAAACATTTTACACACTTACCTTTTATGCAAACAATGGGAAGAAAAGAGACCTTCGGAATTTTGAAATGCGTTTGGACAGAATTATCCAAAGCCCCGATTTTCATCTTATGATTGAAATAAAAGGAATTGGAAATATCAGCGCTTATACGCGTCGTAACAAAGCAGACGACCTTACCGGATTTCTTTTTGAGAAAAAAAACGACCTCACATCAACTTATTTTTGGCCACCCTCCAAACCGGAAAACAAAAGTGACGGGAAAAAATAAAAAACTTCCAAAATGTTGTTTTTTACTTCTTTAATATTATTTGTTTATAAGAACCTGATTGTCTATCCTAAGTGGATTACATAGATGTGTCTAATGATTTTACAGATTTTATTCGGAAGGGGGATTATCCTTAAAATTAATTTAAAAAAAATAAAATATAGATTGCAAAGAATACGTATTCAATTATTTGTTAGGATTTTATTTTTTTTATTCAGGCAAAATAAAAAACAATATCTTTGAATAATGTTAATGTGGCGGCGTGTATAATAACTAATTTTGTTCCGAAATCAGATAAAAAAAATAATTTTGCGGATGAAATACAAATCATTAAAAACTAAGGAAATGGATCTTAAAAATATTATGAACAACCTGGAAAAAAAACATCCGGGTGAGTTAGAGTTTTTGCAAGCTGTACGTGAGGTTTTAGAATCTATTGAAGAAGTAGTGAATGAAAATCCTCAATTTGAATCGGCCGCCATTATCGAACGTCTCGTTGAACCCGACCGTATTTTAATGTTTAAAGTACCGTGGATTGATGACAATGGCGACGTACAAATGAATTTGGGTTATCGTGTGCAGTTTAACAACGCGCTTGGCCCTTACAAAGGCGGATTACGTTTTCACCCGAGTGTAAATTTAAGTATTTTGAAATTTTTAGGATTTGAACAAATCTTTAAAAACTCGTTGACTACTTTACCTTTGGGGGGATCAAAAGGAGGTTCCGATTTTAATGCCAAAGGAAAATCCGACAACGAGATCATGCGTTTCTGTCAGGCTTTTATGTTGGAACTTTGGAAAATTATTGGACCCGACACTGATGTGCCAGCCGGTGATATTGGTGTTGGCGGAAGGGAAATAGGCTATCTTTATGGTATGTACAAAAAGTTATCGCGCGAAAATACAGGTGTACTCACCGGCAAAGGTCTTGGCTGGGGAGGCAGCCTTATTCGCCCCGAAGCTACAGGTTTTGGTGGTGTATATTTTATGCAAGAGATGCTAACAATGCAAAACGAAACTTTCGAAGGCAAAACGGTGGCATTATCGGGTTTCGGTAATGTTGCTTGGGGTGTTGCCCTAAAGGTAACGGAACTGGGAGGTAAGGTAATCACTATTTCAGGTCCCGACGGTTATGTTTATGATCCTGACGGTGTTTCAGGCGAAAAAATTGATTACTTGCTCGAACTCCGTGCCTCTAATCAGGATGTTGTGTCTCCTTATGTAGAAGAATTTCCTTCGGCCACCTTTGTTTCGGGAAAACATCCTTGGGAAGTTAAATGCGATATTGCTATGCCTTGTGCCACACAAAACGAGTTGAACAAAGAAGATGCACAGCACTTAATAGATAATGGTGTGATGGCTGTGGCCGAAGTTTCTAATATGGGTTGTACCGCCGAGGCTGTTAATCTTTTGTATGAGAAAAAAATTCATTTTGGCCCAGGTAAAGCTGTTAATGCCGGTGGAGTTGCTGTTTCCGGTTTGGAAATGACGCAAAATGCTATGAAACTTTCGTGGTTTGCCGAAGAGGTGGATGCCAAACTGCACCGGATTATGTCTTCTATTCATAAGGCCTGTATTAAGTATGGCGCCGAAGAAAACGGCTATATTAACTACGTAAAAGGCGCTAACATTGCGGGCTTTCTGAAAGTTGCTAATGCTATGTTGGATCAGGGAGTAATTTAATTATTTTCCTTCAGCGATGCGAAACATATAATTGAAATTACTCTCAATTGCAGAAACTATCTAATTAAAAAAACAAAATGAACAAAGGTAATCTATCAATATTTCTCAGAAAGTTTGGGTTAATGCAGCTGACTGACAATATCAGGTTTTATTATTTTAAGTTTAAAAACAGAAAAAAAAATAATGAGTTTCGGATAAAAAATCCTGATTCTGTTCTTCCACCGGATTATTACATCTACGAAGCGTTTCAGCTAAATTACGAAGAATATTTAACGAAAAGTAAAAATACGGCGGAATGGTTGTTAAATTACTATAGAAACCATAGAAATAATAATCCCGTTGTTGTTCTTGACTGGGGATGTGGCCCGGGCCGAATCATTCGTCATTTACCCGCATTTTTGGGAAAAGACAGTAGAATTTACGGGACCGACTATAACAAAAAATCAATAGAATGGTGTAAAAGCCATCTCAAAGGAATAGAATTTAATCATAATAGCTTGGTTGCGAAGCTTCCGTATGAGGATGTTTTTTTTGATTTTATTTTCGGCATCTCTATTTTTACACATCTATCGGAAGAAAAACATCTTGAATGGACAAAAGAGCTTGCACGCATCCTTAAAAAAGGAGGTATTATGTTTTTCACAACCCATGGAGAGGCATTTCAAGGTAAATTGAGCAAAAAGGAACTCGAAAAATTTGTTGAAGGCAAATTGGTTATTCGAGGACATGTAAAAGAAGGACACCGAACATTTACTGCTTATCATCCTGCAAAATATATGTACAGACTTTTCACATCAAACAAATTAACGGTTTTGGAACACATTGAGCAAAAATCAAATAACGGAAGACCGCAACAGGATATATGGCTTCTTGAGAAAAAATAAATAAGTGCTTGACTTGAAAACGTCAATTTCTTCGTTATTGAAATCCGAACAGCGTAATTTGTACCTTTGCGGCGAAATATTACTCCAATGGCTACAATTCGAAAAAAAGAAAAATGGTACCATAAATTACGAAATAAGTACCGGTTGATACTGTTTAACGATAAAACTTTTGAAGAGCGGTTTTCGTTTAGACTTACGCGGCTGAATGTGATAGTGCTACTCGTTAGCCTGGCAATTGTTTTTAGTAGTTTGAATTTTTTACTTATTGCATATACTCCTTTGAAAACCTATGTTCCTGGCTATCCCGATGTTGACCAGCGTAGAGGACTTTACCGGTTGAATTTTCGTGCCGATTCGCTGATGAATGATATAAAAATGAAAAACCTTTATATCGAAAATATCAAGCGTATTATTAACAACGAAACTATATTGGACAGTTCGGATGAAAACATTCCCGATAGCATCGGCTACGATACTATAACTAATCGTAAGTCGGTAGAAGATAGTTTATTTCGTCTACAATTCGAAAAGGAAACGCGTTATAATTTATATGCTGAAAACGGTGAAGGTTTTCAAACGGCATCTTCAGGAAAAAGCATACAAAGTTTGAATTTTTTTAAACCTTTAGACGGCATTATCACCTCGAAATTCAACTTGGCTGAAAAACATTACGGCATCGACATTGCAGCTTCGCACAACGATGCTGTTAAAAGTGTTCTTGACGGCACGGTGATTTTGGCAAACTGGACGCTCGAAACCGGCTATATACTTGTAATACAGCATCAACAGAATTTAATTTCGGTATATAAACACAATGCTACACTTTTGAAGCAAGAAGGTGATTTGGTAAAAGCCGGCGACCCCATTGCTATTACCGGACAATCGGGCGAACTTAGCACAGGCCCGCATCTTCATTTCGAACTGTGGAGCAAAGGTAAACCCGTTGATCCACAGAAGTTTATTATGTTTAATTAAGACGGTTGAGGTTGAAAAAACGAATAGCCATACTTGGTTCAACCGGTTCGGTCGGAACACAGACTTTGGATGTAATAGCGCAGCATTCCGGGCATTTTGTCGTAGAAGTGCTTACGGCTATGAACAATTACCGCTTGCTCATTGAACAGGCCCTGCAATTCGAACCCAATGTGGTTGTTATCGGTAATGAGAAATATTATGCCGAAGTTTTTGAGGCTCTCAACCCTTACAATGTTAAAGTATATGCCGGCAGCGATGCCATTGTACAGATCACCGAGATGGAGAGTATCGACCTTGTGCTGATGGCTATTGTTGGATTTGATGCTTTGCGTCCTACCCTTGCCGCTATCGAAAACAAAAAGCCTCTTGCATTGGCCAACAAGGAATGTCTCGTGGCGGCCGGAGAATTGTTGATGCATGCCGCTTTGAAAAATCATAGTCGTGTTGTTCCGGTTGATTCGGAACATTCGGCTATTTTTCAGTGTCTGATGGGCGAAGGTCAAAATACTATCGAAAAAATTGTGCTTACCGGTTCGGGAGGCCCATTTCGCAATAAATCGGAAGAGTTTCTCGAAACAGTTTTACGAAAACAAGCACTTGCACATCCCAACTGGAATATGGGGAACAAGGTGAGCATCGACTCGGCAACCTTAATGAACAAAGGATTGGAAGCTATTGAAGCCAAATGGTTATTTAATCTTAATCCCGAACAAATTGAAGTTATTATTCATCCCGAATCTGTCGTTCATTCCCTGGTTTATTTTGCCGATGCATCGGTTAAGGCACAGCTCGGTTTGCCCGATATGCGTATTGCCATTCAGTTTGCTCTTTCGTATCCCGAAAGATTTGTCAACAAACTGCAACGCCTTGATTTGTTGAAATTACAATCACTTCATTTCTACACTCCCGATAACAAAATTTTTCGTAACCTTGCACTCGCTTTCGAAGCCTTAAGATTAGGGGGTAATATGCCCTGTATTCTCAACGCTGCCAACGAGTTAGCCGTTGAGGCTTTTTTGAAAGGACGGATTGCTTTTTTGCAGATGCCACAAGTGGTTGAAGATAGTTTTCCTGTTGTTCCTTTTGTAGATAATCCAAGCTTGGACGATTTGATGGAAACCGACCGAATGAGCAGGCGAAAAGCAAAAGAAATCATTAATAAATTAGAATCATAATACGAATGGAAATATTAGTTCAAGCCTTACAACTTATTTTAAGTTTATCAATACTTGTAATTGTCCACGAGTTCGGACATTTTATTGCGGCAAAAATTTTCAAAACAAAAGTCGAAAAATTTTATCTGTTTTTCAATCCTTGGTTTTCTATTTTTAAATTCAACTACAAAGGTACAGAATATGGATTAGGATGGTTGCCTTTGGGTGGTTATGTAAAAATTGCCGGCATGATAGATGAGTCGTTGGACAAAGAGCAATTGAAAAAGCCACCGCAACCTTGGGAATTTCGTTCGAAACCGGCCTGGCAACGATTGATAATTATGCTTGGCGGTGTTACTATGAACGTTGTACTCGCTATTGTTATTTATGTGGCTATGCTTAGCTTTTATGGCGAAGAATACTTACCCACTTCCGAGGCCAACAAATATGGTATCAGTGTTGATAGTTTGGCACAACAAATGGGATTCGAAAACGGAGACAAAATCATTGCCATTGACAATTATTTTGAGCCCGATTTCAATAAAATTCCTGCCGACATTATTCTTAACGAAGCCAGAACAGCCAAAGTAATACGCAATTACGATACTGTTACCATTGTGTTTCCCAACGGTAGCCTGAATAAAATGATTAAGCAGAAATCGCCGCTGTTTATCGCACCGCGGTTTCCTTTTGTTTGTAACAAATTTGCTAAAAAATCGGTAGCAAAAGCTGCAGGTATGCAAATCGGCGATACTATTGTTGGCATCAACGGACAGTATATTCGCTATTTTGAAGAATTCAGGCAAGAAATACAAAAACACAAAAACAAATCGGTTGTTATTAATATCAAGCGGGGTAACGATAGTATAAACTTGCCAATGCAACTTGACGACAAAGGTCTTATCGGGGTTTATCCCGAAGCTAATCTTACGGCTTTCTTCAAACTTCATAAAAAGGATTATTCTTTCGGAGAAGCTATTCCGGCAGGTTTCCGGAAAACATGGACAGGTATAGGCAACTACTTAAAACAATTGAAGTTGTTGTTTTCACCTAAAGTAAAAGCTTACGAAAGTGTTGGTGGATTTATTACTATTGGCAGTATTTTTCCGGCGGTATGG
Source organism: Bacteroidota bacterium (assembly GCA_003232915.1). Taxonomy (GTDB): domain Bacteria; phylum Bacteroidota; class Bacteroidia; order Bacteroidales; family F082; genus Sulfidibacterium. The sequence continues at coordinate 31,869 of QIKE01000128.1, read as the reverse complement.
CATTGGGAAAGTTTTTGGCGATTGACAGCATTTCTTTCGATTATGCTAGCCATTTTAAATGTGTTGCCTATTCCGGCACTTGACGGAGGCCATGTATTGTTCCTGCTTTATGAAATTATTGCCCGCCGCAAACCGAGTGATAAATTTCTGGAATATGCACAAATTGTAGGAATGGTTATCCTTTTTAGTTTGCTTATTCTCGCAAATGGTAACGACATAATAAAGCTTTTTAATAAATAATGGCTATTTCTATTGATATACCCGGTGGAAAAAATCTCCGTATCCGTCATATTGTGCTTGATTTTAACGGTACTTTGGCTGTGGACGGACGCTTGTTGTCGGCTGTGATTCCCTTGCTGATAAAGCTTTCAGAACAGGTGAAAATCCATGTGGTTACTGCCGATACTTTTAAAACTGCTGTAAGCACTTTCGAAAAACTACCCGTTCATCTTGTTGTGTTAAAAAACGAAAAACAACATATTGCAAAGGCTCGCTATGTGGAAAACCTTGATGCTTCGTCAGTTATAGCTATTGGGAATGGATTCAATGATCATCTGATGCTACAAAAAGCAGCTTTAGGTATTGCTGTTATTCTTGAAGAGGGAGTAGCTTCAAAAACTTTGCTTTCGTCCGATATGATTTGTCGCAACATCGACGATGCACTGATGTTGATACTCAATTCGCACCGCTTGATAGCCGGCCTGCGTTCGTAAATCCTTTTGCCGCTTTCACTACCCTGATAAAACGTATTTTACCTTCATTGCAAATTAAAATAATTTTTCAAAAAAGGTTCATTACACCAACACGAAATTTATTAATTTAGCCCGCACAATGGCATTAAAAGACGACAAATATTATCGCAGGCGTATTAGCACCTCTTATTTTACCACCGTTATTAGTATGACACTGGTATTGTTTACTCTTGGATTTTTCGGTTTGTTGATGATGCATGCTCAGGCTTTATCCGATTATATTAAAGAAAATATTAGTTTCGAGATAATTGTAAATCCCAATGTGAAAGAAGCAGACATTCTTCATTTGCAAAAACAATTGGATATAAAATCTTATGTAAAATCTACCGAATACATTACACGGGAGGAAGCAATCAAGCGATTGGCCAAGACCTTAGGCAACGATTTTGTTCAATTTCTCGGCAATGATGACAATCCGTTACTTCCCTCCATTGATGTGCGATTTAATGCCGATTGGGCAAATAACGACAGTATTGTTAAAATCGAAAACCGGCTTATGGCAAACAAGATTATAAAGGAGGTATATTATCAAAAGTCGTTAGTTCATGTTATAAATAGAAATCTGAGGAAAATAGGATTGGTTTCTTTGTTTTTAAGTGCTTTGTTGCTTATTATAGCTATTGCATTAATCAACAACACAATACGTTTGACAATCTATTCTCAACGTTTTATCATTAATGGGATGCAACTCGTGGGGGCCACCGAAAGTTTTATACGCCGGCCTTTTGTTGTAAAAAGTATTTTTCACGGAACTTACAGTGCGATTTTAGCATTAATACTGCTTACCGGTTTAATAACGGTAGCCTTAGAAAATATTCCGGAACTTGCATTACTCGAAAACACGCGTAATATGGTTATTCTATATGTTAGCATTTTGTTGCTTGGCATTATTATTTCGGCTGTTTCCACATGGTTTGCTGTTGGCCGCTATTTACACTTGCGTTCTGACAAATTACATCTTTTATAAATTTTTATCGGTTTATTTCGTTATTTCTCTTTATTTTTGACAAAAATTCACAAAATGGTTCAAAAACGTTCAACACAAAAAAATCTTCCTAAGGAATTTGCCTTTGGAAAAGAAAAATTTCGTTTGTTGCTTATTAGCCTTGGAGTGATTACTCTCGGCTTTATTTTGATGATAGGCGGACATTCCGATAACCCCAAAATTTTCAACGAAAGTATTTTCAACTTTCAGCGCTTAACGATCGCACCGGTTTTGGTTTTGCTGGGTTATGGTATGGTGCTGTTTACCATTTTGAAAAAACCGAAAAAAAACCACGAAAACCGATAACTATATGTTTGAAGGTTTATTATCCGTTATTTTTTCGGGACTACACAATTTTTCCGATATATTTTCTTTGTCTTCTTTTGTTGCGGCAGGAAATGATTTGAGTTGGTGGCATGCATTTATTCTTTCTATTGTTGAGGGTCTTACCGAATTTCTTCCGGTGTCGTCAACCGGACATATGATACTTACCGAAGGTGTTCTCGGCATGAAAAGTAATGATTTTATTCAAGCTTTTATTATTAATATTCAGTTTGGAGCTATTCTTTCGGTAGTTATCTTATATTGGAAACGTTTTTTGCAATCGCTGCAATTTTATTACAAACTTTTTATTGCTTTTCTTCCGGCGGCTTTTTTCGGTCTGTTGCTCATCGACTATATCAATCAATTGCTCGAAAGCGTTTATGTGGTGGCAATTATGCTTATTCTCGGTGGAATTGTACTTGTTTTTGTCGACCGTTGGTTTAAACATCCTGATAAGAAACAGGAAGTTACGTATAAAAAAGCACTTATTATCGGTTTTTATCAGGTGATAGCTATGATACCGGGAGTGTCGCGTTCGGCGGCAACAATCATTGGTGGGATGACCTTGAAATTGAACAAAAAAACCGCAGCCGAATTCTCTTTTTTTCTTGCTGTTCCAACCATGTTTGCCGCCTCGGCTTATAAATTACTAAAAAATTACAAAGCTATCAACATCGAAAATATCGACATTTTGCTCTTTGGAAACATAGTAGCTTTTATTGTTGCGTTTTTTGCCATCAAATCATTTATTAGCTATTTGACTAAACACGGTTTTCAGGTTTTCGGTTACTATCGTATTGTTGTGGGACTTATTATCCTCATCCTCTACTTTTTCGGTGTCGATTTAACAATTTCATAATGGGTTTTCATTTTACAGAAGGTGAAGTATTTTTGATAGACAAGCCGATAAAATGGACGTCCTTTGACGTGGTGAATTTTCTTCGTACGTTTATCAGAAAAATGTACAATATAAAAAAGCTGAAAATGGGACATGCCGGCACACTTGATCCGCTGGCAACGGGCTTGTTGATAGTTTGCACCGGAAAGAAAACCAAGCAAATAGATAAATATCAAGGTCTTGATAAAGTGTATGAGGGTACCATGACCTTAGGCGCCAGCACACTTTCTTATGATAAAGAAACGCAAGTTAATAACACTTATGATATTAGTGATTTAAAAGAAGAGAATTTTGCAGAGGCGTCAAAACGGTTTGTCGGCGAAATTGAACAAATTCCGCCTGCTTATTCTGCCATTAAAATCAATGGTAAACGTGCATATCAACTAGCACGCAAACAGGAAAACCCAAAACTAAAGGCTCGCAAAGTATGTATCAACGAATTTCGCTTATTGAATTACGACCCGCCCAATCTTAATTTTTATGTAAAATGCAGCAAAGGAACATACATCCGTTCGTTGGCCAACGATTTTGGCAAAGCATTAAACAACGGAGCTTATCTATCGGCTCTCAGACGTACGCATATAGGCGATTTTAATGTTAACGACGCATTTACGTTGGATAAAATTAAAGAAAGGATTTTGAAAGAAACGGGAAATTATTAAAGTCATTATTTATTGAAATAGTTATTCTAATTTCGTTAATTTTGCCCAAGCTTTTTCGGCCGATAGATTTTCGGCACCTTTAATAGTATAATCGTAAGCTTTAGCGAGGTGTTGATTATCTATTACCGTAGTAACCACATAGCGGCTTTTTCCTTTCGCTTCTTTTTCTTCTTGCATTACAAATTCAAGCCGGTGCTTTTCTTTTTGTGCCCACTCAATCATTTTACTTTTATAACTTATTTCTTCTATTTGTAGTTGTTCGATATCGTAATGTAAATTTAGAATATAGCGAATGAGGGTATTTTTCGTAAAATTATAGCCTTTGTCGAGATAAATTGCACCTACTAGTGCCTCGAAAGCATCACCCCCTGCCGAGCGACTATGATATTGTTCAGAGTTGCCGATATGCATATAATTTTTCAGTCCCAATTTGTTCGATAATTTATTTAAAGTGGCGCGATTAACAATTTTCGAGCGCATTTCGGTTAAGAAACCTTCGTTTTTGAAAGGGAATCGTTTGAAAAGATAATCGGCAACTACAAGACCGAGAACGGCATCACCAAGATATTCGAGTCTTTCGTTATTAATTTTTAGCCCGCCTTTTTGCTTTAGGGTGGCCGATTTGTGGCGTAAGGCAAGTTTATATATAAATATATTTTCAGGATAAAATCCAAAAATATTTTTAATAGACTTTCTCAATTCTTTATTGAAAGAAAAATAAAATCGAAGATAACTCTTAAAAAACAAATTGTTAAATTTTATTTTTTAAATTTTTTAAAAATAATAGAGGCATTGTGTCCGCCAAATCCAAAAGTGTTACTCAATGCGGCATTTATTTTACGTTCAACGGCATTGTGAAACGTAAAGTTCAGCTTGCTGTCGATTTGTGGGTCATCGGTAAAATGGTTTATCGTTGGCGGAACAATATCGTTTTTAACAGATAGAAGTGTTGCTATACCTTCAATGGCTCCGGCTCCGCCCAACAAATGTCCGGTCATCGACTTGGTTGAGTTGATATTTATTTTATAGGTATGTTCTTTAAAAAGATTCACTATAGCCTTAGGTTCAACTATATCGCCAACAGGAGTTGAAGTTCCGTGTGTATTAATATGATCAATGTCTTCGGGTTTCATTTTCGCATCTTTCAGTGCAGCGTTCATACAGAGGTAAGCGCCAAGACCTTCGGGGTGTGGTGCAGTCATATGGTAAGCATCGCCGGAAAGTCCTGTTCCGGCCACTTCGGCATAAATTTTGGCTCCTCTTGCGCAAGCGTGTTCCATGTCTTCAAAAATCAAACCGCCTCCACCTTCGCCGATAACAAAACCGTCACGATCTTTATCAAAGGGTCGTGAAGCTGTTTTCGGATCATCATTTCGTGTTGACATGGCATGCATCGCATTAAAACCTCCAACACCTGCTAGTGAAATTGCTGCTTCGGAACCACCTGTAACAAAAGCGACAGCTTTTCCCAAACGTATATAATTAAAAGCATCCGACAATGCATTGGCTGATGAGGCACAGGCTGATACAGTAGCAAAATTAGGGCCTCTAAACCCGTATTTTATGGAGATGTGTCCGGCACAAATGTTGGCAATCATTTTAGGAATAAAGAAAGGGTTAAATCGTGGCGTACCGTCGCCTCTGCTAAAATCACCAAGTTCTTTAATGAATGTATCAAGCCCACCGATACCGGCAGCCCAAATTACACCTACTTGATTGTTATCAATATTAGCGCTGTTCAGTTTAGAGTCTTCCACAGCCTGCGATGCCGCATACATACCTAATTGTGCATACCGGTCAAATTTGCGCGCTTCCTTTCGGCCTAAATACTGCTGCGCATCAAAGTTCTTCACCTCACAAGCAAACCGAGTTTTGAACTTTGATGCATCAAAACGAGTGATTTCGGAAGCTCCGCTAACTCCGTTAAGAAGCGACCTCCAAAATTCCTCCACAGTATTACCAATAGGAGTAATTGCGCCAAGTCCGGTAACAACTACCCGTTTTAATTCCATAGAATCAATGTCTATTGATGATTTTCAATGTATTCGATGGCGTTGCCTACAGTATCAATTTTCTCAGCTTCTTCATCGGGAATAGAGAGGTTAAATTCCTTTTCAAATTCCATAATGAGTTCTACTGTGTCCAGCGAATCAGCGCCTAAATCATTGGTGAAGCTTGCCTCGTTGGTTACTTCACTTTCTTCTACACCAAGTTTGTCAACGATGATGTTGACAACTCTTGAACGAATGTCTGACATATGAATAAATTTTTTTAATTAAACAGGTTGCAAAGTAATGCATTAATGCCTAAAAAAACAAAAAAAAGATAAACTATTTCAAAATCTTTTAGAGTATGGATAGAAAAAGTAAGAAGTTCCGAGATTAGTCGTTATCGCTTTTACCTTAGTTCTACCGATTCAATTTCCTCTAGAGTGTCGGGATTGATAACCCGCAGTTTAACTTTTTTCCCGTCCACGTCAAAGAGCACCAATGCGTATTGTGTTGAGAATTTTTTTATCGATTTTGTCCAAGGCATATTTTGCAAACCATAATAGGGTGCTCCGGACGAACCATTGGTAATTTGCCATAGCGGCCGTGAAAGATGTACTCTTTTTCCCTTATAATGTTCGGGATAGCGAGGCATACTATCGGTTATGTGCAAACGGGAATAGGTATGCTCATCGCCACAAAGCAAAGCAAGCACTTTCGTACTTTCGTTTACAACAATATTTAAAAATTCTTCTCTGCGTTCGATAATTCCTTTCTTTACAGGTTTCCCAGCAACATATGGGCGTACTTTATTATTACCGCCATACCACATATCGTCGCCTGCATGTCCAGCATTGGGAAAAACAGGAGAGTGTAACGTAACGAAGATATAGTCTATATTTTTATCTCGATCGAACTGTTCGATGGTTTTTTTTAACCAATTTAGTTGCTTATCCATAATGTAGGCGTGTGGGTTGCCACCCGTTTCGGATATTTGATATTCATTGGGGGTGTACCAGTAATCCGAATTCACAACAATTATAGCCACATTGTCGTAAATGTAATAATATGCAGTTTCTTTATAAGGAGGGAAATTCATTGTGTTTTTATCAGGATCGTAATAAACGCCGTCTTCGCTTGCCGGTCCGTTAACGGGATTGACAAATTCATCCGCAAAAACTCTTTCGTCCGAAACACTGTTAAAAGGGAATCTGTCAACGGAAATACCATATTTGGAACCGTCATCAAAGACTTTAAGTAAGGCTTCGTGGTTTCCCGGTCCAACATTAAAAGGCATATAATGCCAAAAGGGTTCCATAGTTCTTTTCCAGTTGGTGTACTCAAGCCGTTGTTCTCCCACATTGTCAGAATAACCGGTAATCAAATTGCCGGTAAACTGCATGAAAACAGCATTTTCTTTTAGAGCAAGAGCAGCCATTTTTTTTATGATGTAGCCATTAACACCATAGATGTCGCGTTCTCCTCCGCCATTTCCTTTACGCGAACCGCTGCTAAAAGCAAAAGTGAATGGATGCCGGCTGCCTTCTTTAGGCGCGGTTTTGAAAGAATAATGTTCGTTGTTATCTCCATAATGTACCGTGTATTTATAAGTAGTTTCCGGATTTAAATGCTGTATGGCAATTTCGTGCTTTATGTCGCCAAACATATTTTCCATTATTTGATGAGCCGCATAATATTTTTTTCCGTTAACTTCAACATAAGGAGTACACGGCCTGTTTGTCCTAAACGAAATAACCACACTATTTGCTTTCAATTTGTTAACAAAAGGGCCTTCGATTATAGATAAATCAATAGAAAACGGGCCGTTCCCTTTTATTTCAATTTTTCCGTCATACAAAATTTCTCCCCAAACATTAGTAATGCGGTAACCAAGTTTAAGTTTCCCTCTTTGACCGTAATGTGCATTATCGTATTTACCGCCTAATTGTTTTAAATCAATTTTGGCTTTACCGTTTATAATTTTAGCACTTTTTTTAAAAATAACCGGATAGGGATATTTTGCGTCTTTGTAAGCATAAAGCCCATAATAAATTGTACCTGAAAAGTCTTCTTTGTTGAAATCAAAAACAATTCCGTTTTCAGTACCTTGAGGTTCAATAACAATATTATTGTATGTGTAAAAAGTATGCGATATCTTTTCAGGAGCTAAGTCACCGGTTTTTGGCAATTTGTAATAAAATTCGCCTTTTCTTTCAACGATATTCGTAAAAACTATAGGAACATTACTACTTCTGATAACAGGGTGAGTTTTTTGAGCCTGAAGGCCAAAGTCGGCTATCAATGCGAGTGTTATAAGTAAATACTTCATATTGAATATATTAAATTGAAGCTTCAAAAGTACAAAAATAGAAGAAGGCAAAACTAATACAATCGAAAATCTTAAAGGGAACTTAACGAAATGGAAAATAATTGCAGTTTAATAATTTAGGTTTCTGTTAGAATACTACATAAAATCAAGACGTTAACCGTAGAAGTACAAGTTTAAATTAAACCGGGAGATTTTTTTAATAAAATCTATTTTTTAATAAACGAATGATAATCTCCCTTCAAAACCACAGGCTTTTGCACCCTGATTTGGTGAACAATGTTGATGCTGTTGCGGGCGTCTTTTATTCCAAAACCATTACCGGCAAGTATTTTGCGGTAGCTTTCGGTATGCAAATCTGTAAAGCCATTGCTAAATTCCATCTCTTTACCGTCTATTGTAACGGAACGATAGGTTGATTGTTTTCTTTCGCGAATTGATTTAGGAATATCGTTATAGTCGAGACTCAGAAACCATTTTACGTTGGCTTTTTTTAATTGTAAAAAACCGGCGGCTTTGTTGTTTTCTTTCATATGTACTTTGTTGATTTCCACCGGACCGAAAATCCAACTTAGCATATCAAAAAAATGGATTCCTATGTTGGTATAAATACCTCCCGACTTTGACATATCTCCTTTCCAAGAATAATAATACCATTTTCCGCGCGAAGTGATATAGGTTAGTTCCACATTGTGAACGGTATCGTCGGCAAGCATACTGATTTTATTTTTCAAAGCAATAATTGATGGGTGTAGGCGTAGTTGCAAAATTGTGTTAACACGTCTCCCTGTTTCATTTTCTATTTCTTCAAGATTATCAAGGTTCCATGGATTGAGCACCAAAGGTTTTTCGCATATAGCATCAGCATCGTTGCGCAAAGCAAGCCTGATATGGGCATCGTGCAAATAATTGGGGGAACAAATGCTCACAAAATCAACTTTATTTGTTTGCATTCGACGTAATTTATCAAGCTGACGATCGAAGCGTTCGGTTTCGGTAAAAAAATCTGCTTCCGGAAAAAAACTGTCGATAATGCCTACACTATCGAAAGGATCGAGAGCGGCAATCAAATTATTTCCGGTTTCCTTAATGGCTATCATGTGGCGCGGCGCAATGTACCCTGCTGCTCCGATTAAAGCAAAATTCTTTAACATATTAGTAAAATATTTTTGCAAAGGTGATAAAAATCAAAATTACTTATCAAAACGAATTAAAATAAAAAAACTTCCGGTTTAGAGGCGCCTTTTTAAAATATTACATTTTGTTAAATAATCGTTTGACAAACGATTTCTTTTTATTAGGTTTATCATCTGTATAGTATCCATAACCATAGCCGTAACCATAACCGTAACCATAGCCGTAGCCATAACCATAGCCGTAGCCATAGCCGCTTTGCAAATTAATGTCGTTTACTACAATACTCATTTTTAGTCCTCTTTCTTCGACATCTTTGATGATGGAAGCAAAAACCTTTTTGTTGGTATAGTTCTGGCGTACAAGGAAGATGTTTATATCGGTATAAGGCATTAACAAAAAGGCATCGGTAACCAGCCCGATAGGGGGCGTGTCAATAATAATAAAGTCATAACGTTTTTTTAATTCTTCAAACAACTCTTTGTTTCTATCCGAAGCAATTAACTCGGCAGGATTGGGAGGTACAGGCCCCGCCATTATAAGATCCATATTGTCGATAAGGCCCGAAGGCGTAATAATTTCGTCTATAGTAGCTTTATTAATAAGGTATGAGGTTATCCCTTTTCTATTAGAAACTTTAAAATCGTGGTAGATTTTCGGTTTGCGCAAGTCGAAACCAAGAAGAATGGTTTTTTTGCCATATTGGGCGTAAATAGTAGCAAGGTTTATTGAAACGAATGTTTTTCCGACACTTACCATATCGCCGGTAATCATAATAGTAACTTGTTCGTTGCCCTTCACCAAATACTGTAAGTTGGTCCGGAGCGATCTAAACGATTCCGAAATGCTTGATTTCGGAAAAGCAGCCACCACAAGTTGCTGGTCTTTGTTGCTGTGAAGCAATTGTCCGACAATAGGGAATATGGTAGCTCTTTCTATATCTTTTCTATCAATAACTTTATCATTGAAATAGTCTTTTGCCAAAACATAAGCTATTGGAAACCCAATGCCGAGGATAAGGGCAATAAGATAGTTTAATGATTTTTTCGGGAAAACGGGTTCATTGTCCACATCTGCGCGGGCAATATCAATAACTTCATTATCAGGCGTGTTCGAAGCTCTTGTTATTTGTGCTTCCGAACGCTTTTCGAGCAAAAAAGTATAAATATTATCGGCTAATTTAAATTGCCGTTCGAAGTTAAACAATTTACGTTGTGTTATTGGAAGGTAGGAGGCTTGTGCAGTAATTTTTTTAATTCTGTTATTAACATCTACCAAAGTTTCATTGGAGTTTTTGATAATATTTCCAACATTTTCGAGAATGGCATTTTTTGTACTCTGAATTTGGCTATTGATACTGATAATTGTAGGATTTTTTTCGGTTGATACCAAAAGAGCGTCAGCTTTTTTGTTATAAAGTTCAATTAGCTGTGCTACTAATGCATTCAACGCAGGGTCTTCGATGCCCATAGCCGAAGGCGCAATAAGATTATTTAGGTTATTTTCGTTTTTCTTAATGTAACTTTGCAGGTTATGATAGTATTGCGACTTTATTATCAATTCGGCTTTTTGCTTTTGCAGATCGCTTAAATATTGAAATACCTGTTGCGACTGAAAAGTAATATCCATCATTTCATTGTTCGAGCGGAAATTTTGAAGATTGATCTCTGCCTTTGATAAAGTGTCGGAGATGACATTTAATTGGTTATCAATAAAACGGACGGTATTGTCAGCTACGAGATTCTTTTTTTCCAAATTGCGTTTCAGATACTCCGAGGTAAGTGCATTTATAAAATCAACAGCTTTATTTACGTTTTTATATTTCAATTTGATCTTAAGAATAGAAGCTTCTCTGTTAATCGGTTCGATAGCGAAACCACGAAAAAGCTTTGTAAGGCTCATGTAGTCTGTAAAAATAAATTCGTATTTTTTGTCAAGGTCTTCTTCGGGAGTAAAATGATCGTTGAGGATAATCTTAAACCGGTTATAAGGTGAATTTACCTCTTTTCCGAAAAGAAGTGTTTTGTCGTATTTTACCTTTGCAAGTTTGCCTTTCAGCATTTTGTCTTTTGAAAAATTATACTTGCCTATTAATTCGCCTTCGGCTTCGATACGATATTCCCTTTTATTTATAAAAGTTAAGGTGTATTTAAGACCTACCGCCTGAGGAACAGTGGAATCGAAAACTATAGTAAAAGGAGCTGTTTTATAAAGCTCATTAGTTATTAAACCCTGATCCTCATAATACGATATTTCAAAATCAAGATTGCGAATAGTTCTATACGAAAGGCTGAAAGAACTCAATATGCCTATTTCATTTTCAATGTTTTGCTGTGTATTCGACAAGCCGATACCCAACAGTGCCGAAGGGTCGAGTTTCGATTTATCATCCTTAATCAATACGGTAGAATGCACCTCGTAAATAGGACTAGTGTATTTGTTAAATAAAAAAGCTACCATTATGGCAACAAATATTGATATTCCGAATAGATACCAGTAACGTGCAAATTTGAAAAATAAAGCTTTTAGATCAATTGATTCTTCTTGTTGCTGTTGCGTGTTTTCGTAATTTTCCACTGTCGATAAATTAATCGGTTATTTTAAGTAATAAATTGAAAGAATAGCAGTATAAATAAAACCGAAGATCACACTATAGGGGAATTTAGTAAAAGCAAATTGTTTTCCTTTTAGAGGTTCCACATATACTATGTCATTGGGTTTCAGGTAGAAGAATTCCGACGAGAGAACATTTCTTTGAGTCATATCCACATAATGAACTGTAGAACCCTCTTTGCTTTGCCGAAATCGGTTAAATCGCCTGCCAACGACACGGCTTCAAACAGGTTGATGTTATTTTGATAAATCTTGTATTGCCCAGGTCGTTTTACTTCACCGAGCAGGGTGATGTTGAAATTTACAAGTTTAACAATAATAATCACCTCCTTTAAATACTCGTGAAGTTTTACTTCAAGATTCTTTCTTATTTCGTCTACCGTTTTGTTTCTAACCATTAACTTCCCTACCAAAGGGAAAGAAACAGTGCCATCTTCCGAAACCGTATAGCTGTTCAGATAAACCGATGCATCGGAAGAACCAGAGTTTCCAGATTGACCTCCCTGCGGATTTAATAAAATATTTGTTTTTTCATCAAGGCTAACTACTCTTATATACAAATTGTCGCCAGCTTTTACATGATAGTCGATATTACGTTTATTAACAAAGCTTTTTAACGAATCACTTTTGTTTTTCACTTGCATATACAGCATTTTTTTTTGCGATATACACGAAGATAATAAGATGGAAAACAAGCCAATCCAAAAAACTGATTTAAAGGTCAAATAGGGTAAGTTTTTCATTAATGTTATAATCTTAAAACAATATTATTTTATTAACAATGAAGGGCGCAAAAATAACTTTTTTTTAGATACCCAACAAAATATTTTAAAAATAGGCGAAGCTTTGTACAAAAATTATTCGCTCTTATTTTTTTTTTAAAATCTTTTCTATAACTATCGGAAAATGTGTATGTTCCAATTGATGTATCTTTTGGGCAAGACTTTCAGGATTTTCGTTTTCGGAAATCTGGATTTTTGTCTGAAAAATAATACTCCCCTTGTCGTAATATTCATTAACCCAGTGTATTGTAATGCCGCTTTCGGCTTCACCGGCTTCTAAAACAGCCTTGTGAACACTGATTCCGTACATCCCTTTACCTCCGAATTTGGGGAGTAAAGCAGGATGTAAATTGATAATTTTTTGCGGAAAAACCGTTATAAAGTCATCTGGTATTTTCCAGAGAAAACCAGCCAAAACAATTAAATCAATTTCCTTTTTTTTCAATTCTTCAAGTACTTCCCCTGTGCTATATAGCATTTTCTTGTTAAAAACAATTATGGGTATACCTAGTTTTCGTGCTCGGGCAATAACACCTGCTTCCGGATTGTTTGTATAAACAGCACTTACGAAAACTTTGTTAGAATTTTCAAAAAATCGAATAATTTGTTCGGCATTTGTACCGTTACCCGAAGCAAAAATGACAATTTTTTTCACCTATTGTTATATTTCTTTCCAAAAGTTAATACAACGAATAATCATTGTCAAAAGTATAAAAAATCAGATAAAATTATTATTTAGCTTTTATATCTGATAAGAGTCTAAAAAGGGCACAAATCCTATATAGGAGAATTGACTGAAAACCGGTATTGTCCCTATCCTTTATGGGAACAATGCAGGTGTTCAATATTTATCACGAATTGCATTTTAGATTAAACTTATAAACTTCATATCATCAAAGGGTTTATCCAACCCCGAGTGTATTGTACTTACTGTTTATATGTAAAGTTTAACCTCAAAATTTACATATAAAGGTATAGGTATTAAGTGACGAAATATTGAAACCGATAACTTAATACTTAATTAATGTTAGGATAACATTCAGGTAACATCTGAATTTCACATTTGCAGCAGAAAAATTATAAAAACTTTTTAATCATTAAAAAATTCAAAAAATGAAAAAAATTAACACAATTTTCTTAGTGGCGGCAGGTTTTATGTTGATGCTAACTGCTTGCAAAAAAGCTGACTCACCCACATCGGTAGAAAATCCACCAACAATGTTAAGTGTCACGGTTGACGGAGCTGACAAGTCGTATCAGGCAACTTTAACATTTAGCGAAGGTGTTTATAAGAATGCTGATAAAACCGGAAATCTCGACAACAACAGTTTGGCGGTAATTCTGACGGGAGGCACAGCAGGAATGGTTTCTTACGAGCTTGTCCATACGGCCGGTGCGAAAACCGCCACTATCAATTTACTATTAAACGATTATCCCGACGGTAACGAAACCCTCACCGTAAAGCCGGCGTCGGCAAATAGTGTCTATAACGGTCAGGGAATTGCTATGGAAACTACCGAAAGCAAAGCTATTACCTTAAATGGAACCACACAAAAGATAATAATCATTAAAGATGACGGAAGTGGTATCGGTTCGCAAACATGGACTGCTAACAACATTTATTTATTGGATGGTTTTTGTTTTATAAATTCCGGACAAACACTTACCATTGAAGCCGGCACTATTATAAAAGGAAAACCCGGACAAGGTGTTAATGCGTCGGCGTTGATTGTTGCACGGGGAGGTAAAGTTATTGCAGAAGGAACCAAAGAAAAACCCATTATTTTTACTGCCGAAGCCGACGATTTAAACGGTTCTGTTGGTGATTTAGACGATGGCCTCTGGGGAGGTGTTATTATTTTGGGAAAAGCCCGTCTTAACTCTGTTCCTGCTGAGCAACAGATAGAAGGAATTCCGCAAACTGAACCTCGTGGAATATATGGCGGGACTGACGATGCCGATAATTCGGGTATCTTAAAATATATTTCCATCAGGCACGGAGGTACTGACATTGGCGCAGGAAATGAGATAAATGGCCTTACCCTCGGAGCAGTTGGAAGTGGTACTGTAATTGACTATATCGAAGTAATTGCTACCAAAGATGACGGCATTGAGTTTTTTGGCGGCGACCCACGCGTAAAACATTTCTTGTCGGCCTTCAATGGTGACGATTCTTTCGACTACGACCAAGGATTTCGTGGATATGGTCAATTTTGGCTTGCTGTTCAAGGTTTTGGCCGTGGCGACCGTCTTGGTGAACACGATGGCGGTACCGATCCTGAAACGGGACGTCCTTTGGCTATTCCAACCATTTATAATGTTACTTATATTGGACAGGGTGATGCTGCCGGCAAAAGAACCGTTACTTTCCGCGACAATGCCGGTGGAACTTATGCCAATTCCATTTTCTTCAATCAGCAATATGGTATCGACATAGAATACCTTTCGTCGGAGTGTAGCTGGACACGCTTTCAGCAAGGCGATTTACATATACTGAACAATGTTTTTTATCAAATTGCCGATGCTATGCCACTTTTTGTAAAAGCTTATTCGGGAGTTACAGAAGAGCAAATTACTATTGCCAACGATTCTCTTTCCACCTATTTTTCCGCTGTTGGGAACATAGTTGCTGACCCTGGATTGTCAATTGACAACGACAAATGGACTATCACTCCATCTTCTCATGTTTCCGATAATCTTGCCACATATCCAACCTCTTCTTGGTTTGATAAAGTAAACTATCGGGGAGCCATTGACCCCACAAACGATTGGATACAAGGATGGACTTTGTTTTCAAAAAAATATTTGACAAAATAATTCGAATACGAAATCCTTTTTTTTCAATGAGTGTGGATGTTCCTATGGGAATTCCACACTCAATTTTGTGATCTGAAAAATATCAATCTAAATCAAATAATACCATGAATACGAATAACATAAAGAATATTTTCTTTTTATTGTTTTTCTTTTCTACCGTTTCCCTTGCAGCGCAAACAGGCAAAATACGCGGTAAAATTACCGATGCAAAAACCGGAGAAGAATTGATAGGGGCTACGGTGATGGTTAAGAACACGGCCATCGGTACCGTTAGCGATTTGGACGGAAATTATACTTTAAACAAGCTAAAACCAGGACATTACACCCTGATTATTCGGTATGTTTCCTTTGCGCCGCAAATCATCACAGGACTTATCGTAGAAAATAAGGGTGTAAAAGTGTTAAACATTAGATTGAAACCCGTTAGTTTGGGTTTAAATGAGGTGGAGATAAAAGCCAAAGCTGTAAAACGTAGCGAAGCTGCTATGCTGACACTTCAAAAAAAATCATCCACCGTAATCGAAGGACTTTCGGCCGAGCAAATATCACGTGCCGGCGATAGCGATGCCGCAGAAGCACTAAAACGGGTAACCGGTGTAAATGTTGTTGATGGTAAATATGTTTATGTTCGAGGTTTAAACGATCGATATAGTAAAACTACCCTCAACGGTGCCGAAATACCAGGTCTCGACCCCAATAAATATACCGTACAAATGGATGTATTCCCAAGTTCTTTAATAGAAAATATTGTTGTATATAAATCTTTTAGCCCCGATTTATCAGGCGACTTTACAGGAGGGCTCGTAAATATTGAAACACGTGATTTCCCCGAACGCTACACCTTGGAAGCCGGAGCAAGCCTTGGATATAATACCTATGCCAGTTTTAATAAGAATTTTTTATCTTATCAGGGTAGCCCCACAGATTTTCTTGGTTTCGACAATAGATTTCGGAGCATTCCGCTTGATGCTAAAGCTGACATTCCCGAATATCCTTTGGAAAAACAAAAACTTACATCTATTACCGAATCTTTTAATAAAATTATGACGCCCGTAAAGCAGATGAATGGTCCCGATGGTAGTGTTTTCTTTGCCGTGGGCAATCAACGACAAATCGGGCGTCATCAACTCGGATACCAATTTGGATTTTCTTATAAAAAACAGAATACATTTTATGGTAATGGAATTAAGCAACTGTATCACCTCGGCGGAGCGAATGACAAAACGCTTATCATAGATCATCATTATTCCGACGAACAGGGAAAAACCGAATACCTCTGGGGAGCATTGGCGGGATTATACTATAAATTGTCCTCCACGCAAAAAATAGGTCTTACCCTCTTTAAAAATCAAAGCGGTATTTCTTCGTCACGAAATCTTTTCGGCCAAAATTTTTCGGACGATGCCAGCGGCTTGTTTCTCGAAACACGTGTGCTTAGTTGGATCGAACGTTCGCTCAACAATGTTCAACTTAAAGGTGAGCATTACTTTGAAAATTTTTCGAGACTCCGCATAAATTGGACAGGATCGTATGCCTATTCTTACCAAAACGAACCGGATAGGCGATTTTTTACTAACAGCTACTATCCCGACCTTTCGGGTATTTACAAATATTCCATTCAGCCTTCTCTCTATATGGTTCCTGCTCGGTATTATCGCTACCTCAACGAGGATAACTACAATTTTAAGATAAATTTAAAACTTAAAACCGGAAATGGAGAAAATGCAGCTACCGTAAAATTTGGTGGTAGTATGGTTTATAAAAATAGAAAGTTCAGTGAAAAAAGATTAGATTATAAGTTTCAGTTTTCGCAATATGCATACAATGGTAATGTATCGGATTTTATCTCAAATCAAAATACCGGATTGAATTATTCGGGTTACAATCCCGAAAACGGCACCAATTTTGGCCTTTATATTCGGGGAAACCCCGGCGATGACCTGAGAAACAGTTATACCGCCTTCCAAAGGGTTGATGCAGCCTACCTTTTAGTGGATGCTATTTTGCGGGGAAAATTACGCGTAAGCACCGGTTTCCGTTTCGAACATACTCTTATTCACGCTGCTAGCAACGACTCTACACTGGCCGCAGGTAACCTCAACAACAACGACTTGCTTCCCGCTTTGAATCTTACTTATTATCTGAGAGAAAATATAAATCTTCGCTTCAATGCCAGCCGTACTCTTGCCCGACCCAATTTTCGCGAATTAGCGCCCTATGCCTCACAAGATTTTGCAGGAGGAGAAATTTATGTGGGAAACAGCAAACTGCAACGTACCCTTATTGATAATATCGACCTTAGATGGGAATATTATATGAAACGGGGAGAAGTGTTATCAATAGGTGCCTTCTACAAATTTTTTAAAAATCCTATTGAGTTGGCAGATAACCCCAGAGCACAAAATACCGAACTCTCGTGGGAAAACGTTGCCAAAGCAGAGGTGTATGGCGCAGAATTCGACTTTAGAAAACAACTTGATTTTTGGAAATTTACCAGAAATTTTAAGTTGAGTGTAAATTTTACTTATGTTTATTCTGCTGTAGCAATTGATTCGTTAGAACTCGAAGCCATTAGGGCAACCGATACCGAAGCAAAATCTACGCGCCCAATGAACGGACAATCGCCTTATATTTTGAATGCTCTACTCGCATATAATAATACAAAACATAATTGGGAAGTGAATATGGTTTATAATGTTACTGGCCCTAAATTGGTTATTAATGTAAAGGGGGGAACTCCTGATATTTACAGACAGCCTTTTAATTCGTTAAATGTTATCTTGAAAAAAAGGCTAAATAAAAGTTTTGTTTTGTCATTTAAAGCACAAAACCTTCTCAACGCCGCTTTCAAAGAGACCTATACTTTTTTGGGTAAAGAATATGATTACCGCAAATATAGAACAGGTAGCACTTTTGAAGTGGGGATAAGCTATAAGCTACTGCGATAAAACCTCTTTGAAGTTTGAAACAAGGCAAAAACAATAATTTGGTTTTTTAGGCTTGCCTATTCTCTTGAAACGTCTAATAACCTTTCATAATAATCAGTGTTCTATTTCGAATAATAGAATACTGATTTGCCTTTATACTAATAACGCCTCGTTTTTTAAAAAGCCGAGACGAAAGAGTAAGTAATCAACAGCACATTTAATCGTTATTTTATATGTTTTGAAATTATGTATATTTTTCACGTGGCCAGACACTGCTGAAATATTTCGTGACGTTGCATTTTAGATGGCAGGCTTTCGCCCCATCTCTTTGTCTTTCCACCTATACCACATCCTGTTGCCTCATTTTTTTCTAACTTTTGGGCATCTTTAAAAATTTTATTTCTTCTATGTGTTGTTATTTTCGGTCGAATTATATAAAAATATTACTTTTGCAGCTCATTTTTCATTCATTTTGGAATCTAAACCAAAGCTATGACAAAAAACCTTGTTATTGTAGAGTCTCCTGCAAAAGCAAAGACCATTGAAAATTTTCTTGGGAAGGCATACACAGTACGTTCAAGTTTCGGCCATGTGATGGATTTGAATAAAACAAAACTAAGTGTAGATGTAGATCACGATTTTACGCCTCAATACGAAATCAGTCCTGACAAAAAGAAGATTATAAGCGAATTGAAGAAACTCGCAAAAGATGCCGAAACAGTTTGGTTGGCTTCCGACGAGGATCGTGAAGGAGAAGCTATATCGTGGCATTTATATCAAGCGTTAAAACTTGACGAAACAAAGAGTAAAAGGATTGTTTTTCATGAGATAACAAAAGACGCTATTCTTAATGCCATAAAAAACCCTCGTAGTATTGATCGTAATTTGGTGTCGGCGCAACAGGCAAGGCGTGTTCTCGACAGGCTTGTGGGATACAAACTTTCGCCTTTATTGTGGAAGAAAGTCAAATCATCGCTTTCAGCCGGTCGGGTACAATCGGTAACCGTTCGTCTTATTGTCGAGCGAGAGGAAGAAATTAAAAACTTTGTTTCCGTTTCTTCTTATCGAGTTGTTAGCGAATTTATTCTTAAAAACGATGACAAGGAAAAATCGTTTAAAGCTGAATACGTAGAGCGTTTTAAAACTTTGGAGGAGGCCGAAACTTTTCTCGAAAAACACGTTGGCGCTACTTATAAAGTAGTTTCGATTGAAAAAAAATCCGGTAAGCGTTCACCGGCACCCCCTTTTACCACTTCTACCTTGCAGCAAGAAGCTTCGCGTAAGCTTGGGTTTTCGGTAGCCAATACCATGCGTATTGCACAAAGCCTTTACGAATCGGGAAAAATAACTTATATGCGTACCGACTCGGTAAACTTATCGCAGTTGGCCATTAATGCGGCAAAACAAGAAATTGTAAAACTCTTCGGTGAGGAGTATTCCAAGCCCCAAAATTATAAAACCAAATCGAAAGGAGCACAAGAAGCTCATGAAGCCATTAGGCCTACCTATCTCAACACCAGTACTATTGGAGGTTCGTCCGATCAAAAAAGATTGTATAATCTTATTTGGAAACGAGCCATTGCATCACAAATGAGCGATACCAAACTCCAAAGAACTAACGTACAAATAACCTCAAGTGCTACCGACAAATTTTTTGAAGCCATTGGCGAAATAATTATTTTTGATGGATTTATGAAAGTTTATAGCGAAAGCGGCAACGAGAATAACAGCGGAGAACAATCGTTGCTCCCTCCGTTGAAAAAAGGCGATTTGCTACACCTTATTCAAATGGTTGCCGACGAACGTTATACCAAATATTCGCCACGCTACACCGAAGCCAGCCTTGTGCGAAAACTTGAAGAACTTGGCATTGGCAGGCCTTCTACTTATGCTCCAACTATTTCGGTAATTCAAAAAAGAGAATATGTGGTTAAAGAATCGCGTCCTGGCGAAAATAGAAAAATCAATATTCTCACATTGAAAGGGGCGAAAATAGAAAAAAAACAAATCACGGAAAAGATCGGAAATGAAAAAGCCAAGCTTTTTCCTACTGACATAGGCATTCTTGTAAATCGTTTTCTTACTCAATATTTCGATGATATTATTGATTACGGTTTTACGGCTAATGTGGAGAAAGAATTTGACGCCATTGCTGCCGGCAAGAAAGAGTGGAATAAAATGATTAAAGCATTTTACGGGCCTTTTCAAGAAAAAGTAGAACAAACGCTTAAAGGTTCGGGAAAATTTAGCGGTGAACGTTTGCTTGGCGTCGATCCCAAATCGGGCAAAAACGTATTTGTAAAAATCGGACGTTATGGAGCCATCGCTCAAATAGGGGATACCGAATCGGAAGAAAGACCCAAGTTTGCAGGCTTACGTCCCGGGCAAAGTCTCGAAACCATTACTTTCGAAGAAGCCTTAAAACTTTTCGATTTTCCTCGAGGTCTTGGCAATTACGAAAACAAAGAAGTTACGGTAGCTATTGGACGCTTCGGACCGTACGTAAAGCACGATGGTAAATTTTATTCTTTAAAAAAACCCAATAATCCGGCTTCTATTGATCTCGAAAAAGCCATAGAGTTGATTGAAGAAAAAAGATTATCCATAAAAAACAAAATCATCAAAGATTTTCCTAAAGATGAAAAAGTACAGGTTTTGAATGGAAGATATGGTGCCTATTTGGTTATCGACAAGCAAAACTACAAAATACCCAAAGAAACCGATCCAACTTCACTTACTCTCGAAGAGTGTTATGCCATAGCAAAAGATCCGAAAAATATGCCTAAAAAACGCTATTTTAAAA
Organism: Bacteroidota bacterium; assembly: GCA_003232915.1. Classification (GTDB taxonomy): domain Bacteria; phylum Bacteroidota; class Bacteroidia; order Bacteroidales; family F082; genus Sulfidibacterium. The sequence goes on along the minus strand of QIKE01000128.1, from coordinate 10,858 downwards.
AGAAAAAATAAAAAAGACTGCTTGTGTATATTGTGTTATAATGAAACGGAGGTTCTTTTTTATATTATTTTGAAAAGAAATTGTTTTATCGTAATGATAATTGTTATTTTCGTCGGCTAAATACTTATGCAATTGCATGGATCTTGATATTTATTTCGAACCGGCTGAATTTCAGTTTGGGGATAATCCCGGACAAACAGCCTACAACCGTCTCGGAGACATTATTAATGCTTATACGCACAACGATGGTTTTCCCATACTCAACGATGCGCAAATTGCGTTGCTCGGCGTAAAGGAAGATCGTATGGCGTTGGAAAATAGAGGCTGCGGGGAAGCCCCCGATAGCGTCAGACAACATTTATATTCGCTGTACTCTCATTGGAATCATTTGAAAATAATCGATCTCGGTAACATTAAACAAGGTCATACTGTCGACGATACTTATTTTGCGGTAAAAGAGGTGGTGTCGAGCTTGTTAAAAGCAGGTGTGCTTCCTATTATTATCGGCGGAAGTCAGGATATTACCTATGCTAATTATCTTTCTTACGAAAATATCGGAAGGGTGATAAATATTGCTACCGTTGATCCGCTTTTCGACCTTGGCCACGACGAGAGTGAATTGAATTCACGATCTTATCTTAGCCGAATCATTTTGCATCAACCCAATTTCTTATTTAACTATACCAACATTGGGTATCAAACCTATTTCGTAAATCAGGATGCCATTCAGTTGATGAAAAATCTGTTTTTTGACTTCAACCGTTTGGGGAATGTCCGCTTGCAACCCGAAGAGGCTGAGCCTATGGTGCGCAATGCCGATATTTTGAGTTTTGATGTATCGGCTGTTCGTTATTCCGATGCTCCCGGAAATTTTTATGCCGGCCCCAACGGTTTCAAAGGCGAAGAAGCCTGCCGGATTTGCCGTTATGCCGGCCTAAGCGATAAGTTGAGTAGTATCGGTTTTTATGAATTAAACCCCAAATACGACGACCGAGGACAAACGGCACAACTTGTAGCTCAAATGATTTGGTATTTTCTCGACGGTTTTATGAACCGGCAAGGCGATTATCCCAACAAAGAAAGAATTAACTTTATTCGCTTTCGGGTACATCTTGAAGAATTTGACGAAGAAATGATATTTTTGAAAAGTAAAAATACCGGCAGATGGTGGATTGAAGTGCCAATAAAAATTAAAGCTAACGAAAGGTATGGACTACAGCATCTTATTCCTTGTTCATATAACGATTATCAAACTGCTCTTCGACAAGAACTCCCCGACCGTTGGTGGAAAATGCAGCAAAAGCTAATGTAGAAAAAACCGGATGTGAAACATTATTACGTGAGGTGCATTTGTTTTCCTAACATTATATACCCCCCTTAATATCTTGCCGTAATATTTTGTCTTTTATGTGTTAATTTACCCTATTTTATTTTTTCGGGACTGGCATGGAAAACAAGCAAAGGAATATCGGTTAAAAACAGGAACTTTTTGGTCAAGCTCGGTTTAAATATGCTGTTGAAAAGATTACGGCTATGTGTTGTCATAGCGAGTACGTCCATTTCCCTTTCTTTAATAAAATCTTCGATACCGAGTTGAATATCAACCGTTTCAAGAAGGCCACATTCCAAATTGTGAAGTTGCAGGGTGTCTGTAACAAATTCACGGATATTGTGCATAAGCACTTCCTGTTGTTTGTCAATTTCATTGTCCACATGCACACAATATATTTTTGAGCCGAAAGGTTTTACAAACGAAGCCAATTTGCTCAGCGCCCAGTAATCGGCCATACGAAAATCGGTAGCATATAATATTCTTTTGGGAATTTCAAAGTTTTGTGCATTGTAGCCTTTGGGAACAGCCAACACAGGAATTTTTGCTTTTTCGATAATTTTTGCCGTTACACTACCAAACGAGCGTAAACCTTCGAGTTCTTTACCACGTGTGCCCATTACCAACAAACCGGGATGGTAATTTGTGCAATAAGCAAGAATTTGTTCGGTAGCACTACCTTTTATAAAGTCGTGATAAACAGTTACGCCCCTGATGCTGTTGGCTTTTAGTCTGGCTTTTAGCTTTTCTGTCAGTGCTATTAATTGCGCCTCTTCTTCCTGTTCCACATCACGTTCTATTTTATCGAAATTAACAGAATATCCCAACGTTTCGAGGGGAGCATAAGCACTTTGTGTTGGATCGAAATATACATTTAGCAGCATTATATCGGCTTTCAGTCTATCAGCAATTTGCAGTGCATAAAAAGCTGCATTTTCGGCATGTTCGGTAAAATCAACGGGAACAAGTATTTTTCGGATACTTTTCATATGGGCTACAGCTTGCTGTTTTTTTTCGCCGTACGCATATTTAAAATCCTCAAAAACTTTAGACGCCATTTCCAAATCGTTTTCCCGAACAATAACATTTACACCGCCAGGGCTTTCTTTAATTCTGTTTATGTTGGTCATAAAACTTTTAATCCCCTTTTGCTCAAGCAAAGCACTAAGCATTTGCGCACGCATATAAGTGAGGGTGGCGAGCATGATGGTTTTGTTTTTCATCGCTTATAAATTTTTGAAGAGGTAAATATAAATAATTTTTTGCCACAACGCAAGAATTTGTTTTAAATTGTTAATTTTGCCACCCTATTTTGCTATAAATGAACAAAAAAAATAAACATGCCAAAAAGTTTAGAAAGCCGGATAACAAGAAAGAAACACCAACTTTTTCGCAACTGATTCGGCTGAACAAATACTTGGCCGATGCCGGAATATGTTCGCGGCGTGAAGCCGATGTATTGATTGCTAGTGGTACGGTGAAGATAAATGGCGCAACGGTTACTCAACTTGGCACAAAAGTTAGCCCTTCCGATAAAGTGCAATATAGTGGACAAATCTTGCGACGCGAAAAACTTCGCTACCTCTTGCTAAACAAACCCAAAGGTTTTATCACCTCATCCGATGATCCATTTGACCGGAAAACAGTAATGAACTTGGTAGAAAAAGTATGTGACGAACGGATTTATCCCGTGGGGCGACTTGATAGGAATACAACAGGTCTGTTGCTATTTACCAACGATGGTGATTTGGCAAAAAAGCTTACTCATCCCAAGAACAATGTAAAAAAAATTTATCACATTGTAATTGATAAAAACCTGACGAAAAACGATATGTTGAAAATTGCTGCTGGTATGGAACTTGAAGACGGTTTCGTACAGCCCGATAAAATTGCTTATGTTGCCGATTTGAATGACAAAAAGCAATTAGGTATTGAACTTCATTCGGGAAGAAACCGGATTGTGCGCCGTATTTTTGAATCTCTTGGCTATAGAGTTATTAAACTTGATAGAGTGTTTTTTGCAGGCCTTACTAAAAAAGACATCCCCCGAGGGAAATGGCGCTTTTTATCTCCGAAAGAAGTGGGAATGCTAAAAAGAGTTTGAAAAAACGTTTAAATATTTTCTTAACTCCCGATTCGCTTATTTTTAGAAAATAGCTTGAAAATAAAAACGAAACTTCGATATTTTATAATTTCACACCGTGATACCCATTTTTTTCATTAGAAAAGTTGCATTAAGATTTTGCGAAACACCTTCTTTCAGTTTATAATCGAAAACGAGTCGGTTGTTTTCTATTTCTACTTCAAAACGTTTGTTGATAACATTTTCAGGGAAATTTTTTGATAGCTCGCCCAAAGCCAAATCGTGGGTGGCTATCACACCGGAAGCACCAAGGCTTATCAATTGTTTAACCAAAGCTTTCGATCCGTTTTGCTTGTCTGCCGAATTCGTACCTTTTAGAATTTCGTCGAGGATGATAAAAACTTTTTTTCCCGATTGCAATGCAATGATAATTTTGCGAAGTTGTTTTAGTTCGGCAAAAAAATACGACTCTCCATCTTGCAACGAATCCTTTGTTTTGATACCAGTAAAAATATTTACAGGGCTGAAAACGAATCTTTTAGCCGGCACCGAAGAACCGGCCATTGCCAACACCATGTTTACGCCAACTGTTCGCAAATAGGTGCTTTTTCCGGCCATATTTGCACCGGTGATAATTTGAAATTGTTTCCAATCAGTAAAACGAACCGGATTGCCAACGCATTTTTCAGGGACAATAAACGGATGTTTTAATTCTTCGCCATCTATAAAAAAGTCTTTTGTACTAATTTGAGGGAAAACCGAATCTGCTTGAAGAAAATCAAATCCGGCAAACGAGCATAATTCGTCAACAAGAGCAAGTGCATCAAACCATTGTGTTAAAGTTTGCGCATGCATTTTTTTCCAGCGTTCGAGACGAATACTTTGCAAAATGTCCCACAAAAAGAAAATGTTAAGAAAAATCCCTATTAGAATATTTAACCTGTAATCGAAAACTTTGGCAATTTTACCGAGTTTTTTAAAAGCAGCGGAGGCCGAATCGGTACTGCCAGTAAGGCTGTTTCTAGCGAAAACAAGAATTTCCGATGAAAAGTCTTCGGTTTCAATATGTTGTAAAAGAATACCTGTTTTTTTAAGAAATAACGCTTTTTTGCTTAGTATAAAATGCTCTTTGTTAATAGTGCTTATACGACTTCCCACAATAACAAGCGGAAGAAGTAGAAAAAATATAAATGTAATAATATTTAGAACTCCGTAAGCTATCAAAGCTATAACTCCGAATCCTAAAATAGGATTTAGCCACAGTAAAATATGATAAAATGCTTTGTTGAAAATGGCTTTGTTTTGTTGTGCCCAGAGCATTAGGTCGGCAACATCGTTGTCTGCTTCATCCGATAAAATGCCACCGGCTTGAAATGCTTGTCGCCATTCGGCTTTCGGACTGAGTTCGGCAATGGCTTGTTGCCTTTGTTTGATAGTGAGTGTTTCCGTAATAGGTATTTTCAAACTGTGGGATAAACGTCGTTGCCCTTCCATAGTGGCCGATCGATCAATAAGTTGAAAAATTGAGCGCTTCCCGAAAATATCCAAATCGGCAGCATAAGGATGACCGGCATCAACAAAATAGCTTCCGTCGGGCTTGCCTTCGGTATTACCATAAAACAAACGGATTTCTTGTCTGCTGATTTCCAAAAGTGTTTCGATTTTTTGCTTTTGCTTTTCGAGTGTCTGGTGGCGATTGACCAAAAAGCCAAACAAACCGAAACCGATAATACTTAACGGTATGATTACTTGAAAACCAATAGTTGTGAAAAAGTAAATGCCCACAACCGTTAGTAGAAAAATAGTAACGCGCAGTCGCGATATCTGATGTATTTGCTTGCTGATTTCTAACAACTTTTGCTTTCGTCCATCGCGTTGTTTTTCTAAGTAAGTAAATATTTTAGCTCTTTTATCCATTTCCTATTTTCATAAAAAGGTATTACTGCAATGAGACTGTGTGCCTAACAAGAATAGCCCAAGAAAATTCTTATAAAAAATAATCTGCGACAAAGATAAGGAAGATAAGCTGTTTATAGAAATTAGTTTTCAATTTACAATTAATTTTCCGAATTTGATATTATACCCAAAAGAATTACATTGCCTGTAATTATAAACATAAAGATTTCATAAAGCATCGTTCAGCAATGTTTTAGATTGATTCTCAACCCGAACAAAACAACAAGTAACAGCAATACTTGGTCCGGATTATATTTTCAAACTTGGATTTACGGTAAAACAGTTTTTACGTTTTAAAAATCACCGGGATAGAAAGCATTTCGGATATGTCGTATTTGTGCTTTTCTGTTGTTAAGAACAATGGCCACAACATCAAAACGAACTTCGCTATTTATATCTTTAATTTCGAGATAAGCATCGGCGGCACGCATCAAGTTGTTGGCTTTTATAGCACCCACTGCTTCTTCGGGATTTCCGAAATAATCGGTGCTACGGGTTTTAACTTCTACTATTACAAGCATTTTGCCATCTAAAGCAATAATATCTACCTCTTCTTTTTTATGCCGCCAGTTGGTATCAAGTATCTGCCAACCTTTTTCCACAAGCATTTCCAAAGCCAGCTTTTCTCCTTCCTTCCCTAAGTCGTTGTGTCGTGCCATTCTTTGGTTTTCCCTAATTCTATCAATTTCCAAAAGTACAATATTTCCAATCGACAGAATACTATTTTGTTACAAAAAAACTAAATATTGTGTTAATGTTTTTGTTTTATTAAACGCTTAGTTCAAAATATTAATTTTGTGTAATTATCAGGTCAAGATTTTAAATACTTTTGCGCTATGGAATCAAAACGACAGGAAAGAATACAAAAATTACTTTTACGCGACCTTGGCGAAATTTTTCAAATGGAACTCAAGCATATTATTAAGCACGTTATGGTTAGCGTAACCAAAGTAGATATTACTCCCGACTTAAGTGTGGCCAAAGTGTATTTAAGTTTGTTTCCAGTTGAAGATAAAGCTATATTAATTAAGGATATTACCAAACACAAGAGCGAAATAAGGGGGAAACTCGGCAAGCGGGTGAGACATCAACTGCGCTCAATTCCCGACTTAAAGTTTTTTGAAGACGATTCGCTCGACTATATTGAAAATATTGAAAACCTATTAAAACACCATCATTAATTATTAGGAATTATCTATGCAATACGACCCTATAAAACGTAAACTCGGCCTTGTTTTTAATACAGCACCTTTTTTAAGGAAGATGTTTTACCGTTTGCTTGATATTTTGTTGTTGCGCTCGTGGCATATTCGTAAAGAGTTGAAATTATGGGAGAAAAAATATCGTGGCAAACGGGCTATTTTGGATGCCGGTTCGGGTTTCGGACAGTACGATTATTATATGGCTACTCGACACACCAATTGGAAAATAACCGGCGTTGATGTTAAAGATGAACAAATCGCCGATTGTAATAGATTTTTTAAAAAAATAGGGTTAACCAATGCCAGTTTCGCCAAAGCTGATTTATCTACTCTTGCCGAAAACGAAACTTACGACCTGGTGCTTTGTGTTGACGTGATGGAACACATCGAAAAAGATGAAAAAGTTTTAAAAAACTATTATAATGCATTGAAAACCGGAGGTATGTTGCTTATTTCAACTCCATCAGACAAAGGCGGATCTGATGTCCACCATCACCACGGTAGCAAGTCGTTTATCGACGAACATGTTCGCGAAGGTTATGGAATTCAGGAAATTAAAAGCAAAATGAAGATGGCCGGATTTTCCAAAACCGAAGTCTATTATCAATACGGAAAACCCGGTGATGTTTCATGGAAACTAAGTATGAAATTCCCTATTATTATGCTGAATGTTTCCTATCTTTTCTTTGTCATCTTGCCGTTTTATTATCTTATAACGTTTCCAGTTGCATTAATATTGAATTGGTTCGATTTGACAGGTCATCACAAAACAGGTACTGGAATCGTCGCTAAGGCTTGGAAATTGCCAATGTGAAGAGATTTGAAACATTGATAATTGTCGAATTGTATGAAATATTAATTTATGGATAAAAAAGCACTCTCGTTTTTTCTGATTGTTGTTGCGATATTTATAGGTATGGTCGGCCCTTCATTGTTTTCTAATGGTATGTTTATGGACGGGCTTTTGTATGCCACAATATCGAAAAATCTTGCTCATCATTTGGGAAGTTTTTGGGATTTGCATCTTTCGGCAACACTTTATCCACACTTTCACGAACATCCTCCATTAGCCTTTGGAATACAAAGTTTGTTTTTCGGATTATTCGGCGACAGCCTTCTTGTTGAACGTTTTTATTCGTTAATTACGTTTTTTATTACAGGATGGATAATTATTAGTATTTGGAAACAAACAACGGATAAAAAATTTCACTCTTTGGGCTGGTTACCTGTTTTACTTTGGCTATCAATACCTCTTGTTACTTGGGCAGTTTCAAACAATATGTTAGAAAATACGATGACGATTTTCATTAGCTTATCGGTATTGTTTATTATAAAAAGTAGTTATACAAAACGTTTCCTCTATCTTTCGTTATCGGGTTTTATGGTGTTTTTGGGTTTGCTTACAAAAGGCCCCGTTGCTTTATTTCCACTGTCGTTGCCGTTTTGGCTGTTTGTTGTTAAACATAATATTAATTTAAAACGATTTTTAATTGATACACTTGTTCTATGCGGTGTGATTTTGGTATCGTTTTCGATAATGTTTATTCTTACTCCTGACAGTATCAACAGCTTAACAGCCTATTTCAACAGGCAAATTGTCGGTAGCTTGAAAAATATTAAAACGGTTGATAGTCGGTTTCAAATACTCTGGAGGCTATTTACAGAACTAATTCCGGCAGGTATCCTTGTTGTCCTCGCATTTATTTTTTCCAAAAAAAGCATTACTGTCGAGTTTAAGTCAAACTGGAAATTTGTTTTTGTTGCTTTAGGCTTTTCCGGTGTATTACCGATTATGGTTAGCTTGAAGCAAAGCGGTTTTTATATTGTGCCGGCTTTTCCATTTTTCAGCATTGCACTATCAGCTTTTATTGCTCCGCGCGTTTATTATTTGATAAACAAAATTAGTACGCACACAAAAGGATATACTATTTTCACGGCAATAAGCTATATGCTATTAGCTATCAGTATTATATTGGCTACGATGCAAGTGAATAAAATAGGCAGGGATAAAAATAAAATAAACGATGTTTACACAATTATAAAAGTTATTCCAGATAATTCGACATTATCCGTTGAACCGGATTTATGGACCGATTGGTCATTGCACGGATATTTTGGCAGATATGCAAATATTAGTTTAGACGACAAAGACCATTATCATAAATATTTTCTCATTAAAAAAAATGACGGTAAAAAATTATTGAGGGGATATAAAAAAATCCCTATCAATTTACGCTTATATACTTTATACGAAAAAAAAAATCGCTAATCGCGTTATTTACCTTTGCGGGGTAAATTATTATGTTTCGTTAGACAGGGTTTTATCTACGAATAAAACTGTAATTGAGCAAGTTAGCCTAATATTTTTTGTGATTGATTAATTGTTATTTATCTGATGACCTGATTCTTAACATGTTTTTTTCAAATTCTTAAAATGGGTTTTGATTTGGAAAACATACGGATTAATTAATCAAAGTAAGTTGAAAACGGTAAGTCGGGTATTTCAAAATGTTTTTTGTTGATTACCTCTTTCAAATAAAGTAAAAATGTAAGGTTTTACACTAAGAATTCCAAAAATAGCGTAACTTTGTATTTATTTACATTTAATGAATTATTGTAAAATACTAAATATGAGAAAATTATTTCTTTTGTTAATGGTTTTGCCTACGTTGATTTCGTGCAATCGCAGCGAAAAAACTGTAAACCATCAAACACAAGCCAACTTCAGAGAAGTTATTGATTACGAAATGAAAGATGTGTTGATAAAGGACACAAGCTGCGAAAAAAGCATTATGAACTGCACTCATGTTCAGTTGGAATACCCAGAATTTACAGGTAACAACAGTAATTTTGCTAACCGCCTTACCCACAATTTAATTACATATTTACTTTTCAACAAAGATTTGCAAAACAAAAAGGTTAATAATCTTGTAGCTGTTAGCAAAGATTACATCAACGATTATTATCGTTTTAAACGTTCTTTTCCCAAATCTTCGCAAGTTTGGGCTTTCATTTTAGATTCAAAACCTATTTACGAACACGATTCGTTATTTTGCTTTTCTTATGTATTTGATAATTATAGAGGCGGTACACATGGGATAATTGAAAAATATTTCTTAACTTTTAATCGCTATACCGGAAAAAAGTTTTGGCCACTTGATTTGATAAAAAATGTCGATTCGTTTAAAAAGCTGGCCGAAAAAAAATTCAGGGAGTTGAAAAAACTTAAACCTGATGAAGATTTGGATAAAGCTGGTTTTTTCAAACCTTTTGGAAAGTTTAGACTTCCGGCCAATATTGGAATCAATAACAAAGGAATTATCTTGCATTACAATCCATACGAAATAGCACCATACTCTCAAGGCCCTACCGAATTGATTATCGGATTTCAAGAAGCAGAAATAGCAAGAAAATAACTTGCCGTATAAATGCAACATCAATGGAAGCTAATGGTTAATTTTTATCTATTTTTATGCCCGCTATTAGCGGATAATGGTCCGAAAACTTTATTTTAGAGCGAGTAAATTCCTGACAACTAAGCCTTCCTCTCATCATAATAAAGTCAATACGTAAAAAAGGCAAAGTACCGGCATAAGTAACTCCAAAACCGCTTCCTTTTTCAATGAATGTATCTTCAAAAAAACTTACTGCTATGTGATAGGTATAAGAACTTGGCGTATCGTTAAAGTCGCCACACAAAATTACTCTTGAAGGTGAATTCTTTAAAAGCTCAATGATAGCTTTTATTTGTCTTTCGTGTAATTGATGGGCTTTCACCAACTTACGATATATTCTTTTGCTATGATTCAGTTCGTTCTTTTTGTTTAAATTGATACCGGATATCAATTTTATATCGTTATATTTCAGACCAATACTTGCCAAATGGACATTAATCACCCGTATTGTATCTTTTCCAACAAGTAAATCGGAATAAATGGCAAAAGTTCTCAAACCATTGAATTTCAAATATCCGGTATTGAGTTTTTTGTATTTCGAGTAAATAACCAATCCAGCCAATTTATTTTGATGTGGACCGAAATAACTTTGAAAATAATAACTTCTTGCATTGATATTTTTGCCGGTATTTTTCAAAGGACAATAAAGATTTTTATTTTGCGAGCGGTATTCTTGTAGGCATACGATTTCGGGTTTCTGTTTAAGCAAAAAATGCAAGATGTCGCTTTTTGTTATATTGAGTAAACGAAGATCGTTGCTATGAGAAAATCCCTGAACATTATAACTAACTACCGTGATATCTTGTTTTTGTAATGATTTGCCGCTACCTCC
>QIKE01000126.1 GCA_003232915.1 Bacteroidota bacterium | reverse complement strand
TTGATGAATTTATAGAACCGCATATTTGGATAGTTATTGTAGCCTATCAGATAGGATGGTATATACGCTTGAGACTCAAATCGTCAGGCATTAACTATTCATGGAAAAAAATTGTTGAAAAAATGAAAAGTCAACAACTATCGCTAATAAGTGTTAGCAAAAAAGAAGATAAAAAGATTTATGCAAAATTGATTACACGCTTTTCATTTGACCAACAATCAATCCATGACGTGTTAAAGTTTAAGCTACGCCCATTTATACGTAAAACAAAAGTAGCGGCCCAAATGTAAACACTTATTCCGTATTTACTGATATGTGAATATTAAACGTTTATGGATTTGCAAGTTAGCTTACTCACTAATTTTTTTCTAATCCTTACGGTTCTCCTTAACCTCTACGTAAATCCCTTAATTTTCTACGCAATCCTCCCAAAAAGAAGTTAAAATAAAACATCGGTAAGCATTATATCTAACTTTGACTCCGTTTAAGAAAAAGAACGAATTAACAGATTTTTTAATATAAATAGAATAAAAAAAAATGGCAAATTACGAACAACTGGTAAATGACTTTATGGCTAAAGTTATTGCTAAAAATCCCGGCGAGGTTGAATTTCATCAAGCCGTTCACGAAGTAGTAGAATCTTTGGTTCCTTTTATCGAAGAAAATCCGCAATACAAAGTGGCTAAAATCCTTGACAGGATGGTTGAACCTGAGCGTGTTTTGATGTTCCGTGTTCCATGGTTAGACGATAAAGGAAACGTCCAAATTAACCGTGGTTTTCGTGTCGAGATGAACAGTGCTATCGGGCCTTACAAAGGCGGTTTGCGTTTTCACCCCACAGTAAATCTTGGTATTTTGAAATTCCTTGCTTTTGAGCAAGTCCTTAAAAATTCGCTTACCACACTTCCTATGGGTGGCGGAAAAGGTGGCTCCGATTTCGACCCCAAAGGTAAAACCGATAACGAAGTGATGCGCTTTTGCCAAAGCTTTATGACCGAGTTACAACGTCATATCGGTGCCAATACCGATGTCCCTGCCGGTGATATTGGCGTTGGTGGACGCGAAATAGGTTTCCTCTATGGTCAATACAAAAGATTAAGAAACGAATTTACAGGCGTTTTAACAGGTAAAGGCCTCGAATGGGGTGGTTCGTTGATTCGTCCCGAAGCTACCGGTTATGGTGCTACCTATTTTGCCAAAGAAATGCTCGCTACCAAAGGCGAAACTTTCGAGGATAAAATCGTTGTTATTTCCGGTTCGGGTAATGTAGCCCAATATGCTACCGAAAAAGTTACACAACTCGGTGGGAAAGTTGTTACACTTTCCGATTCGTCTGGATATATCTATGATCCTAATGGTATTGACGCCGAAAAATTGGCCTTCGTTTTGGAATTGAAAAACGTAAAACGTGGCCGTATTAAAGAGTATGCCGATAAATTTGGTGTTGAATACTTTGCCGGCGAACGTCCCTGGGGTGTTAAATGTGATGTGGCTATGCCTTGCGCTACTCAAAATGAAATCAGCGAAGAAGAAGCTAAATTACTGGTGGTCAATGCTTGCTATTGCATTTCCGAAGGCGCCAATATGCCCTCTACTCCCGAAGCTGTTGTGGTATTCCTGAAACATAAAATTCTCTTTGCTCCCGGTAAAGCTGCTAATGCCGGTGGTGTTGCCGTTTCAGGTCTCGAAATGAGCCAGAACTCATTGCGTTTGAGCTGGACTCGTGAAGAAGTTGATAATCGTCTCCATCAAATTATGAAAGATATTCACGCTACCTGTGTTAAATATGGCACAGAAGGCGATTTTGTAAATTATGTAGAGGGTGCTAATAGAGGCGGTTTTGTAAAAGTTGCCGATGCAATGTTAGCTCAAGGGCTTGTATAGTAGATAATTCACAGCTTTTTTCCAAAAGGCTACTTCGGAACCGAAGTGGCCTTTTTTTGATCTCCATTTTGTTGTAACCGACTTGTTTAGGTGCTTTTTTTTGAGGCTATAGAAAAAAATTTTACTTTTACCTGAAATTTAATATCATGAAAAAATTGGCGTTAGCGCTCGGCGGTGGTGGCGCAAGGGGACTTGCCCACATTGGTTTTCTGAGAGTCATAGAAAAAGAAAAAATTCCTATTGCACGAATTTCAGGTTGCAGTATGGGGGCTATGGTGGGCGGAATTTATTGCTATCATGCCAATGTCGAGGCATTGGAAGATATGGCCTACCGATTTGTAAAACATCCGCTTTTTAAAGATTTTAATTTCGACGATTTTGCTTCTCTCGAAGATACAGCGGACGATTTTAGCGAAAAAGCAATCTTTATGATGTCGAAGCTGAAAGTGGCAATTGCTCTGTTTAAGACACTTGCAAAAAGCAGTATTTATGACGAAGCTTTGGTCGAGAAAGTTTATTCATTATTTCCTGACGATAAAATCCAAAACCTCAATATTCCATTTGCTGCTGTTAGCAACGATTTGATTACTGGTCAAGAAATTTTGCTCAACACCGGCAGTTTGCGTCTGGCTATCAGAGCAAGTAGTTCTATTCCAGGTTATTTCCCTCCCGTTAAATACAACAAATTTTTACTCGTCGATGGTGGCGTTAGTAATGTTATTCCTACTTCCTATTTCAGGAAAAAACGAAATGAAATTATTGTTGGTGTAAATGTGGGACAAGATATTCGGGCTAATGCCGATTTGAAAAGCGGTATAAACATAATGGTTCGTGCCGAAATGATCCGAAGTTATCACCTTACACAGTTTAAAACCGCAAACGCCGACCAAATAGTGAATTGTGATCTGGGAAAATTGTCATGGGCCGATTTTCGAAAATCAGAGGAAATTATCAAAGCCGGCGAAACAGCCGCTCGTAATTTTCTCCCTTGGTTAGAGAAAAATTTATAACAAAATATTAAATATTTTTTAAACCGTATTACATCCCTTAAGCTTTGCCAACTTGCCGATGAATATTCTATCTGTGTTTCTTAAATAGCTTAACGTTAAGTGTTTACACAAATTTTTCAATCAATTCCACAAGGCGACTTGAGTAGCCCATTTCGTTATCGTACCATGCCACAACTTTCACAAGTTTGTTTTTATCGCCCAAAACAGCCGTAAGGTTGGCATCGAAAATGGCAGAATGTGTATTGCCGATAACGTCCGTCGACACGATAGGATCTTCGGTATATTGCAAAATCCCTTTCAAACGGGTCTCGGCAGCCTCTTTAAAAGCAGCATTGATTTTTTCAACGCTAGTAGATTTGCGTACCGTGCAGGTAAAGTCGGTGAGCGATCCGTCAGGCACCGGAACTCGAATGCCTGCACCACCGAGATTGTTTTGTAAATGTGGAAATATTTTTGTGGAAGCCTTCGCCGCACCGGTAGTTGTAGGCACTATCGAAAAGGCAGCTGCACGGCCTCGTCGCCAATCTTTGTGCGGACCGTCAACCAAATTCTGATCTTTGGTATAGGAATGTACCGTTGTCATAAATCCTTTTTCGATACCCCAAAGTTCATCTATTATCATTATCAACGGCGCTACACTGTTGGTAGTGCACGATGCATTGGAAATAATTACGTCATCGCGAGCAATAATGTGGTCGTTAACCCCCAAAACCACATATTTAACATCATCATGTTCGCCTTTGGCAGGTGCCGAAATAATTACTTTGCGTGCTCCTGATTGTTCCACATGCTTTATGGCTTCGTCGCGCTCTACAAATTGTCCGGTCGATTCGATGACAACATCAATATTCAGCGATTTCCATGGAAGTTTGGCTGGATCCGGCTCGTTGAAAACTAATACCTTGTTGCCATTAACAACTATGTGATCGTAGTTGTGCTCTATAGTCCCCTCAAATGCTCGCTGAACAGAGTCGTATTTTAATAAATGGGCAAGATTGGCCGAATCGGTGAGATCGTTGATGGCCACCACTTTCATATTACTTTTTTTCTGAATGTTGCGGAAAGTTATCCGACCAATACGCCCGAAACCATTGATGGCTATTCTTATTTTCGACATTGAATTTTTCACTCTTATTTTTGGCAAATGTATTAAAATAATGTGAGAAAAAGTGTATCGGTACTTATCAGCTTTTAACCTGTTTATAATCTCGTAACTAATTTATTATTAATGTTTTAAGTTTGTTGCAAAACTCTAAGAAAGTTGAAAACTTCATCTTCATGTTCTATGGCAATACTCTTGTGTGCTTAGCATTTCATTTTATTCAAGTTCAACATCTTAAACTCACACATTCAAAAATACTTCTTAAATCGTTAATCGGTGTTCTATATTCGATATTCAATTTTTTATCTGTTTATATATTATTCGTATTCAACTGTTTATAATTTGCTTATGGTGCTATATTTTGTATCATACGAAAATAATCATTCCTTTGTATGTTTACAACCAATCATGGGTATTTCAGCCTATAAGAAAATATGATTACCGGAATCTCCATTAGAAATTTGATGTCGCACAGGCTAATAGTTATCTTTATATTATTGGGTAAGCCTGAAAAGAAATTGACAATTTTAACAGTTTTAATTTTTATGGCGGCCGGGCGGGCTTTCCGTTATAGTCCTCGCCCCAAAGTTGTTTCGGCTATTGCCAAAGACAGGGGCTTCCTATCGTCAGCCCTCCCTTTGTCAAGCCTCATTCAACTTTGGTGCTGCGGGCTGCCACTCCAATCCCTGCCGCTCTAAGCCCCACAAAACTTCTTCCTTTTCGTTTTCTACTCAGTGAAATAGCTTCTTGTATCGTTTTCAGATGGTCCGCCAATATTAAAATAAGTACTTTAAAGTAAAACTAATCTGTGCCCACAAGAAAATCCCTTTTTTTGTAGCGTCTTATCAAAAAACATTAAATTTAAGAGACTTGCGAAAATCTACAATACTAAGAGTTTGCGAATTGGGGCTACCACCTAATTAGTTAGGACTGATTTTGTTGTAACTATTCATCCACCAAAAGTACAAATAAATAGGCCAACTCTGTCAATTTTACAGGAACGAATTATAAACATTTAATCAAAAAAATTCCTAAAGGCTCTGCCTCGGGGTAAAGAGGAAAGCTTGAAAACCTAAAGGTTTTCAAAACGTTTTGAAAAAGCGTACGTTTGTAATATAGGAGAACACATAACAAAACAGCATAACAAAACAGCATAACAAAACGCTTTTATTGTATCATTTTGTTTTTCCACTGAGATATAAACGTTCAGTAATTACAGAAGAAATAGAAGAGAGTTTAAAGGATATAGGTCTTAAGATTTCAGAAAGATACGAGATTAATTTTGTTGAGATAGGGTATGAGTCTGATAAAGTACATTTTTTGGTCCAAAGCGTGCCAAGTTTGTCAGTTTCAGAGATAACGAGAAAGTTAAAAAGTATCACAACCAAACAATTATTTCAGCGTCATCCGGAGATAAAGGAAAAATTATAGGGAGATAATTTTTGGACAAGTGGGTATTATGCAAATACAGTTTGGCAATACGGTAATGAAGAAGTGATAAGGAAATATATAAGAAATCAAGGAAAAGAGAAAGAGTACGAAAAGGTTTATGATTGGCAGCTAACTCTTTTCTGATATCTTGAGGCTCTGCCTCGGAGTTCATTTCTATTCTATATGAAGTATGTACTAAGCCATCTAAAATGGCATCAGCAATGGTTTCTTCTCCAATGACATCGACCCAACTCGAAACGTTTAGTTGACTTGCGATAATGGATGATGATTTTGCGCAGCTCATCTTAAATTGTGTTCTTGTTGCCATTATTAACTAATTTTGTTACTTGTTTTTTAATTAAAAGTGGTCAACCTATTTCAGACATTGACAGGTTACGGTAAAGTCGGTAAAAAATATTTTCCAGAACATTTGTAAATAAAAATAAAATAACACTACTTTTGCACCTCATTTTTCAGGCCCAGGTGGCGGAAATGGTAGACGCGCATGGTTGAGGGCCATGTTCCGGTTACGGAGTGCAAGTTCGATTCTTGTCCTGGGCACCATTTAATGCAAAGAAGAAATTAATGCCCAAGTGGCGAAATTGGTAGACGCGCTACATTCAGGGTGTAGTGGCTTAAGGCCGTGTAGGTTCGAGTCCTATCTTGGGCACAAAATGTAAAGGGACCGGTTTTCAACCGGTTTTTTTATTTTATTAGAAACCAAATATGCTTCAGCACAGTAATAGTTAAAAAGATTAAGGTTATTTTTCTTTGAATTTATTATAGACAGGCAAGTCCTACGGACTTTGCGTTTAACATAATATGTGGTATTACAAACTGCTAAATTCTAGTTATTTCCCCAAATTACAGATATTCGTCTCAATGCAACTTGCAAGATCAACTATGAGTTGACCACAAATTTCTTCCATATTAATATTAGAAAATGATATTATTGTTATTTATGGATTATCATTAAAATAATAAGTCGTTTTATTTTGTTAGATTCGGTTTATCAGTATTTCAGCCTTCAAACTGGATTATAGAAAAATACATTTCATAAATATATTTCGTGTGATATATAACGTAAGTTTTGTAGCGATTGATTAGAACAATATGCATAAGCTAAACTAAGCGGCAGGGATGGAAGCGGTAGCTCGTTACTTGCTTTGACGATGTTGAGTTAGCAGGAAAGAGCGGACCGTAGAGCACTCCTTTACGGCTATTACAAAATACGTCAAAGCAAATAGCGACTACAAGCGAGCCCGATGCGGTAAGGGGAGGCATAAAGGGTTGGCAACGTAGCCGCCCACCACATAAAATTATTTTCTATTATTTATTACTTTTATCAAAAAACAGAATGTATTTTTGTACTTTGTTTTTCAGATAAAGAAAATGTAATGAACAAAATAGCAACAGGAGGGAATAAAGGTACTGATGTAAAATCGGATGTTTTTGTGGAGTTAATTTTAAATACCGGCGGAGGCATCAATATCGACCTTCAAAGCAAACTTAAAACGCTTTTCGGTAAACAAATACGCTCGCTTGCCAAAGACGTTCTCCGATTTTTTGAAATTAAGCAAGCAAGTTTAAAAATTGAAGATACGGGAGCGCTTGATTTTGTACTTGCGGCACGTATCGAATCTGTGGTTAAACAGTTGATAGATACCGAAAAAGAATATCTTTTACCACAATTGGAAGAAAATAAAAACGGCACGGCCAAAGACCGGTTTAGGTTGTCGCGTCTCTATTTACCTGGCAACACGCCAAAACTGATGATTAATGCTGGTATTCACAGACCCAACGGATTGATATTAGACCTTGAAGATGCCGTGGCTCCCGATAAAAAATTTGAGGCTCGTTTTATTGTTAGGAATGCTTTACGGAATTTGCGGTTTTATGATACCGAGCGTATGGTTCGCATCAATCAAGGAAAGCGTGGTATTGACGATTTAGCTTTTGTTATTCCACATCACGCTAACATGATATTGGTACCCAAATGCGAATCGGCCGGCGATTTGATTGCTGTCGATCGTACCATAAAATTGTTGCGCAAAAAACACCGAATCGAACATCAGGTTTGGTTGATGCCAATAATTGAAAGTGCTTTGGGTGTGATAAAAGCGTACGAAATTGCTACCGCTGTGGATAGTGTAGCTGCGATGGCCATAGGTTTGGAAGATTATACGGCCGATTTGGGAACACGTCGTACAAACGCAGGCAAAGAATCGTTTTTTGCGCGTTCGATGGTTGTAAATGCTTCTCGAGCTGCTGGTATTCAACCTATCGACTCGGTTTTTACGGATGTTTCGGATTTGGAGGCTTTGGCAAAAAACGTAAGGCATTCAAAAGCACTCGGTTTTGACGGTATGGGCTGTATTCATCCACGTCAAATAAAAGTTATTCACGAAAATTTTGCTCCTGATGAAGTTGAAATAGAGAAAGCCGAAAAAATATTTCTTGCTTTCAAAGAAGCCAAATCCAAAGGCCTCGGTGTAGTTTCTCTTGACTCAAAAATGATTGATCCACCCGTTGTTAAACGTGCTGTTGCCACAATTACACTTGCTATAAATACCGGAAAACTCGAAAAAAGCCGGTTTTCAATAAGCAATTATTAAAAAGAAAATGAAAAAATACGATAGAATAGTGAAAAATGCAGCGGGGCGAGAAGTTCCGACAATAATTAACGGCGAGGATCATATTCCGTTTATGGGAGTTGGAAAACACAAACCTTCGGGGAGAAAATACGGGCCTCGGATAGCGACATGTGCCGACTATCCCGAAGACGGCAACAAAACGGTAAGTAGTTTGAAAGAAGCCTTAATCGGAGCGGGATTATGCCACGGGATGACCATTTCTACGCATCATCATTTTCGTGATGGCGACTTGATTGCCAACCAAGTTTTCGACATTGCACATGAACTCGGGATAAAAAACTTACGATGGTTTCCTTCGGCAAGTTTCCCTTGTCATTCTCATTTAATACCTTATTTGGAAGATGGCACGATCAACCGGATCGAAGGTAGCATGAATGGAACACTTGGTAAGTTTTGCTCCGAAGGAAAAATGATTGGTACCGGCATATTACGTTCGCACGGAGGGCGTTATCTCGCTGTTCAGGATGGTGAAGTAAAAATCGACATTGCCATTATTGCCGCCCCTACTGCCGATAGTTTTGGCAATGCCAACGGCGTAAACGGGAGTGCTGCCTGTGGGTTGCTTGGCTTTGCATTGGCCGACTCGCAATATGCCGACAAAGTGATAGTGGTTACCGACAATTTAGTTCCTTTTCCGGCTATTCCTTGGCAAATTCAAGGAAACTATGTAGATTACGTTGTAGAAGTTGACAAAGTGGGAATTCACGAAAAGATTATTTCGGGGACAACAAAAATCACTAAAAGCCCCGATCGCTTGTTGATAGCCGAAATGACAGCACAATTTTGTGAAGCGGCCGGACTGATTTACGACGGTTTTTCGTATCAAGCCGGCGCTGGCGGAACAGCTCTATCAATAGGTAATTTTTTCGGTGATATTCTACGGAAAAACATGTGGAAAGCACGTTTCATTCGTGCCGGAAGCAATAAATATCCGGTGCAGATGCTCGAAGAAGGATTGGTAGAATATATACTCGACGGGCAAACTTTCGACCTCGAAGGTGTACGTTCGATGCGCGAAAATCCTAAACATGTTTGGACATCACCTTTTACCTCTTATAATTATCATGGAAAAGGTAATTTTGCTTCTTTGGTAGATGTGGTTGTCCTCGGTGCTACCGAAGTGGATATACAGTTCAATGCCAATGTGGTATCGCACTCCGACGGCTACATGTTACACGGTATTGGCGGCTGGCAAAATACCCTTTTCGGAAAAACTACCATCTTACCTATTCCGTTGTTTCGTGATAGAATCCCTATTATCCGCGACGAAGTTACCACACTTTGCGCTCCAGGTGAAATGATCGACGTAATTGTTTCCGAGAGAGGTATTGCCATCAACCCGCTTCGTAAAGATTTGATAGATAAAACAAAAAATTCGGGGTTGCCTATCAAAACTATCCAACAACTGAAAAAAGAAGCCGAAGCTATTTGCGGCATACCCGAAAAACCGGAACTGAGCGACGAAATAGTCGCCGTTATCAAATGGGTTGACGGTACCGTTCTCGACTCAGTACGGAAAGTTATTGTACAATAGGGATAGTAGTAAATAATCCATCTTCTTAAAAAGTGGTTTTGTTTTGCTCCCATAAGTGGTTTTTGAACATTTTCTATTTTTTTGAATATAATAATCCCCAAAATTCAGACCACGAGTTAAGTGGAAAAAAAGGGTTCTATTACCATATTAGTGGATAAAGGTCAAGTCCTCCATAAAAAAACAGGATAGCGCTTCTAAAGTTTTTGAAAGTTCTATAACCTCGACCCACTGGTTTCACTTATTGTATTTTACCATTTAACCTTTCCGCCTTTGTATTATTAAGATTACTGATTAAGGCATTTACTACGCCTTTGGCATGGCTGAGAAACATAAGCATCACTTTGTTTACCTCTTTTATATTGTACATGAAAGAATCTTTTGCTTAGTTGACAAATAATTCTTTTGCTACTTTTTCTTCATTACAGCATTCAAATAATGACCTGAAATTTTCTCTGATATGCCAGACCTTGGATACTTCAAAGTTTGAAGATTTTATTAGTTCGAACTTTTGCCTTTGCTTTTCTGTCATATTTTCTTCGTTCTTCAAAAGGGAATATCGGCTATTTATTAATTCGTCATTATCCTCTACTTCTCGTCGTCTTACCTGATCTATACTCTTGTTAAGGTACGTTATTAAATGGTATTTATCATGGACTATTTCTGCATTAGGAAACTTGTTTTTAACAGAGTTGATATAGGTCTGCCATATGTCCATACTTACTGTATTCATTGATTCTCTTTGTTTTTCAGTAAAGGTCTTTGTTAATAATTCTTCTACTGATTCACTATCCCTATTCTCCCCTTTACATAATACCCTGTATCCTACACCTTACATAAGATCGATAATGCAATATGTCTAAATGTCGCCATTCCCTAAGTTCTGAATGGTCGTACAACTTTGCCGGATAGAATGTCTCCGGATCTTCGTAATAATCAGATTTATATTCTAAATCTATATATACTTGTAGCTTTTTGTGGTCTACATCAATTTTGATGACTACCCATTCATCCCCAAATAATATTAAATTGAAAAAATCTTTTGTTAAATACATGTTTAAATATATAACATTCGACTAAATTCGTAGTAGTACCTTTACATACTGCTAAAATCAACTTCTCTCAGGTTTATCATTATTGTGTTAACCACACACTTTTATAAAGAGCCAAAAAATGTATATATTTATCCCGTTTGAAGTAGAAGTTTAATCGAAAGAAAAATGTCCGTATTTCAATTGTCCGATGATTTGGTTTTTCCGCATCCTTCGTTGTCTTGTGAGGATGGTTTGCTTGCGGTGGGAGGTGATTTAAGTCCGCAGCGACTTATTTTGGCTTATTCCAATGGTATTTTCCCATGGTATTCCAAAGATGAACCTTTGCTATGGTGGTCTCCCGACCCGCGTTTGGTACTTTTTCCAAAAGAATTCAGACGACATAAAAACCTTAGAAAGCTAATACGTAGCGAAAAGTTTTCGATAAGCATGGATAAGGAATTTGGTAGAGTGATAAAGGCGTGTAGCATAGTAAAGCGGGAAAGACAAACGGGAACTTGGATAACTACCGAGATAATAAATGCTTATACTAGTCTTTTTGAAATAGGGGTGGCACATTCGGTGGAGGTGTGGTTGCAGGGCGACTTGGTGGGTGGATTATATGGTTTGGCGCTTGGAAAAGTGTTTTTTGGCGAGTCGATGTTTCACACAGTTAATGATGCTTCTAAAGTAGCGTTGTGGTATTTGGTTGGCCGTTTGTCGGAACTCGGTTTTAAAATCATTGATGTTCAGCAGGATACACCCCACCTTCGTAGTCTTGGCGCCCGTTTAATTTCCCGAATTGAATTTCTCGAAATTTTGAAACAGGAAATATAATGAAAATGATATTGTTGAAACCGAAAACACTACATTGTTATTTTCCGGTTACAACGAGTTGAAATAATACATTAAAGGTATAAAACGATTTTATATAAGCGGAAAAAGTTGTTAAATATTTTTTATATGTTGATTATTAATAAAACACTGATTGCTCCACGGTACACTTAGTTCCCTCAATGAAATAGAAACGGATTTCACGTTGCAAGTATGGCAAGTTTACGGGACTGATTTGTTATGATAAAAAAATTATAGCCAACGTTGATATAGAATACGGATTTATTCAATACGCATTCTTATCCTTTTTACTTCTATTTACTTTTACGGAATTCGCATATATTTATGTGCTTGCAGCGAAATACGCCATTTCGGATGTTGCTTAATGTATTCTACAAGGCTTTCCGTAATGCTTTCTGCAACACTCCATTCGGCTTGCAAAAACAATTTGCAGTTTTGGTTTACCAAAGCGGCATTTTTTTCGGCCCATTGCAAATCGTCGTTTTTGTGTATGATAACTTTTAGTTCGTTGGCCAAGGAATAGATTTCTATGTTAGGAGGAGTTTTTTTTTTGGGTGAAAGACAAATCCAGTCCCAACGGCCACTCAATGTATGTGCACCCGAAGTTTCGATAAATGTTCGTATTCCATTATTTCTCAGCGCTGTAGTAAAATAATCCAAAGGATATAGCGAAGGTTCGCCTCCGGTAACTATCACCACCTTTGCTTGGCAATTGACGGCACGTGCCACCACCCCTTCGACTGCAACAGGCGGAAAAAGTTCGGCATTCCACGACTCTTTCGTGTCGCACCAAGCACAGCCCACATCACATCCCCCTATACGGATAAAATATGCGGCTTCGCCTACATGAAACCCTTCGCCTTGTAAGCTGTAAAACTCTTCCATAAGCGGGAGCTTCTTACCTCCTTGCAATATAGACCTTTCTTTGCTTTTCATCCCGATTACTCTTTTACAAATTTCTTTTCTAAGGTGCCGTTGCTAGAACTTATCTTTACAAAATAAATCCCTGATTTTAATTTCGGTAGTTTTAATTTTATCTTAACTTTTCCTTGTTTTCTGTTGATTTTATAGCGTTTTTCTTTTATCAAATGTCCCGAGTTATTATAAACCGATAATTGAAAATTTTCATGAAGTTGACGGATTAGTGTAACGGTTAATTTTGATTTTTTCAGAGGATTAGGACTGAGTTTGATACGAAACTTTCCGATTTCTTTGTTCGACGCCGCTGTCGCTTGCTTATCAGTCCAATGTGCTGTGCTAAAGTTATACATAGTTTGTTTAAAAAGTGTGTGCCCTTCTGAACTAATAACCCCTTTTTTGTTGCTTATATAAGCAATACCTTCGGTTTGTGTGGCGGTAACGTTAAGCATATCTATCCGTCGTTTGTTGCCTGAAAAAAAACGGTGTCCCCCATAATCGAAAAGAATCCACAAAAAAGGTATCCAATTGCCCTTGGTATAACCTATTAGTGTAATTTCGTTGTTCGCAGCGTTATAGTCGGCACCGGTAATTAGTCCTGTCGAATTAAAATTATAAAGCAAGCGAGCCGTATCCGTTCCTTCGGTTTTCGGCAAACGATACATTCTTGTTCTTTGATCTTGCCAATCTTTCGAAAACAGATAAAGCGAATCATCAACGGCAATAAATGCTTCCTCATCAAAATTGTTTTCTTTACGCTTTTTAATATCACCTCGGCGATAATCTTCGTAAGTAAAATTTATTTTTCCTGCATTTAGGTTCGCATCACCATTAATGGGAATATCTTTTTTATTCACAATGTAAATGCATAGGTCGTTTCTGTTGCCCGAATTGTTTCCGAAATCGCCAATATAAACATGTTCCACATCCTGTGCCAAATCTTCCCAATCTACGTTGGTAGCATTGCTTAAGCGGATGCGCTGAATAACCGTACCGGTAATAGTGTCGAGTTTGTACAAAACCGGTTCGCCACCGCTATCGTTCATTGTCCAATAGCCTCCTTTAAAAAACAGCAAACCCGATGTTTCGTCCACTTCGCTGGGAAGAATGAAGCGAAACGGAGGATTGTAAACGGTAATGTTGTAAGTGCAACTTCCATTGTTTTTGGTAGCTTGTGGGTTATAGTTATTGGCTTGGGGGTCGGTGCAACCTGAAATTTGGGCGAAGGAAACAAAGGGTAACATACCGCTATATATAAGTGTTGCTATCAGTATAAAATATTTCATAATCGGAGTGTTTCATCTTGAAGTTTGAAGGTGGAAGCCGGCAAAAGTTGTGGTTATTTGTAAAATTCCTTTTTATAGGCACTTAAAGTGTTTTTTAACAACATAGCAATGGTCATCGGGCCAACGCCACCGGGAACAGGTGTGATAAACGATGCTTTTTGGGACACTTCGTCAAAAGCAACGTCGCCGGTCAAGCGGTAGCCTTTTTCTTTCGCGGAATCGGGAATACGGTGGATACCCACATCAATAACCGTGGCACCGGGTTTTACCATATCGGCAGTAACAAATTCGGGTTTTCCGATAGCGCAAATTAAAATGTCGGCAGTTTTGGTTATATCTGCCATATTTTCCGTTTTGCTATGGCACAGGGTAACGGTGGAATTAGCATTACCGGTTTTTCGCGATAGTAAAATACTCATTGGCCTACCAACAATATTCGAGCGACCTAATACAACACAGTGTTTTCCTTGTGTTTTAATATTGTAATAATCAAGCAAATACATTATACCGTAGGGTGTGGCCGACAAAAATCCCGGCTGTCCCAAAACCATGTTCCCAACATTTATGGGATGAAAGCCATCAACATCTTTCGCTGGATTAATACTTTCGATTATTTTACTTTCGGTAATATGAGCGGGTAGCGGTAACTGAACGATAAAACCATCGATTTCGGGGTCGTTGTTTAAATAGTTTACAATTTCGAGCAACTCATTTTCCGAAATGTCGGTAGGATATCGGTAGGTAGATGAAATGATGCCTATATTTTGCGCTGCTTTTTCTTTGTTTGCCACATAAGTTTGACTCGCAGGATCATCACCTACCAGAATAGCGGCAAGATGCGGACAGTTTTCGCCCTCGTCAATCATTGCAACTATTTCATTTTTCATTTTTTCTTTTAACTTTTTGGCAACAAGACGACCGTCTATTATTTGTGCTGTTTTGTTTATTTCCATAATTCTATTTTCCGATTATTTTCTCGCTACTTTTCTAATTATCATACATAACTCCAAATCAGTCCCAATCACTACTCTTAATGCCTTTCTCCCTTCATTTGGCGCATCATATTTTTACCTCGTCCGATGGTCATCATCTTCATCATTTTACTTGTTTCGCCGAATTGTTTAATAAGACGATTTACTTCTTGTATGCTGGTTCCGCTTCCGGTGGCAATGCGTTTGCGGCGTGAGCCGTTAATAATTTTCGGATTTTCTCTTTCGTGAGGTGTCATTGAGTGAATCATTGCTTCTATTCCTTTAAAAGCATTATCGTCGATATCAAGATTTTTGATAGCCTTTCCCATTCCTGGCACCATAGCCATTAGGTCTTTGACGTTTCCCATTTTTTTTATTTGCTGTATTTGTTTCAAAAAGTCGTTGAAGTTAAACTGATTTTTAGCAATTTTTTTTTGCAGACGACGTGCTTCGTCTTCATCGAATTGTTCCTGAGCTTTTTCCACAAGGGTAACAATGTCGCCCATACCGAGTATACGGTCGGCCATACGGGTAGGGTGAAATAATTCAAGGGCATCCATTTTTTCGCCTATACCTACAAATTTTATGGGCTTGTTCACCACAGATTTAATGGTAAGTGCCGCACCGCCGCGTGTATCGCCATCAAGTTTTGTCAACACCACGCCGTCGAAATCAAGCCTGTCGTTGAAGGTTTTGGCTGTGTTTACCGCATCTTGGCCTGTCATTGAGTCAACAATAAAAAGTGTTTCTTGTGGTTTGAGGGTGGTTTTGACAGACGAAATTTCATCCATCATAACTTTGTCAATAGCCAAGCGTCCGGCGGTATCCACAATCATAATGTTTTTGCCATTATTTTTGGCATAGTCTAATGCATGGCGGGCTATTTCAACAGGATTTTTGTTGTCTTCTTCGGTATAAACTTCTACACCAACCTGTTCACCGAGTATTTTCAACTGGTCTATGGCGGCCGGCCGGTAAACGTCGCCGGCAACAAGTAATACCTGACGCCCTTTTTTGTTTTTCAAAAAATTGGCAAGCTTGGCCGAAAAAGTCGTTTTTCCCGAACCCTGCAACCCTGCAATTAATATTATCGCCGGACTACCTTTGATGTTGATGTCCATTTGTTCGCCACCCATTAGCTTAACCAACTCGTCGTGGACTATCTTTATCATCAATTCACCCGGTTTAATGGCGGTGAGCACGTTGGCACCAAGTGCTTTTTCTTTTACATCATTAGTGAACTGTTTGGCAATTTTATAGCTTACATCGGCTTCAATAAGTGCTTTACGGATTTCTTTTATCGACTCGGCAATGTTAATCTCTGTTATCCTGCCCTGACCTTTTAATACCTTAAACGACCGTTCTAATCTGTCACTTAATCCTTCAAACATAGTTGTGAATTTTTAACCTGCAAAAATAGTAAAAAGAAGCTACAACAAAATACCATCATGTTATCGGTTAAATATTATTTTGAGATACTCTATTAGCAATGTAAAAGCAATTCAAAAAAAAATTGCAAAATAAAAAAAAATTGTAAGAGTAGTAGCAGCAATCTTCTTATTATTAAACGAGTAGGTGAAAAGCAAGTTAGTTTGCTTCGGCTACTATACTCACTCCTTTAAGCTTTGTTTAAGCCGAAAGCCATTTCCTTTTATTTAACAGTCCGATTCATGCCGTATCGTAATTGAACACTAATTTGGCGCTGCAAAGGCTGCGAAGGTAGTAAGGTCGGTTGAGAATATTTTTTGGACGAGGACTATAACGGAAAGCCCGTCCGACGCTATAATAAAATGTATTTTACCTTTCGTGTATATAAAAATATTATCTTACCCATAATGCTTTATTATTATCACAAACAACAGTGTAACGTTTTCGCTTATTATTTAATTATCAGTTTCTTAGTAAAGTTACGGTTTTGTGCAATAGCTTTTAATAGATAAATACCTTTCGGCAAGTTTAATGTGTTAAGTGTTATTGCTTTGCCACAATTTGTTTTATTAATATACATTTTTCCCGTAAGATCGAAAACTTGTAATTTGTCGATGATTTGTGCATAGCTAATTCGAACAAAACCGGAAGCAGGATTGGGAAAAACTGTGAAAGAAGCGGTTGTTTTATCAGCTATTCTCAAATTGGTGTCGCATAAAACCACTGCTTCCCAGCCTTTACCGTTGGTGTTTTCGTCCGAATGAAACCTGAACGTCAACGAACCTGATTTGTTTCCGATAAATGTTTTCGTAATTTCGTTGCCACAAAATTTTCCCAATAATGGTGCTGTTTCGTCAGTTCCGTTGTAAACCGTCAGGTAGTCGAAGTTGCAGTTGTTTTCGTATTCCACATCAAATTGCCTAAACCGGATTTTTATAATGCTGTTGGTTGTTGCGGGATTAAATGTAAGAAGATAATCTTCATGGTTGGCGTAGTTGCCGGAGGGGCCACCGCTGTCATAAAACAAACCGTTGCAGGTAGTAATACTGCCATTTTTCATTGTAATAGCTTCTTTCACATGAATGTAATCTGTTTTTATCGTAGTAGTCTGCACACCTGCCGTATCGGTAATGGTTAGGCTTACATCGTAATTGCCAAATTCGTTATACAGAACACCTGTAGGATTTTTTTCTGTGGAAGTTGCCGGCATACCTCCTTCGAAGCTCCATAGCCAATTGGTAATGCTGTCTTCATACGAATTGTCGAAAAAGTTGAGCGCATAATCAGGACTTGTGAGCGTATCGGAGGCATAAAAATCGGCTTTGTTAGCACCGTAGGGTTGTAGCTGCACATTGAGTATCAAGGTGTTTTGGTCGGTCGAATTGATGTTAGTAATGGTTTTGGGATAATATCCTAACGCCGAAAAAGTAAAGTTATACAATCCCTCTTTAATAGGCCTGTGATAGTTGCCAACGGGTAGTCCGGTATAAATCCACGAATTGTCGGCATCGTGGTTTTCAACAAAAACTTTGGCTTTAATAGCATTTCCGTTTTGCTTGTTGGTTACTAATCCTCTTACGCCGTATAAGGCTTGTTGCATATAGTTAAGAAATGAGCGATAGTTATAATTCCAAAAGTCTGGCATTTGTGAAGGGGGAGGCATTTTAACTTGCGACAATTCGAGAGTAAATTCTTTGCAATGCCGGTAATAGTTCATATAATCTTGTCGCCCGCCACTGATGCTATACCAATTATAACCGTTGGTGATGCCGTTGTTTTCATCGGTAAAATAGCCCGAGGGGCTATAAGTTTGTGCTGTGTTGGCGTATTGGCGGCAAACATAAACCCACCAAGTATCGTCGGCATGTAGGCGACTCCAAGTGTCCCAAGGATAGTTGGCTACTTCGGCACCTGTATGCATATTGCACGACAATACAAAATTGTGCCTTTCGGCGAAATTCATAAAATCTTGTGTTTCTAATTGGTATCTGTTTCCGTCGGGATGTGGACCCTTGTCAGGATCGGGATAGTTGCGGTTTAGATCAATATTGTTGCCATTGAAGCGGGTAGCGCCGTAAACAGTGTTGTTGCCCCCGGCATATGTGCCGTCGGGATTGGCCAGCGGATTTATCCATATATCAATACTATTTACAAGATTTGTAACCTGTGGATCGATGCCATAATTCGAAAGTAAATAATCAATTAAATGTAACATTAATATATAAGGTGTAGTTTCGTTGCCATGCATAGTGGCGGTGAACATTAATTCAGGTTCGTTTCTGTCAACGCCCAAACTATCGTTAATATGGATAAATAAAAGGGATCGGTTTTCAACCGTTTGACCGATATTTATTAGTTCGCAAAGGTTGGGATGATCGCTTGCAAAAGCGTTCATAAGGCTAACGTATTGGTCGTAAGTTGGATAGTAATCCCACTCGTTGGAAGTGTGCGATGGTTTTTTATCAATAATTTTGCGGGAAAGTAGCATTGACGGGGGGGTATGCACTTTGAATTTAAGATTTGATTTTAAAAATTGCTTAAAACCTTTTTCGTTGGCATAGGCAAAAACCAAATTGCTCTTTTTGCTGTCGAATGAAATATAACGTCCTAATTCTTTCAAGATTTTAGGAGAAGAAATACCGTTAATTCTAAAAGAAAAATAAATTTCGCCCCTTTGTTGCAAAGTAAATTCGGCTTTTTGAATTTCTTCCGTTTTTTGGGCAAACAAGGAAAAAACATTTCCAATAAAAATAAACAAGAACAGTAGAGATAATAGGATAATTTTCATAATATTTTTTTTCAATACGACTCTTATACAAGTAGATTGGTTGTTTCCTTCAACGGATATTCATACTCTTGCAGAAATTTTTCAAGTTGTAGCGATACCGATTTGTTGGCTTTTACCATAGGGAGTCTGAGGTTGTTTTTCAGGATATCAATTTTTTCGAGTGCAGCCTTGACTCCCGCCGGATTGCCGTCGGCAAATAAAAGTTTGATAAAGGGCAGTAGCGAAAAATGAATTTTTAAAGCTTCGTCGAAATTTCCCGACCGAGCAAGGCGTACCATGTTGGAGAATGCACGTGGATAAACATTGGCAACCACCGAAATAACCCCATCGGCGCCGAGGCTAAGGAGTGAATATGTAAGCGCATCATCGCCAGAAAATACTTTGAATCCGTTCGGGCGATTGTGCAAAATTTCCATAACTTGTGTCATATTTCCCGAAGCTTCCTTAATGGCAATAACGTTATGCATTTCTGTTGCCAATCGTAATGTGGTTTCGGCACTGAGGTTGGAACCTGTTCGGCCGGGAACATTATACAAAATTACTGGAAGAGGACTTGCTGCTGCAATATTTTTAAAATGATAAAACAAGCCTTTTTGATTGGGCTTGTTGTAGTAAGGTGCAACCGACAGGATGGCTGCAATATTATCAAAATCAGTGTTTCTAATGGTTGTTACTACTGATTGCGTACTGTTGCCTCCCATACCCATTACAATAGGAACGCGCTTTTTGACGGTTTCTATTACGCAATCCATCACTGCTGTTTTTTCGTCGTAGGTCAAAGTGGCAGCCTCGCTTGTGGTTCCAAGGGCTACAACAAAGTCAATACCACCTTCGATAATGTTATTTACAAGCTTTTCGAGATGAGTAAAATCAATAGTTCCGTAGTTGTGAAAAGGAGTAACAATAGCTACTCCGGTTCCTTCAATCGGATAATTTGCTTTCATTTCGTATGTTTTTCTTAATTATTTATTCCATTTAAATCAATTTTCAATTGGCAAAGATAAAACATCAATTGACTATAATAAGTTTCAAAATCAATAGGTTTTGCTTTGTTTCCTATACTTATGTCGAAAAAATCATCGCTGTTTTCACCGACCATTCCGGCTTTAATCTTGGCACGAAACGATTTAATTGTTTTTGCGCATTTTTTGTCAATCTGCAGTCCAAAACTTATTAGTAAATCGTATTGATTTTTACTTAGTTGCGATACTTTTTTCTTTTTTAGTCTGCCAAAGATATTAAAATCTTTTTTATTGATGAGCATCATAGCTTGTGAAATTTTTAATTCGTCGGAAATATTTTGCTGAAAATAAACAAAAACGTTTATGTATTCGTTATCCTGTCTTGCTTTGTCAACAAGAACTTGAATATCCAAAAGGGCATTTTCGTTGGAAATGCAGAAGAGCAAGGCTATTTTCAAGCTTGATAAAGTATCTGTATTTTGCCTTCTCGTTAATCTCAATTTGTTTTGTCCCGATATTCCCTTTTCCTTTAGTGTTTCGTTTACAACGCTTTTGTGCATAAATTGATTTAGGTTGATTAAAAATGTAAAAATAACAAAGAATTCGGTTTGTTCTTTGCTTGAGTTGTTTACCTTTGAAAAAATATTTATTTTTTTCAAATTGATGAATGTAACATTCTTAGGTACAGGTACATCACAGGGGATTCCAGTAGTGGCATGTCAGTGCGATGTGTGCACGAAAGGGAAGAAAAAAGACCACCGTTTACGTACTTCTATGTTGATTGAGGTGGACAGACAATTTATTAATATTGATGCCGGTCCCGATTTCCGTTGCCAGATGTTGCGCGAAAAGGTTCGCAAACTCGACGCCATTCTTATTACTCATTGCCATAAAGATCATATTGCCGGACTTGACGATGTGCGTTCGTTTAATTATCTGTCTAAAAAACCAATGAATATTTATGCTATGGAGCGCGATCAAAAAGCCATTAAAAATGAATTTGCTTATGCTTTTGGTGAAAACCGCTATCCGGGTGTTCCCGAATTTAATATGCATACCATTGGACAAAAGCCTTTTAAAATAGAAAGTACCAAAGTAATCCCGCTTCCCGCACTGCATATGCAAATGGAGATTCTCGGATTCCGTATAGGCGGTTTTTCTTACGTTACCGATGCAAATTACCTTCCTGGTTCAACTCTTGCCCTTATGCTGGGGAGCAAGATAGTGGTGCTCAATGCCTTGCGAAAAAGAAAGCATCCATCGCATTACAATCTTGAAGAAGCTATAAAGGTTTTAAAGTTTCTCCACCCAGAAAGAGCTTATCTGACCCACATTAGCCATTTAATGGGTTTCTATGCCCAAGTGAAAAAGGAGCTTCCTCCGTTTATTCATTTGGCATACGATGGCTTGACCATTGAGATATAATATTGGGTAGGGTAGGGGGGTAAAAAAATGTTGGTGACAATATTATGTTAAAGAATTTTTTTTTAATTATCTGGTAAAACAGGAATTATAAATAGTATGTGTGATTGTCCCTTTGGAAAACGGGAAAGTGGAAAGGTTAAGTGGTGTAATTAATAATGATTACCTGATACATTGGAAAATAAACAGCTTTGAAGAATTCAAGAAAGAGGTTGACCGAACAGTGTTATTTTACAACAAAGAAAAACCTCATATTGAGTTACAAAGAAAAGTACAAATGAATTTTTAAAAGATTATCTTTGCAATGGACAACAATCCTTCGGGCTTTAATATACCTCGTGAATTGAAAACTCAAAAGATGATTATTAAGTGAATAAAAACGCGCAGTGCCAGTAAGGACATCAACGCTCCGTTTCGTTTTAATATGTCAACGGGTTTAAAGCACAGACTTTAGATAAAATTTGCCCATTACATTGCCATTGTTATTGCTAATTTCTTAATTGTTTTGCGAAATATTTTCAATTTGTTCCGGCTTTTTTGTATTTTTGTCGTATAGCATAATTTTGTCGTTTTTGTATTTTTGTTAATAACAATCATAAAATTAAATATTTATACCGAATTATGCAAGGTTTTTTTAATTTCATTTCATTTCATTTAATTGATTATTAGATGTTTACGAAATTATAGAGTTTGGTAACTAAACTCGTCAAATATCAAAAAATTTTTAAGCACAAGTGAGTTTGGTTTAATAAAAAGATATTGTAAAAAAATAGGAATAGGTAATTGTAAAGATAGATTATCTTTAATGTTTATAAATTAGTACAATTAATGATTACAAAAAGCAACTCTGTTGGGTTGTTATGCTGTCTAACCGTTTAAAACAAAAGTTTAGGGAAATAAAATATTTTTAATAAAGGTTTTAACTAAAAAGAAAATTCATTTTTTTCTTGTTTAAATAATACAATATGCCAAAATTTTTACATTCTATTAATGATAAAAGATTATTTTGGGGATTTGTTCTTAACAAGCAAAATAAAAACAGCTTTTTCTCTCTTCTTTTATTTTTTTTACTTTATCTTCCTTCGATATTATTTGCTGAAGGCTCAAAGGAAATTTGGATAGACAATTATAGTACAGGGCTTTATCTGTGCAGTGATTTTATTAGTCATTGTAACGGTGGTGCGGGAGATAGGACTCAGTTTGCGGTTTACAACAGTGATAGTCTTGACCGGCTTTATTTTGTTGTGGATTCTACTGTGGAGAAAGTCTATATCGGATTTCAGGGGCATGACCCGAGTGGTATTTTTACAACCCGAAAAATCGTTTATCGCATTAAAGATATTAATGGCAACATTGTTAAAACGGAGGCAGATTTACCCACAAGCGGAATCGGATATATTAACAATATTACCGAAGCCCGCGAGGGTCCGCAGCAATTAAACGGTGGAACAGGATATGATGCCCTTGTTTGGGATCCTCCGGCAGTGGGTATTTATTATATGGAGTTTCAAAGGATGAAAGATAAAGGGTCGACTTGGCAAGTAGATCCTGGAGCATTCAGAATTGATCTTTTTGATATAACGGTAGCCGATACCGTTACTTTGGAAGCTAAGACTGGAAGAGTTTACTCCTATGCATGGCAGTTTAATAGTTATTCAGGTTTTGACATGAATAACTGTTCAGCTACATTTTATGTTTATTCCACCGATAGTATAACGACTTCTCTTACACTAAATGATATGTCGGGAGGAGTATGGTTTTTGTACTGTAACCAAACAGGTGTCGGCAACAGTGGCGACTGGATGATTGACAGGCAATCAATTAACGGTGAAGGAGAATATACCCCGCAATACAGGATTTTTCTGAACGAACCTGATACAAACCTGTTTCCTCCGGCTTCAACATTGGGAAGTGTCATCGGGACCCCTTGGGGACAAGCACATTGCGATGACGGTACAATAGATTTTCATGTTACAGTTGACAAAACAGGAAATGTTGACATCAATCTGGATTTTAACCCACCGTATGTTGACAGAACAATTTCATCTATTGTAAGTTCAGGGGAAAATATAATTACTTGGGATGGAAATGATGGCAACGGTACACCTGTACCAAACAATGAAAATATCATTTTTACCGTAAGCTATATTAACGGTTTAACCAACTTACCATTGTATGATGTCGAAAGTAACGACAACGGGTTTTCTATAAATATTGTCACCCCTCTGGGAGCTACACCTTTAGTTTACTGGGACGATACGCTGGTTGGCGGAGGATCGAATTTTACAGGATGTAGCGGCGCCGGTTGTCATCCATGGTCTGACGGTGATTTGTATACTATGAACACTTGGTGGTACAATGTTTCTACAACCACTACTCCTGTAACGATTGTAGAGCAACGTGAGCCCGACACTCTTGTTTTCGATCAAGTTCCACCGCAAAGCTATTGTGCCGGCGTTTCGGGCATAACATTTTCAGTTGCAGACGATCCCAACACCGAAAGATACTATTGGTCTTATACGGGAAATGATGTAAGCATCTACCAAGTTGACACCTCCGATAATTTTATTACAGTTGATTTTGGTCCTAATGCTACATCCGGTGATATTCAGGTTTACGGAACCAATAACAATTGTTCAAATCCCGGGCCGACCTCTTCATTAGCGATTCTTATCAATGCTTTACCTATAGCTACTATTTCTATCTCGCCGAACGATACGGTATGTGTTAATGAAAATGTATATTTTACGGGAACCGATTCTGCAGGAACCAACATTACGAATTGGGACTGGGATTTTGCCGATGGAAATACCGGTTCGGGTCAAACCCCAACCCATACCTACCTTAACGTCTTAGACGATAGCGTACGACTTATCGCTACCAATGACGGAGGTTGTGTCGATACAACCTACAAACATATCTGGGTTGAAGATCCGAGTATAAATTTTACCATTTCGCCTAATCCGGCTTGTCTTAACGATACTATTTATTTTGATGGCACTGGCGATACGGTAACGTATGCCGATTGGGATTGGAATTTTGGCGACGGTAATACCACTGTTGGACGCAATGTATCGCATTCGTATGCTACCTACGATACATTTAATGTGGTTTTGAATGTATGTTCAAAATCAGTATCACAACAATTGATTGTAAATCAGCCGGCTCATGCCAATGCCGGTTCCGATGCTACTTTATGCGAAAGTCATCCTTACGATTTTGCAACTTCTTCCACCTTACCTGTTGCTTCGGGATATGATTCTCTAAAGTGGTTTGGAGGGATTGGAACTTTTAGCGATCCGAATATTTTATTGCCCGTTTATACTCCCGGAAACGGTGAAGTAGGGCCTATAATTTTACGTTTGATTGCGTACGGAACACTTCCCTGTGGCAACGATACTTCTGCAATGACTTTAACCTTGGACAGTTTGCCCGATCCCGGATTTTATACGCTTCCGGCCGATTCTATTTGTGTTTCCGAATCGGTTACTTTTATTGACACAAGCAATACGGACATTACAAGTTGGCAGTGGGATTTCGATGACGGAAATATTAGTAATCTGCAACAACCTGTTCATGCATTTTCAACCGATGGAATGTTTGCGGTGAAACTTATTGTTACCAATAATAATGCTTGTACCGATTCGATTACACAGGTTGTGCAGGTACATCCGCTGCCTCAACCTGATTTTACTATTTTACCAAACGATACGGTTTGTGCAGAAATTCCTCTTAATTTTAGTGCAATTGATAGTGCGGGAACAAACATCACCGAATGGAACTGGAATTTTGGTGACGGCACAACAGGTAGCGGACAAAATATAGTTCATACCTATACTTCGTTGGGCGATTACACCATAACACTTAATGTACTTAACGACAACAGTTGTTCCGGAAACATTTCAAAATCGGTTCATGTCAACTCTTTACCCCTTGCCGATTTTACAATTTCTCCCAACGATACGAGTTGTATGGGAGAAGTCGTTAACTTCGACGGAATCCCCATAACTACCGATATCACTAACTGGCAGTGGGAATTTGGCGACGGCGACAATGCCACAGGACAAAACGTAAATCATACTTATAATCAGGCGGGAATTTTCAATGTGCTTTCGATTTACAGTAATGCCAACGGATGTATAGATACTACCATACATCAGCGCGTAGTACAGGATATTTCTATTGATTTTGCTATGATACCAAGTCCGACATGTCAAGATTATACGGTAAACTTTGCGGGCACGGGTGATAATATAACTTTTACGGACTGGAATTGGGATTTTGGAGATGGTTCGGCCATT
Organism: Bacteroidota bacterium; assembly: GCA_003232915.1. Taxonomy (GTDB): domain Bacteria; phylum Bacteroidota; class Bacteroidia; order Bacteroidales; family F082; genus Sulfidibacterium. Next base: position 1,380 of record QIKE01000126.1, on the reverse strand, counting down.
GCTGTCGGACATGATGTGAGTCACATTTATACACAAGCCGATACCGTTAATGTTATTCTTAATGTTTGTTCTCAGCAAGTTGTTCACGCGTTAACAATTAATGGTACTGCCCATGTCGATGCCGGTACTGACGAAGCGACTTGTCAGGATGTTTATTTCGATTTATCAACCTCTTCGACACCTCCTTCAGGAAATAATTACGATTCCATTCGTTGGTATGGCGGTCAGGGTACTTTTAACGATCCTACTTTGTTAGCCCCTGTATATACTCCAGATTCTTCGGAAGGATCCATACAGATAGATACCCTAATATTGACGATGGTGGGTTATGGTATTGCCCCCTGTGATAACGACACCTCACAAATGACACTTCTCGTTGTACCGGGAGCATATGCACAAGCCGGTTCAGATGAAAATTCGTGTTTTAACGAACCGTATGATTTCGCCAACTCTTCTCTTGTGCCTTTTGCTACTAATTACGCATATCTTTATTGGTCAACCGACGGTACCGGTCATTTTGTCGATTCCACAGTGGAAGTTCCTATTTATATACCCGGACCTAATGAATTAGGGCCGGTTACGCTTACTATGGTTGCTGCGAATATTATCAACTGTGATTCTATTGATAGTATGGTACTTACTATCAGACCAACCTACGAAATACCTTTTGATACTACGGTTTGTTTTTACGATTCTGCTTTTGCACAGGGACAATGGAGGTATATTTCAGGGACATATTACGATACGCTTCAAAGTATTTATAGTTGTGATAGTGTGATAGTTACTAATTTAACTGTTCGTCCTAAAGTCGATAAAAATTTTACAATAAACACGAGTGATTCTATTTGTTTTGAAGAAACGGTAAATTTTACTATGACAGGCTCTGCTAATTTGTCAAGTTGGTTATGGGATTTTGGCGATGGTAATACTTCTACAGAAGTAAATCCGCAACATCAATATATATTACAGGGCACTCATCTTATAGTTTTTAGGTATACCGATAGTAACGGTTGCTCGGATTCGACCACGCGACTAATCACCGTTTTTCCACTTCCTGATGTTAGTTTTGTTGCTAATATGGAAACAAGTTGTGTAAATACTCAAATTGATTTTCTTGGAAATAGCAGTTCGAATATCGTATCCTGGCAATGGGATTTTGGTGATGGACAAAACGGATTAGGGCAAAATGTTTCACATGTTTATAGTAGTTGGGGTGATATGACAGTAGTTTTAACAGTTACTGATATAGACGGCTGTTCGCAAACAGCAAGCCAAATGATAAGTATTGCCCAGCCGCCGATCGCCGATTTCAGCTATCGGATTTTAGTTTGCGACACGCTTCAATTCACGGATTTATCCTCTGCGGCACCGGGCTACAAC
>QIKE01000105.1 GCA_003232915.1 Bacteroidota bacterium | reverse complement strand
TACAGACAGAAATAATACGATTCCTTAAACTAAAATTAGAAGACATGATCAGAACATAGCAACGAATCGAAGAAAAATATCTTAGCTAACCGTTGGTATTGCCGGATTCCTTGTAGTAAAATCCGGTTTAACCTGTGGAATAATGGTTTTGCCATTTTATACTTTATACTTTATACTTTATACTGTTTAACCTGTGGTACAAAAAAACGAAAGAACCGTTTTGACGGGATTTTTATTTTTTCTAACAAAAATTGTGACAAAACATAGATAATCAATAATATACGAAATTATGAACAACTGAAAAAAGGCTAATGAAAATAATCCATCAGCCTTTTTTTATTTCTCTTATATATCTTTACATTTTTATAAGTCTTCCTGGAGTATAAGGTGCTTTTAAATTGTTAAGTACTTTATCAAGAGCTTTTAGGCGATTATCAACGTTTTCGATACGTTTGATGATTGCCGGGAGTTTCTGTTTGACAATACTATAATTCATTTTTTGTGTTTCGGTGGGTACCGAAGTTGATTGCCAGGAAGCATGCACGGCTTCTTGTAAACGTTTGTTCAGCGGCATTATTTCGGGTGGTACTTCTTCCCAACTTGCTTTAGCCGGTGTTCCATTAAACACAAAGTCGATATTTTCGATTTCTTCTTTCACGCTTTGGGCTTCGTCTTTCATCTTGGGTGTGGCATTAGGAGCAGCTTGCAAAGCTTGCTGAACATAAGTTGTTTTTGTTTTAAGACTTTCGAGGTATTTTTGAGCGCCCGTCATCACACGCCAAGTTTCGGAAAGTTGTTTAAAGAAATTGTCGAGTGCAAGGCGGTCTTTTGCCGGCAGTGTGGTGTTGTTGAGAACCTTTGCATTAAAATCAACCGGGCCGGCAAGGGGTGTAACTTTACCGTTATGAAACAAAGTTAGATCGACTGTATATTTTCCGGGTAAAGCTAACATACCATCGCTTTCTTTTTTCAAAGGATTGAATTTGTTGTTTTTAACATTTATTGATGAAGGGTTGAGATAGCGCAAATCCCAAGTAACTCTGTTGATATTTTTCTTAGCATTTTTGTATAGATGACGCACTATATCACCTTTGTTATTTTTAATAGTAAAAACAAAATACGGCCCGGTTTCGTTTTTTTCTTTATCAAGTTCTTCTTTTGTGGGTTGTGGAATAGGTTCGCCTTTTTTAAACAGTTCTTTTTCTTTTTTCAAACGTTGGCTTTTCAATGTTGTAGGAACATCTTTTACATAATAAGTAAAAGTGGCACCGAAAGGCGGATTTGGAGCTAAATAATAAGCCGAGCCGGTACCGTAACGTGTATCTTTTTGAATATACATCAATGCATCTTTAACGGGAAAAAGGATAGCTTTTTCACTGTCTAATTTGTTTTTGTTGAGTTCGCGCAAAGCCGAATAATCGTCGAGGATATAAAAACCGCGTCCGAAAGTAGCGATAACGAGGTCTTTTTCGCGTTTTTGAATTGCGATATCTCTGACGGCAATATCTGGCAAACCACTATTAAGTTTTATCCAGTGATTTCCGCCGTTGAGGGTAAAGAAAATGCTGAATTCGGTACCGGCAAATAAAAGATTTTTGTTTACCGGATCTTGTACAATAGTATGAACGGTTTGCCCGTCGGGCAAATCCGAAGCAATAGATTTCCATGTTTTACCTTTGTCGGTACTTTTGAACAAATAGGGTTTAAAATCGTCGCTTTTGATGTCGTTGAAAGAAGCAAAAATTACATTTTCATCAAAATTCGATGGGAATACATCACTTACGTAAGTGTATTCGGGGACACCCGGAAAACTACCGGTTTTTGTCCATGTTTTTCCGTTATCATCGGTTACTTGTATCAGGCCATCGTCGGTACCTACAACAATAAGTCCCTCTTTGATAGGTGATTCGGCAAGGGAAACAATGGTTCCCCATTGTGAAGTAGAAACATCTTTGGCAACGGCATCTGCGGGCCAATATTTTCCCATTACTTTAAATTTATTGCGATCTTCGTTGCGAGTAAGATCACCGCTAATTTCTATCCACGAATTCCCACGGTCTTCACTTTTAAATAGCTTGTTGGCAGCAATATACAAGCGAGTATTTTTGTGCCGGCTCAAAATAAAAGGGGTATCCCAGTTCCAACGGAATGTTTTTTCGCCTTTGGCAGGAACGGGTTTTATTTCAATGCGTTCGCCCGACTTTCGGTCATATCGAAAAATATTTCCGTATTGATAAGCCGAATAAACAATATCGGGATTGTTGGGATCGCTAGCTTGCCAAAAACCGTCGCCACCAAGTGTAGTTACCCATTCAGAGCTACTTACACCGCCATGTCTAATATTTCGTGAGGGGCCACCGAGACTGCTGTTGTCTTGTGTTCCGCCATATACCCAATAAAAAGGCTTTGTGTTGTCAACACTTACTCGATAAAATTGCGTTACGGGTAGTGTGGTTTTAAAAATAAAAGTTTGTGCATTGTCCCAAGTTTCATATAAACCACCGTCGCAACCTATCATCATATGACTGGTATGTTCCGGGTCAATCCAAATAACATGGTCGTCAACATGTCTTTTGTTGTTTCCAACATTTTTCCATGTTTTACCGCCATCGGTAGTAACTTTTGAATAGGTGTCAACCGAATACACTTTATTTTCGTTTTTCGGGTCGCAATATATCTCGCTGTAATACTGACCACTACTGAAATAATCGTTCATTTTTTTAAAAGATGCTCCTTTGTCGACAGATCGATAGAATCCTCCTTTTCCGTTTGAAGCTTCAAACATTACATATACAATGTTAGGATTAACAGGTGAAACGGCAAGGGCCATTCCTCCTTTGTCAACTTTGGGAATACCTTTGGTAAGTTTTTTCCAAGTCTTGCCGGCATCTGTTGATTTATAGAAAGCCGATTCGGGGCCACCACCGATTTTTGCAAACTGTCGACGACGACGTTGTTCGGCTCCGGCATAAATTATATCGGGATTGCCCGGTTCGAAACTCATATTGGCAACACCTGTATTTTTGGAAATGTTAAGGATTTTTTTCCATGTTTTACCACTATCGGTGGTTTTGTACAAGCCTCGGTCGCCACCAGCCGCCCAAACCGAACCTTCGGCAGCTACATATACCACATTTGAATTGCGCGGGTCGATAAGGATTTTGCCAATTTGCCTTGACGCTTTCAGTCCCATATTTTTCCAGCTTTTACCGCCGTCTTCGGTTTTGTAAACACCGTTGCCGTAACCAAGTGCACGTTGATGGTTGTTTTCGCCCGTACCTGCCCATACCACATTGTGGTTGTTGGGATCCATTGCCAAGCAGCCGATAGAATATGCTCCGTAATGATCGAAAACCGGTTTAAAAGTAGTGCCGTTATCAATAGTTTTCCATATGTGTCCTGAAGCGGCAGCTACATAATAAGTTGAAGGATTATCAGGATCAACGGCAAGGTCGGCAAGGCGTCCCGAAGTGAGAGCAGGGCCAATACTTCGCCATTTCAAACCCTTGAAAACAGAAGCCTTTACAAGCTCCTTTTTACTTTTTTTCTTCTTGTCCTTTTTCGCTTCTGCTGTCGACGAGACTACCGTAAGCGCAAGTATAAGAAGGATTAAACACCGTAAGTTAAAATGTTTCATGATGTATATTTTTTTAAAATAAGGCCATAAAAGTATTAATAAATTTAAATACTTAGCATTTATATTAGAAATTAGCGATAAAATTCTTTAATATTGTGGTAAGACAAAGTACGCTTTTTTGTATTGCTTGATGAATTATTATATCGTTGTTAAAACAATTAAGGTAACGAAAACAACATAAAGTCTGCCAAATTTCAATACTTTTGTAGCCAAAGAAAAAACGCTATATGCAACAATTTTCAACTATCGAAATTATTTTATCGGGTCTAATGCTGTTTTCTTTTCTGATACAGTTGATTTATTATTGGGGAGTTTTTGCACGATTAGCGTTTTATAAAGAAAAACACATAAGTGAAAAAAACAAGCAGCCCGTTTCGGTCGTTATTGCTGCCCGCAATGACTATTTTCATTTGAAAGAAAATTTAATCGCTATTTTGGAACAAGACTATCCCAACTTTGAGGTGGTAGTGGTAAACCACGCCTCGAACGACGAAACCAAAGAGTTGCTTGTTGAGCTAAGTAGAAAATATCCCCGTTTGAAACCCATACATTTCGACGAAGATGTAAACTTTTTCAAAGGAAAAAAATTTCCCCTTTCCATTGGCATAAAATCAGCAGCACACAAAATTTTATTACTTACCGATGCCGATTGTAATCCAAGCACGGACAAATGGATTGAAACTGTTGCGGCCACTTACGTCGAAGGCACCGAAGTAGTGCTTGGTTATGGTCCATACCGTCAAGAGAAAGGCTTGGTCAACAAGTTTATCCGTTACGATACTTTTATGGTAGCAATGCAATATTTTTCTCTTGCTCTTGCCGGAAAACCGTATATGGGTGTTGGCAGAAATCTTTCGTATACTAAAAATGTGTTTTTAAAAAATAAAGGATTTATTTCGCATTACAACATAGCATCTGGCGATGATGACCTGTTTATCAGTGAAGTAGCCAATAAAGCAAATACTCGAATCCAAATTAATCCGGCAAGTTTTGTTTATAGTAAGCCAAAAAAAAGTTTCGGTGAATGGGCCAAGCAAAAAAAACGACATTTGACAACTGGGAGCGAATATAAATTCAGCACAAAGTTTTTTCTTGGCTTTTTCAGCCTTAGTCAAGGTCTGTTTTATGCCACTACCATTGCAATGCTATTATTGCATTTTTTTCCTTGGGTTGTGATTGTAATCTTTAGTTGTCGACTTTTAACACAAGCAATAATTCACAAAAAAGTTCTTGGTAAACTACAGGAAAAAAATTTATTCGTATTTTCGCTGCTGCTGGAACTAGGATACATTTTCCTGATTCCTTTTTTTGCACTAACAGGAAAACCGGCTAAGGTCACGCAATGGAAATAATTGAAAGACTCACCGAAAAAGGTAAACGAGATTACGGTTTAATTAGAAAAGCGCTTGACAAAGGCGATCAGAAAGCCTATGCTGCGCTTTTGTCAAACTATCGCGACTCACTTTATTTTATGATGCTGAAGATGACCAAAAATCCTCATGATGCCGAAGATCTTACCATCGAAGCATTTGGAAAAGCATTTAAAAATCTTGAAAAATACGCCCCCGATAATGCTTTTAGCACATGGCTTTTTAAAATAGCTACTAATAATTGTATTGACTTTATGCGTGCCAAGAAAAAATCGGCACGTGTTATTGATGGAATAGAAAATCGAACGGTAGATGCCCCGTCGAAAGTAGCTTCGATGAATCTTGACCCTGAAGAGCAATTTATTAAAATGCAAAAAATTGAGATGATGCATGTTGTAATTGAAAAACTTAAACCCCATTATAAAAAGCTTATCGAAATGAGATATTTCAAAGAATATTCCTACGAAGAAATAGTTAACGAACTCGAATTGCCTCTCGGAACAGTAAAAGCACAACTATTCAGAGCACGAGTGTTTTTATTTAATATCTTGAAAAACTCAAGAGAGAAAATTTAGAAATTGCTATGACGAAAGAATAATTTGGCTTTGCTGTAATTCATTATAATTTTAGAACTTCTTATCTATTTTGATTATTATATGTTTACAATGAGTGTTGGGTAAAAAGCAATTGTCGTAATTGATGGTAATTCAAATGATTTTGCAAAACGTAAACATATAAAAGGTTTCAAATGCATGTCTTTAGAAAACAAGCCCGAACATGTTTAACTCAACTTGAAAAATCATGCACAACTAATTAACAACCAAAATGCAGGCTATCAAGAAAAGCAAAAGACGGTTATCGGTTCTAAAACAAAAAATTAAAAAGCGAAATATTAAGCTGCAAACAGAATATCAAGATATTAGGGTAGTGTTATTTTTGGTGAATATAAGCAAAAGAGAAAACTGACTATTGCTGATAAGCACGTATGTAAACATCAACTTCAACAAATTGATGGAGGTATAAAAAATTCGTTGAAACATAAATTTTTCAAAGAAACCAAGTAATATTTGCTTTTGGGCGAAAGTCAGTTGCAAGATTTTGACGTACAAATAGCCGACATAACGCTAAGTTTTATTAGTTATATCTTGCTTAGTTATTACGAGCGAACGCATTATGTAATGAGTATTGGCGGATTGTTCAGAAAATTACCACAAGCATCAATAGAAGAAAACCTAATAGCAGGTTTAAGCAGAACATTTATGAATTTATTAATGGTTTTTGCCGAGTTTCAGGAATTGATTTTATAACTTTCTATAAAGAGTTAATATGTCAACCGGAATCACAAAATTCCTTAGTTAGACTAAATTTCCCATCACCGGGTCAAACAGCATAATAAGAGCATTATGGTAAAATGAATCGTAATTAATTGTATGTATGACAATTACGCTATATATCGTCTCGTTTTTTCTACCCATTTGATTATGCTTACGTTATAAAACTTGAAAGTTCAGTTAATTAGTGTGAGTAAGAAAACTTCTTTTATTATCGTGCTTAATCAGAAAACGCTAAGTTTGAGGCTTGCAAAGGTTTGAATATTAAAATTTTAATAGAATAAATGATTTGCTTTCAAGGCGAGCACAGCATAGAAATTGCCGCTTTCGGGCAAGCACTATTTAGCCAGAAAAAGTGCAAACGAACGAGCCGAAACATATTGGTTATTTTTATTACAATCTCTTACTATTTTTGGTTCATCACAACAAACCAACACTATGTTCACATAGCGTCCTATTCTTTTTTAAGCGTTTTAAATATAAATAAAAAAACCTTTCGGTGATGAGTTGTGTCTTCACTTTTTGCAAAGAAAATATAGATATTAAGTGTAATTCACATTGGCATAAGTTGTAAATTTGTCCGCTTTCAATAATTAAATTGATTTTAAAATCATGAAACATCCATGATTGGTTTTAAACACACAAGGGAATGATTAAAAAAGTTCCGAAGGAGCGTAATATTAGTAAACCCGACTTTCAAGTCGGGGAAATGAAAAAACGAGTAACGGTTTTGGCGGGATTTTTGCCCGCAGGCAGCAAAAATCTTGACAAAACTAAAATACGGACAAGCAGTTAATTATAAACATATGAAAAAAAACCACACCATCTTTTTAATGGTTATATTATTGGCCTTAGTGTTGAGCCGGTGTAATAATAAGGTTGATTTGTATGCTAATTATAAAGAGATCACTGTTGTTTACGGATTGTTAGATTATGAGAATGATACCACGTGGATAAAAATCACCAAAGCCTTTTCTGGACCGGGTAATGCGCTTGATTTTGCTAAAAATCCCGACTCAAGCAATTATTCCTATAAATTGGCAGTAAATTTAACGGGAAGAAAAAATGGTATAAACCTTTCTCCCATTGTTTTTGATACTATTACCATTCATAACAAAAAAGAAGGTGACTCGGTTTTTTACTTTCCCAATCAGTTGATGTATTTTTCGACAACTCACCTCAACCCTGAAGCCAGTTATTCTTTAAAAATAGAAACTTCTAAGAAAACAATTACCGCATCCGCCAACATGGTTAGAAATTTTCATATTACCTACCCCGTTAGATTTATTTCATTTTCTTCCAACAAAGAAATTAAGTGGTATTCGGCTGTAAACGGTAAACGCTACGACGCAAATATTGTATTTCATTACCAAGAGTTACAGCAAGGCAATCCAGATACTTTGGACAAAAGCATTGCATGGCATCTTGGTGTTAAACATTCGCAAACTACCGATGGACAAGAACAAATGGAAATTGGTTACTCCGGCGATAATTTTTACAAATTACTCCAAAGCCATTTGAAACAATTGCCCAATGTACAACGCTGGGCCGGAAATGTCGACGTTTATGTTGCCTGTGCCTCGCAAGATCTCGACACTTACATTCAAGTCAACAATGGTACTTTTGGACTTTTAACAGAAATTCCAATATTTACCAACATCAACGGTGGGACAGGTTTGTTTGCATCTCGGCATACCGTTTTGCAGTCGGTTCCGATGACTGTTACTTCCGAACGAAAATTAATAGAAAATTATAACCTTGGTTTTAAATTTAAACAATAGTTAAAGTAGGTATTAAGAGTTTTTTTACGATGCAAGCAGGCAATCGCAATTGTTTGGAAAAAGAGGTTCTGCAAATATTGAATTTTGGAATAAAATAAGCCACATAAAAATTTTCTATTAAAGACCTACTTTTGTAATATGGAACATATCACACTTTTTGCCGATATTTTATTGCCATTGCCCATACCGGGAACTTTTACTTATTGCGTTCCCTTTCAATTCAACAGTGCTGTTTCCGTAGGTCAGCGGGTTACAGTACAATTCGGCAGAAAAAAACTATATACAGGTCTCGTAGTTAAAGTCCATGAAAATCATCCCGGAAAAGGTATTCCGAAATATATTCAGGAAATACTTGATAAAGAGCCTATTGTTAACGATTTGCAATTTCGGTTCTGGAATTGGATAGCCGAATATTATATGAGCTATCTCGGCGAGGTGATGAATGCCGCCCTTCCTTCTTCATTAAAACTGATGAGTGAATCAAAAATTTTGCTTTCCGACAGTTTTGTCCCCGATCGTCAAAACCTTAACGAAACAGAATTTCGTATAACAGAGGCATTGTTGCGAAAGAAAAAAATTACCATTGATGAAACTGCTGAAATAGCGGGTTTTAAAAAAGTGTTACCTGTAATAAAAACTTTGATTGAGAAACACTTGGTAGTAATGGAAGAAGAGTTGAAAGACAGCTATCGTCCTAAAAAAGAAAAGTTTGTATCGCTACACGAAAATCTTCTTGTCGAAGAAAAACTTCAAGAAACAATGGATACTCTTGGGAAGCGGGCACACAAACAACTTGAAATAGTGATGTCTTTTATTGAGATTTCCGGTTTTCCGTTGGAACAAAGCAAGATCGTCAAGCGTTCGGAACTTTTGCAACGCAGCAAAGCTTCAATAGCCGCATTAAATGCTTTAATAGAAAAAGGTATTTTTGTGCAACAAGATAAAATCGTTAGCCGGTTCGGACAAAACCAAAGTACAGCTACCGCCGGTTCTATAGTGTTAAGCAAGAATCAAAAAGAGGCACTCACTTCCATAAAAGAGCAAATGGAGAAAGTAAATATCGTTTTACTTCACGGCGTTACCTCAAGCGGGAAAACCGAGCTATATATCAAGCTGATACAAGAAACCCTGCAAAGCGGAAGACAAGTATTGTATCTGTTGCCCGAAATTGCACTTACTTCGCAGATTATTGGACGTTTACGCAAATATTTTGGTGATGAAGTAGGGATTTATCATTCGCGCTATAACCCTAACGAGAGAGCTGAAGTATGGTACAATTTGCTTGGCAAACAGCAAAATGAAGAGCAACCTCCTTATAAAATCGTTCTTGGACCGCGGTCAGCAATGTTTTTACCTTTCGATAATTTGGGCTTGGTAATCATTGACGAGGAACACGATTCGTCGTACAAACAATTCGATCCGGCACCACGCTACAACGCACGTGATGCTGCCATTTATCTTGCCCGACTGCACAATGCCAAAGTTTTGCTCGGCTCGGCAACACCATCCGTAGAAAGTTACTTTAATGCAAAACAAAAAAAATACGGAATCGTAAAGCTCAACGAGCGCTATGGCGGTATAGAAATGCCAGAAATAATAGTGGTGAATATGAAAAACGAAAGACGCCGCCGTTTATTGAAATCGCATTTTTCATCGGTTTTACTGCAACATATCGCAAAAGCATTGGAAAACGAGCAACAGGTTATTTTGTTTCAAAACCGTCGGGGTTTTTCACCTCGTATCGAGTGTGAACAGTGTAATTGGGTACCGCAATGCAAAAACTGCGACGTTACGCTAACGTACCATAAAAAAAGCGAATTGCTCAAATGCCATTATTGTGGATTTTCGATATCGGTGCCTCCCGTATGTGCCGAATGTGGTAGTCCGAATCTTAAGATGCTGGGTTTCGGTACCGAAAAAGTAGAAGAAGAACTAAGTATTATGCTTCCCCAAGCAAAAATCGACAGAATGGACCTCGACTCTACCCGATCGAAAAATGCCTTTCTACGAATTTTTAGCGATTTTGAAAATCGCAAAACCGATATTCTTACCGGTACACAAATGGTTGCCAAAGGTTTAGACTTCGACAACGTACAGATTGTAGGTATTTTAAGCGCTGACAATATGTTGAGTTTTCCCGATTTCAGAGCACACGAACGCAGTTTTCAAATGATGGAACAAGTAAGTGGCAGGGCCGGACGAAAAAACAAAAGAGGAACGGTTATTATACAAACTTGGAATCATAGACACCCAATTATCAAAGAAGTTGTTATGCACGATTTCGAAGAAATGTTCAACACGCAACTTGCCGAACGAAGACGCTATTTGTACCCTCCTTATTATCGCTTGCTAATCATTAAACTTAAACATGCAAGATACGAAATTTTGAATCAAGCGGCAGCTGTACTGGCCAAAGAAATGCGCTCGAATTTCGGAAAAATGGTATATGGCCCTGAATATCCGGTGGTATCGCGCATTAGAAATAAATACATTAAACAAATTATGTTGAAAATTGCACGCAACAACCAACTTACAGCACAAAAAACCTTGATTAAAAATACTCTCGACAAATTCAAAACTCTCACTAAATATAAATCGGTAAGGATAAGCATCGACGTAGATCCGCAATAATATGTTATATGATTTTTCTATCGTAATTCTTTTTTTCATAAAAAAATCTTTTTGTTTCGTTTTATATATTTGGCTCTACCATTTTATTGGAAAACGTTATATCGGGTAATTTAAATGCCAGATATTCAAATAATAAAATAGATTATTGAGAGAAATATAATTTTATCTCCACATGCATCTGATATTTAGTGCTCTAATCACTTTTCACTTCATCTCGTCCACTCAATTCGCATTAGTACCCAATTACTATTAAGAATATTGCTATAGGAAATAGATTTGGGAATTGGGCTACATTCGTTTAAAGAATACAATTTAACGAAAGAAAATCAGTTTACTAATGAAGTTCAAAAGCACGGAATAGAAATAAAAACCGAATATACAGGCAACACCAAATAAATAAGAGTGCGTAAAAGTTTATTGTTCGTTATTGGATGTTCGATGTTTGATGAATATGTCCAAGAGCTAATCAATTATTTTACTTTCCAAATTAGCTGAATTTTAATATCCGATTTATTATTTCCTCGAATTTCATCGGGTCCTGAGCCGATAACGGTTTTGTTATAAAAAAGTGTTTGGGCAAAACGCAACCAAACATTTACGTTTTGCAATACCTGCCATTTCAACATCAGATAAAAACGTTGTCCTTTGTCGTAATAGGCGGGAATGCTAAAAGCGTACAACACATCGTTTTCGTAAGCATAAATACGGCTGTCCCAACCGTCGGTATCGAAAAGTGCAAACCGAAGACTAAATTGTAAGGGAAAATTTTCTGGGCGATATAGCACATCTTGATAGACGAGAAAACCTTGTTGACGAATATTTTCTTTCGCATATTGCACATATTCAACACGATTTTTAAGAATGAGAAAATCAAGCAGTTGCCAATATAAGTTCCAGCGCCATTCGTAACGGCGCGTATCGGTGAGATGGTTCAAAAAATCATAAACACCTGCTGCATTTTCCTGTTTTTGTTTATAACGAAAGCGGAAATAGGCTTGCAAATTTCGCATTGGGTTAAAATTTATTTGTGTCAGCAATGCTCGGCCTTGAGAAGGGCCGTCCACACGATACTTTAACCATATGAAACGAAAATAATCGGCATAGGCCGTAATATTCCAGTGGCTGCTCAAAGCAGAGCTGATACCCATATACAAACCGGTTTCGTTATTAAGGCTACTGCTTTCGGTCAATGGATTTGAGTAAAAATTGTGGTATGTTTTGCTAATGTTTCGATAATAGATGCTTAAAGTAAACCTATCGGAGAGATAAGCATTTATTCCTGCAATCCCTGAAAAGCTCTCTACTTTATCGTTTGACGCCATCTCACCGAAAAATTCCCATTTTCCGAGTACCAAATCAGCATCGAAACCAAAATCATTCAACGCAGAACCGGCAAAAGCAAAATTTTTATATACCCGTTGCACTGGAACAAAATCATTATCGAAACGAGTTTGATAATAGGTAGCGCCAAGGGTAAAAGTTGCTCCTCTGTATTGTAAATGTCCACCGAAAGCAGTAAGATGTAAAGCATCTTTATGGAGCAATTCGTTGATAGTACGATGATTACCAGTTTCGATGATACCCGAAACTTCGCCATTCTCAGTGGTGTCAACTTTCAACAAATTGGCATCGACTTTGTTTAACGAATAAAATCCGGTAAAGATAAAATTTCCCACTCCGATACTTGAAGCAGCACCCCGGAAAAAACGGTTTTCGTTTACGGAAGTATTGGGTCGCAATCCTCTTGCTTGTTTTTTGATAAATATGGCATCGGCCGATTTCCCAAAAGACAAACCTGTCCACAGGCAAAGTCCTTGTCCGAATTCGAGATGATAATCACCCACAACAGCTTTTTTCAAAAGCCCCATATCAGAAACATAAACATAAGCCGAACTAAAGTCGGAATAAGCGCCGATGTCTTTTCCAACCAAAGTGTTTATCGTATCGGGAAGTTTGCTTTTGAACAGTACTTCACCGGCGTCTTTTTCAAGTAAAAATCCTGCTTTTATTTTATTACGGAAATTAAAACCGTAACGTAAATAGAGTTTTTGCGGTGAGCCGAGATATACCGAACCCGGATGATCGACTGCCGAATCGGGAGGCAAATCGTAAGCCATAGATTTTTGCAACAAACTACCGAATCGGAAAATAATTTGGTGCCTTCCCTGTTCAAAAACTTGCTTTATATTTATTTTCTGCTTGTATTTTTTTTTGGAGACCCGCACAAACGGAAGCATTATTTGTAGGCTTGCCGCATCGAATCCATTGATATATTTTAATTCCATAAGGCTAAGCAAAGGCCCGTTTGTTATAATATAAATCCTCAATTGATTAGCTTGCTCATGATTTATCAAATTCAATTCCAGCAATTTATCTATATCATCCTGATCGTTCAAATTCAGCCGGTTTTTGGCATAATATACATAATCGTCCACGAGGTCGGAATAATCAAGTGCACCGTCAACCGACGAAGCAACGTCTTCCATACGATCAGTAATAAATATAGTGTTTGTATGAGCCAAAGTGTCGGTTTGTTGAGCTGAAGCTAGCCGAACAATAAAAACCGCCATTATTATAATCGGCACAAGAATATGTTGTTTTTGAAAACTCATAGCGACTAAAATCTAAAAATTAATCCGGCTTGCGGTGAAAATCCCAAAGACTGATGCATTACGGCAGCTATATCGAATCGAAGCATCTTAAGCTTCATACCAAAACCCATAGAAAAGATTTCCTGCGAAGTAGAAAATCCCACTCGCAGAAAAAAACGTTGTTTCAGTATATATTCCAATCCTCCCCTAAGGATTACTGCCTGCCGGTAGCTATTTTTTTCCAATTCGACACTGCTGAGCAAATTACTTTCAAAACGAAAAGCCAGTCCGAAACGATAAATTGCCGGAATACGTTCGTTATCGTAAGCTGCCAATTTAACCGACATCGGATTATACAACCAAAGGCCGAGACTAAGATTTTCGGTAACATCCGATTGCAGACCTATTTCGAAAGTGATGTTTGATTTTTTACCATAATTGTCGCCAATACTTGTTTGTAAATAATCAAGCTGTAAGCCGATGCGCAGATACTTACCGAAGGCTCTACCATAAGCCAAACCAAGCTGCATTTCGTTGTACAAATGATAGCCGTAATAGCTAACACTCACACCTGCCACACCGAATTTGCCAGGAACGAGAACGGCTGCATTTTTCGTGCTCAGCTGACTTAGTCCGAAATAACTTGTGTAATTGATCCCTGCCGTAATTTTGTCGATCAACGCTATACCGGCCTGATTGTTTGCAATACCCCAAAAACCGGTAAGTGCTACAGAAACTTTTCCCATACCTGCTTGCCTGGCACCTACGGCAAACCTCTCGCCGGAGGCAAATACTCGACAACTCGACACGATAACAAAAAATAATATTGTGAAAAATAGCTTTCTGTAAAACAATAATATATTCATAATTTTCGGGTGGTTTTCTTTTGTAATTTTATGCCATAAATGTACAAAAAATTCGGAAACATGGATAAAAAAGTTATGGAATTTTTAAACGAATTGAAAATCAATAACAACAGAGAATGGTTTGCAACAAACAAAAGCCGATACGAGCTTGCAAGAATGCAAGTGGAAACGTTTCTTAATAAGGTATTTATTCCTGCAATAGCAAGCTTCGACAACACTATTTCAGCTCTGTCGGCAAAACAATGTATGTTTCGTATTTACAGAGATATTCGCTTTTCGAAAGACAAAACACCATACAAAACTTATTTTAGCAGTTATGTTGCTCCCAATGGCAGGAAGTCGTTGCTTTCGGGATATTACCTGCATATTGAGCCTGATAATAGTTTCTTGGCAGGAGGTGTCCATTGTCCAAAAGGCGATGCGATTAAAAATATAAGGAACGAAATATTTTATCATTTTAATGAATTTAAAGCCATCATTGGTAATAAGGATTTCAAAGACAATTTCGGTGGAATACAAGGGAAAAAACTGCTTCGACCTCCTGCCGGTTATCCCAAAAACTTTGAAGGAATAGAACTATTGAAATTTAAAGAATTTACTGTTTTTCATCCATTTCCTGACGACTTGCTAAGCACGCCCGGGTTTGGCGAAAAAGCCATTGCAGTCTGCCTAAAAATAAAACACTTAAACGATTTTATGAATAGAGCCTTGAAGGAGGCGATAGAACAGGGCAGCGATAAAACGGTGGAGCAATAGCTTGTTACGTGAAATGCAACAATGGAGCTATTTGAATTTTTCCCGATTTGAGCATCCACGTTAAATATGCCATTTCTTTCGAAATATATAAAACTTAAAGGAATAACGATTGATGATTACGGATGAACTGAACGGTTGTTTCACATATTTTGGGCTGAACAAGAATTTCCCATGAGGGTTTTTTGAAAATAAAAGTTTGTGTCGGTATATGGAAACTCCTGAGGGATAGGTTTTGCTTTTTTCGAACCTAACATCAGGTTTTAATGTTTCGCTTGAGGTGTTGTCTGTTTTATCAGTGCATTAAGAGGAGCTGTAGCTTCGCTCCATGAGAAATTTTTCACAACAAATGCACGAGCGTTTTTTGCAATGTCTTGTTGAAAACCA
Organism: Bacteroidota bacterium; assembly: GCA_003232915.1. GTDB lineage: Bacteria > Bacteroidota > Bacteroidia > Bacteroidales > F082 > Sulfidibacterium. The sequence continues at coordinate 11,910 of QIKE01000105.1, read as the reverse complement.
GGGTTTTTCAAAAGTTTGAGAATAAGTTCGGATAGTTCTCCGGCACTTTCACCCACAAGTATTTCTTTTCCTGAAGTAGCATTGAGAGCTTCGTTGGCGAGGGGTGTGGTAATGCTGGGCACATTCATCGCCATAGCTTCGAGTAGCTTGTTTTGCAATCCCGTGCCAATACGCATGGGAGCGATAAAAATGACAGAAGAAGAATACGCTTCTCTGATGTCGTCTATCCATCCGCTCACTTCCACTTTCTCGCAAGCCAGTGCTTTGACAGAAACATCGGGACTGGCACCGGCGAGTAAAAGTTTTGTTGCAGGGCTATTTCTCCAAACTTTTGGCATAATGTCGACGACAAGAAAACGGGCAGCATCCACATTGGGTGGATAATGCATATTTCCGGTAAAAACAATGTCGTAAATTGTTTTCGTTTTATCAGGTTTAAAAAACTCAAAGTCAACACCATTGCGAACAATAACGATTTTTTGTCTATTGCGATGTGGCATTAACTTACGGTCGGGTTCCGAAATAATGGTTTTGTTGTCGAACAGCTCGAAAATCTTTTCTTCATACCTTAATAATCTATGATACTCTAATTTTAAAAACGGCTTAAACCATAATGAAGCATTGCGATAGCGCCTTTTTACACCATACGAAAAAACATCTTGATAATCTAATGTTTTTGGTAAAGAACTATCTTTTACATATTCAGCAGTTCGCAACAGTTGACAATAAATGTGATCGGGTTGATAATCGTTTATCAGTTTTTTTATTTTGCGAAAAGCAAACGAATTGTAAAAATATCCTACCTGTAAAGGAAGTCCTTTAAAAAACGCTAAAAAAACATTCCATAAACGGGCGGTATACGGCAGGTTGACAAAATTGACGGATCGACAATAAGGTTGTAAGGTAGCAAAGGCTTTTTGTTTGTCGATATTTTTCATAGGATTTAGGGCACACAAAATAATTTCGTTGCTTTTCGAAAGCTCTTTCACCTGATAAAAAGCGCGGAGTTTATCTCCTTTTTCCAAAGGATAAGGAATTCTTGATAATAGAATTAAAATCCTCATAAACAATATATTACAGCATATTTCCTAAAAACTCAAAACTATTGATGTATTATTGCAAAAATCATAAAATTTTCTCATAAAAAGCATTGAGTCGTGAGATAATTTTGTTGTTGTCGTACTTTTCGCGAACAAGACGGGCAGCTTCTATGCCTATTTGCGAACATAAATTTTTATCACGATAGACTGTTTTTATGGCATCGACAAAATCTTGCCGGTTATCGGCTATAAGTATATTCTTACCGTTTTCAACATCAATTCCTTCACTACCGATACTAGTGGAAATCACCGCTTTGCCCATACCCATACTCTCAATAATTTTTATTCGCATGCCACTACCCGACAATAAAGGAGCAATGGAAATAGTATAGGCGTTAATAAATTCGTATGCATCGGCAACTTCACCCAAAACAACAATTCCCTCTTGTTGATAATCTTTTAACCATTGCGGCATTTCGCGACCGGCAAGATACAATTTCAACTTGGGTAAGTCGCTATGTAATTTGGGCCATACCTGATGCAAGAACCAGCGGATGCCTTCTTCGTTAGGCATCCAGTTCATTGCGCCAATATGGAAAAGCGCATGTTCGGATATTTTATTGGTAAACTGATTGGTTTTGTGTAAATCAAGACCGAAAGGAATAGCTTTAACCGGTGAAGATGTGTTTCTTTTGAACCATACGGCATCTTTTTCGGTGATGGGAATGATACCGTCGTACCGGTTGAGAATGTTCTTTTCGTAGACCTCAAGAGTTTTGGATAAATGATGTAAATAAATCTTTTTCAACGGATTATTACTTGTATCGTACAAACGTTTCCAAATTAAATGTTCGATGTTGTGTGCTCGTAAAATAATTTTAGCCTCACTATTTTGTTTGACAACATCAATGTACGGCGACATAAATAAAGTTTCAATTTGAACAATGTCGAAAAGATGCTGTTTTAGCACATCTGTCAGCAGTTTTTCAAAACGTTTTGAAACAAAACGTTGCACATGATACGATCGATGACTAAACAAATTAAAAAAAGCAGGTAAAAGCTTCACCGACAAGTCGATATACCCGAGTTGTAAAGCTATGGATCTTTTGTAATTTTCAGGAATATCTTTCTCATCTACTGCATATTTATTGGTATTGATAGCCAGTACTTTTACCCGATGTCCATGTTTGATGAGACCTTCAATGAGATTGTTCATGGCAATTGGGCCACCTTCTTTCGGGGGCCAGGGAGATTTGTTGCAAATAAAAAGAATGTTTAGTTTATTATCTTTCATTAACTATTTTTATTGAATATTTCACCTATGAGTGAATTTTAATTTTTAATAAGCTTCAATTTTTTTAGCCAGTTCATAATAAAACCGAAATGTTCGAAAAATTTCTTCCAGCTTTCCGAGTCAAGCAATGGGGCATCGGTAGTGGCTTTGTATGTAAGGAAAAGCCCTAATGGTAAAATAAGAAAAGTTGAAAACCACATACCAAAAATGATATTCCACTCGTTAGCCTTGGCTGCTTTTTCGCCCACTATCGAAACCACATGGTATAAAACGAAAAAAATAACGGAGATAACAACCGGCATGCCAAGCCCACCTTTTCGAATAATGGCTCCAAGGGGTGCTCCGATAAAAAAGAAAATAAGACAAGCTAGCGAAAGCCGGAACTTTTGATGCCATACAATTTCGTGTTTGGTAATCAACGAACGCGTTCTGTCATTGCGATTTTGGACATCCAAAATATTGCGTTTGCGATTTTGGACGCTTGCAATAGCTACGTCGAGTATGCGAAGTTGTACATCTCTCGTGGAGTTTCCCAAAAACGGATATTTTATTGATTTGATAACAGCTCTATCAATAGCAGCTTGTGTTTTCTCTAAATGCATTGTGCCGGTATCGGCTTGTTCAAGATAGCTGTATCGTCTGATAAAATTTTTTTTAAATAATTTCTCACGTTCTACTTTCTGCTTACTTAACGAGTCAATGGTTTTATTCAGCTGTTTGATGTTGAGCATAGTATAATAATTACGAAACAAAGATTCGTTGGTACGATTTAGTTTCAGTTGCGACAAATCAAAAGTGAGTATTTGTTTTTTGAACTTGATGTACTCGAAAGGCCTTGTTCTCCGATAGTTACGCTGGTCGGTAACTTCTTGATATGTATAGCCGTTGTATAATGTAAACAGAACTTTACGTTGATCGGGCGTTAACTCCATAATGCCTTTTCGTGCCGTAGTAACTTTTACGTTACCCCTTCGTTTTGTATGGTCGTAAATCAGTATGTCGTAGATGGTTTTATTGTCTTTGGCTTTCCGTCCTACGCGTATTACATAACCACTGAGGTCGCTGTTGAAAATACCTTCGTTGATGTCGAAAGCCAATTTTTTTTGACGCACATCGTAAAGCAACGAGCCAAATTTCAGGTTGGCAATAGGGTAAATATAGTTGGAAAATAAAAAAGCAGAGATACTGGTTATTACCGCTAAAATAATAAGAGGTTTCATTAATTTTCGTAAAGAAATTCCCGCCGATTTAGCCGCTACAAGTTCGTAATTTTCTCCGAGACTGCCAAACGTCATCAGCGACGATAGTAACACGGCAAGCGGCAAAGCCAATGGCACAAATGTGGCTGATGCATAAAACAATAGTTTGGCAATAATATACCACTCAAGACCCTTCCCTACAAGATCGTCGATATATTTCCAAAGAAACTGCATTAGCAAAATAAATAGTACAATGAAAAAGGTAAACAGAAACGGTTGGAGATAGGATTTCAACATGTATTTATACAATTTCTTCATTTCTGCTTTGGGCTGTTTTGTTACAAAGATACGAATACAACCGTCTTTTCAACTTTTTATTTTGAAAACAGACTAAATATTATAGTAGTACTGTTATCTTTGAACAAACGAATAATGAAAAATGAATAATGAAAAATGATTATGGTAAAGAATTTCGGTGCGAAAGCAAATACATCTCCACTACCAACTTGCTTTAGCAATCACCCGTCCTTACCCGATGATTTTAGATAATTGATATTATTTGTATAAAAGCAGCATAGGTGTTAGCCAATGAAAAACGACTATTATATTTCATTGCTTGTTTGCAAAGTCTGTGCTATAGATATATTCGACATAAAAAATTATCAAGCGAAAAAAAAATGATGAAAATCTTCTCGTCAATAAAAAATCTTTTACTACTTTTGAATAAAATTTTTGGCACTGAAAATAGCCATCTTCATTTTTGTTGAACTTAAACTACCGATAATGAAAAGGATTATGATTTTTCTAATGACCGTTTTAATGGTAAGCCTTTACTATATGGCTAATGCACAATCTATTTCAAAAAACAATGTGAACTACCACAATGATAATGTTAGCAATAGTAGCGCCAACATCAAAACTTTCGACAATAACATTGCTGTTTTACAAACGGCTTTTATGAGCCAAAACCATGGCCAAGTGCAACAAGCACGCTCTGCATTAATCCGTTTGGCTTCGGCAGAAATAAGGCAGACACGCAAAAATTTGAACGCACTTAAAAGCGGAATGCTAACTCACGATGCCAAAGGAAAGAAATTTAATTTAAGATTAGAGAATTATGTTCTTTCGAATAGCTTGAATAGAGAAATATATTTGTACAACCATCTAAAAAAATTCGATCCCGATTCTACATACGGCATACGCGAGCTTGGAGGAATAAAAGGAAACCTGCTTGAATTTGAAAAACTTATGATCTCTAATCAAAAATATGAAAAAGTGGCAACTCACAGCAGCGAAAGCATTGGCCACACACATGCTTCGAGCATATCCTCCCTCAACAATTCCTCAAATAATGCAAACAAAGGAATGATTATTTCCCAAGCCGCCAAAAGATACAAACCAACTCAAAACAACATACGCCCACCATATTTAAACCACATGGAAAACAAAGAAATATCAAAATATAATTACCAAAAATCAAACAGAAAAGTTACCATAAATTCGATAGTCAAAGAATTTGATAAGATGGCTTCAAACAATCAATTGGATAAAGCCGTTTCGGCACTTGGCAATGCCGAAAGAGCTATGCGCAGCGACATTGCTGCCAAGCAACAACTCGTTGAAAAAGCCAAAAACGGTAAATTCAAATACACCAAAATCAATATTGCCACTTTGAAATCGAAAGTTATTTCCGAACAACATATTTTTAACAGGCTGATTCAAATACGAGTAAAAAGCCTGTCAGATTTAAATGCACATAAAAAACACATCATTAAACTTATTAACGATTTCAGCCGGGTGATATAATAGAGCTTCGCAAACCATTTAGTGGTTCTTTGTTAAGGTTAAATTTTCTTTGATAAAAATGCTTTCCGTTGTACTGTTATGTTTTTTTTCGTACACAACTAGAGTCAGGATAGGCAATAAAAAAAGTATATATTACCTTACCGGCAAATCAAAATATTATCTATTCATAAATCGAAATCTCTAAGTTAGTGTTATATACAATGATTTGGTTTTTCTGTTATTTTCAATTTTGCATAGAAAAAAGTCTCTTTTTTCTTTGATTTTTTTGTTTGTAATGTTTAACTTTGCAACTAATGATCTAAACTATGAAAAAATGGATGCAAAATCTTTAATAGAATCTTTATTAAGTGAAGCGGGAATAAACATTAACGGACACCGGCCTTACGATGTTCAAATCAACAACGAACGGGCTTACAAACGTTGGGTTTCGGAAGTGGAACTTGGACTTGGAGAGTCGTATTTGGACAAGTGGTGGACTTGTAACGCCCTTGACGAGTTTTTTAATAAGTTGCTCAGTGCGCACGTCGAACAAAAAGTCAGTCGTGGTTTTAAAATGGCCTTGTATATTCTTTTTTCCAAACTTATTAACCGGCAAACGAAAACCAAAGCAAAACGTGTCGGTCGCGAACATTACGACTTGGGTAATGAATTATTTCGGTCAATGCTGGACGAAAGAATGTGTTACTCAAGTGCTTATTGGAAAAGCGCAAAAACTCTCGACGAGGCTCAAGAGGCTAAACTTGATCTTATTTGCAAAAAATTATATCTTAAACAAGGCATGAAAGTACTTGATATTGGCTGTGGTTGGGGAAGTTTTGCCAAATTTGCAGCCGAAAAATATGGTGTTGAAGTACTCGGCATAAGCATTTCAAAAAATCAAATCGAATTGGGACGTGAATTGTGTAAGGGACTTCCCATAGAATTACGTTTTCAAGATTATCGTAATGTTACTGGAACTTACGATGCTATTTTGTCCATTGGTTTTTTCGAACATGTAGGCTATAAAAATTATCGCAAGTATATAAAATTAGTCGATCATTGCTTAACAGAAGAGGGTATTTCCCTAATTCATACCATCGGAAATAATTTTAGTGTAACTTACGCAAACAAGTGGACAAACAAATATATTTTCCCTAATGGTATGATTCCTTCTCTTACACAAATTGCCGAAGCTGCCGAAGGGCTGTTCGTGATAGAAGATCTACACAATTTTGGTCTCGACTATGATAAAACTCTGATGGCTTGGTATGCTAATTTTGAGCAGGCTTGGCCAACACTAAAAGAATATTATGGCGAACGGTTTTATCGAATATGGCGATATTTTTTGTTGAGTAGCGCCGGAGGTTTTCGTTCACGCACAAATCAACTTTGGCAAATTGTGCTAACAAAACAAGGTCGGAAAAAACCTTATTACCGTATAAGATAATGCTTTATATTTCATAATTTCATCTTTTCTTGTTCAAAAGATGATATACTTTAAAATTCCCTCCCCTTTTATTTCGCTGTCGCAGAACAACCGTTTCGTCGCTTTTCCAAAGAAAACTAATTGTTTGATGATTTTTATTCATGATTATTAAAGTAATAAATCTGTCTTGCTTTTTTTTACCCGAATGTGTAAAAATAAATTTTGTTCCGTGAATGTTCCTAAACCTTAGCAGTTCGTATTTGCCTTTTTCGTAAGCGCCAAATGTTTTACCATCGTCTTCGTACATCAGGTTTTCAGTAGTCTTGCCCGAAGAAACCGGAAAATAACGAAGTGTAAGTTTTTGAGAAGAATAGTTGTCGGTAGAGTTTACGGGTTTAACCATCGGAATAAAAGCTCCCGCACGTACAAAAACAGGTATGTTTTCCAGAGTAACCCGCATCTCAATCCATTGGTTTCCTTCGTATTTGGTATTGTTCCACCAGTTATACCAACTGCCTTGTGGGAGATATACTTTGCGGGTTTTTTGTCCTGCTTTCAACACGGGGGCTACAAGTATATCATTTCCCCAAAAATATTCGTCGGTTATTTTTCTGGCAATTTCGTCGTTAGGGTATTGATAAAAAAGTGGCTGAATAATGGGGCTACCATAAGTATGTGCTCGCCAAGCAGCAGTGTATAGATAAGGTAACAGACTGTAACGCAATTTCATATACTTGCGGACAATGCGCTGCGTGGTATCGTTGAAAAATACCGGTTCAGAAGGTATGTGCGAGCTGTGCGGTCGCAATATCGGTGAAAAACAGGCAAATTGGAGCCAACGGGTATAAAGTTCATCATTTTTTTTGCCTTGTGCAAAACCGCCTGCGTCGGCATGAATAAAAGGGAAACCACTAAGGCTCATATTTATCATCAACGGAAGTTGTGCCTGCAATCCCCCCCAGCTACGCAACACATCACCTGTCCACGGATATATAGAAAAACGCTGCGAACCGGCATAACCAGCACGGTTTAGGTTGAAGAGTCGCGTGTCAGGATAATATTTCCGGTAGTTATCAAACAGCATTTTGTTCCAGTAATGTGCGTAAAGGTTATGCACTGCATCGGCACTACCATTGATATGATATTGATCGGAAGGATGACTTTCGGGTTCACCGAGATCGCCCCACCAGCCGGCTACTCCTATTTTTATTTGCTTTTGATATTGCTGCCAAAACCACCGTTGTGCTACCGGTTTGAAAATATCTATTAAAGCGGCATTACCAAAATAAAATTGGTGGTTAATATAAGTTTTCCCCAAACTGTCAGTTGCAAAAATACCGAGGCTGTCGCCTATCCTATAGTTTTTCAATGTATCAATGATATAAGGCTCGGTGATTAAGACGGTTTTTACTCCTTTTTTCCGAAAATCGGCAATCATTTGCTTGGGATGCGGCCAGTTGGGTTTGTACCAGCTAAGACGCCCCATAGTGCCTTTTATACTGTCGCCGAACCAATAAAAATCAAGGATTATAGCATCAATCGGAAAGTCTTTGCTTTGCATCAGGCTGACGATAGAATCGGTTTCGTATTGTGTGCGATAAGCCATCCGCGACTGTAAATTGCCTAAAGCCCACCGTGGCGGTAGTGGTTGTGTGCCCGTTAGTTGGCCATATTGTGCATACAAAGCTGGAATATCGTAACCTGCTATAAACCAATATTTCATCACTCCTCCGATAGCACCGAATTCCAAAATGTTTTTATTAGTTTTTCCTATGTCGGCATAGCCTTTTTGGGGATTGTCGAATAGCAACAGATAATTGCGCGACGAAAGAAGCAAAGGAACTGAAAAATTCAAATTTTTAGCCCCCATTTCATATCCGTAATGAGGATGATTGTATAATTGAAACCGGTTTCCTTTGAGATGATCTACAGCACGTTCGCCAAGTCCGTAATAGCGTTCGTTTTTGGCAATTTTAAACTGCAATCCGTTGTTGCCGCTACGCTGAAAATAACCTTTGTCTTCGCTAAGCAAAGTGTCGGCATGATAAACAAATGCAGTATAAAAAGGATTTTTATTTATAAAAATCAACAAACTGTCGGTACTTAATTGAAGACTGTTCTTGGTGTTTTTAAAATTAACTTTTATTTGCTGTGGCTGCAATATTACTGCAACCGACGAGTCGGCCGTGATGCTGTCGGCATTGAAATGTTGTACTTCAACAATTTTGTCGGTAAAAAACCGGTAGCGAACAAGACCGTGATCGGTAAAAACTTTTAGGATGTTTCTATCAAAAGAATGAGTGCGATATTTTCGGTTTTTAAACAAATAAATAGCGGTTTTTTTTACTGGCTTTCGATAGTCGGCTACCGGTAGCAAAATATCGTCGTTGTGAACGGTTTTTCCTATAATAGAGCCATCGACATCATGAAAATCATTAACCAATTGCTGTACTTTTTCCTCAGAATCTAATCCGTATAAATCTTTTATAATAAAACGGAAAACGGAAGTGTCGACAGCATTTTTTTTCATACGAACTTGTAGGCCGTCTTTCGCCCCATTACTCGTCACGTGTTGCCACTTGTCGCTATTGAGGCTTTTGTCGGTTATTACGCCTGTGTGGAGATAAACATTACCGCTATATCCTTGCAAAGCCTTGTTTCCTCTGCCGGTGTGAAAAATCATGGTAACCGTATCACTCATAGGGTTCTCGGCTACAAGTTCGACCACTCGTGCAGAAACATTTATGGTGATAAGTAACAAAACGAAAATAACAAGAAAATATTTGTTTGGTATACAATTAAAATGTTTAGTAAAAAAAGTAGGTATAAAATAGATATTATCACAAATAATAAAATCAATTTTATTAACTCGGCATTTTATTATTTCTTTTTTCATAATTACAAAGATAGTACTATTTCAAAAAAAAGAATTAAAGTTTTTACTTTGTGCATCGTTAATTGTGATTCTTTATAAAATTCTTTTAAAGAAAACATTTTCTGCATCGCTAATGTGTTTACCTCCAAATGGTTATAAATTTATTTTGCCAAAATTCAAATCCTCAGATTTTTTGCGAACATTTCGCAGCCAAAAAGTTACAAAAAATTAGGTACTACTGCGAATTTAGTGTAAAACTGTTTCATTGCGTAATGATCAAGTTGCCGGAAGCCGGAAAATGGAAGAAAATAGCATCTTAATATGCGGTAACCGGCATCAATAATAGGTTTGTTAGATATTGTATTATTGATGAAAAAAAATTTTATTCGGCCCTCTGACTTCTCACAAGAGATACCTTTGGCTCTGCAAAAATAATCTACCACTAATAGGGTAAACCGTTTTTTTTATAACATAATCGGAAGTGTTTACCATATAACTGAAATTTTTTTTGAAAAATACCGTTCTGGTTCCGATTGTATAATTTTAATAGGGTATCTGATCTTCTCCCGTTAAATACGTAAACAAGTGTATATCAAAGTATTAAAAAACATACGATACTTTTGTAATTTGCTGATTATAATATTTATTAACAAAACTACGGGTCATCATCGGATACTCCCGTTAATTTTATTCTTATGTTTTCTTTGGGATAAGGTATTGCTACCGATTCCGAAAAACCACGATAAACTTTTTTTGCTTTCGCAGTAGTTTATAACTCACCGAAAAGTAAGGAATGACCCCTCGAATAAAGTGGCGAATCTTTGACCACATCAAATATTTTTACATAATGTATTCCGTAATTAAACGTATCCTCAGGTTTTAATTGAGAATCGCCTTAGTAAGATTATTCAATAAATTCGTCGAAACTATAAAAATCCGATATCTCGTTACCGTTGTGGTAATAATCAAGTCATAACGATTTGTTAAAAAAATACTTATAAAATTGCGCTTGAGTCGATAAAGTGAATAGCCGTAAACTAAATAAGAAAATGTTTTTCATGTTTTTTATTTTACAATGCAAAAATAAGAGAAATAATAAGTTGTAAAATCAGAATTAATTTATTGCTAAAAATACTGTTGAAATATTATTTTAACCCCGAGAAATAGTTTACTTTGTAAAAGATTTCAATATAAAAAGTATCGCAAGAATTCAGTAATATTAAAAAACAAACAATGATTAAAACAATAGCATTAGTAGCCCACGACAACCGGAAAAAGGATTTGATCGAATGGGTAGAATACAATTATAAACGATTGCTAAATAAAAAATTGGTCTGTACTGGTACCTCCGGTAAGTTAATACGACAGGCATTGGAAAAAAATTTGCCCGAAGGAAAATTTACGCAAGAAATCGTCCTGTTAAAATCAGGCCCTTTGGGTGGCGACCAGCAATTGGGAGCTATGATATCGGAGGGAAAAATCGACTTACTCATTTTTTTATGGGATCCGATGCAACCGCAACCGCACGATGTAGATGTAAAAGCCCTATTGCGAATAGCAGTAATGTATAATGTGCCTACGGCCAACAATCGTTCTACTGCCGATTTTCTAATTACATCTAAGCTTTATCATTCGGATTATAAACCCATTTTGATAGATTATTCTTCCTATCTTAATAGAAACGTGTGATGAAAGATTTTAAACATTACGTAAGTATAAAAGCCGTACCCGAAGATGTATATGCCTGCCTTACGAATTCTTTTACCATCGAACTTTGGTCGGATATGCCTGCCAAAATGGAAACCAAAGCCGGTACCGAATTCGAACTTTTCGACGGCAACATTAGTGGCCGAATTTTAAAGTTGGAACCCAACAAAAAAGTGGTTCAACAATGGTATTTTGGTGTGCAAGAAGCTCCTTCCGTTGTTACTCTGCTGATTCATAACGGAAAAAGAGAAGTTTCGTTGGAATTGCGCCACACTAACATTCCTGACGAAGCATATTCCCAAATCAGTGAAGGTTGGGTAAAATATTATCTTGGTCGAATTAAGGAATTTTTGGAATTAGAATAGATTATTACATTTTTTCAACCAAAATAGTTCATCCGATTTATTCACTCAAAAACACTTTTTACGATGATTGCATAATTTTATTCAACAACGAAATAAAGGTGTACTATTAAAACAGTATAAAAGTACAACATAACCCAAAACCTACTTAAATATAATTTATATGGCATCTAAATAAACCAATCCTATTCATCATATCTAATTCATTAATTAATGAATTAG
>QIKE01000136.1 GCA_003232915.1 Bacteroidota bacterium | reverse complement strand
TGGTAGTCAATAAAAATAAAGAATAAAGAAGTGCCGTTAGGTACGACATATTTTATTTTGAGGCGTGCCATGAAAATATCAGCAAACCCTACATATCAAAGATAGTAAAAATTTATTTGAGTTTATGAGTTATTTTAAAAGCCCAACAAAGGCGTTCTCAAACATTGTGGAGGTTTTTGATGTTTACTCCATTCGTTCCAATACAAGCAATATATTCAACTTTAAATCAAAGGGTTATTATCCGGTTTTGTTACTATGGATGCTTATATTCATGCCTTTTCTTGTGGATAAAAATATTCATAATCTTTTCAGCACCTATTATCAGTTGTTTTATGAAGGGAAAAAAGATGGTCTTTACGATACTTTGCGTAGTGAAAAAATAAATTGGCGAGTTCTATTGTTAAATTTTGCAAAGCGGTTTATGAAAAAGATATATGAGAACCATGGTAAACCATAGACTACGTTCTTTATAGTTTATGATACCGATTTAGAAAAAAGAACCCCGTTTTTTGAAGGTATAAGCTGAGTGCCCAATCATGTAAACAAAAAGCATCCGTTTGCTTACAAACTACTAACTCTCGGATTTAGCGATGGAAAAAATTTCATCACACTCGATTTTTCACTACATAACGAAAAGGGGAAAAGTAAAAACTACGGGCTTTCTAAAAAACAACGGCAGCAGCAATATAAAAAGCCATGTGATAAGAAAAGCTAGGGTGCAAAACGCAAAGCAGAAATACGTATTCAAAATGGCAAAAACATGATAAAGATGGTAAAAAGAGCTGTAAAACACGGGATAATAGCTGATTACTTACTTACAGACTCTTGGTTTTTAAGTGAAGAAATGATTGAAAGCATCAGGAATATAAAAACCGGGGACATTCACATCCTCTCAATGTGTAGAATGGATAAACGTAAATACACGTTTAATGAAGGAAGCTACGACGCAAAAGACCTGCTGAAAACTTCAAAAACAAAACAGAAAGAATATCAAACGCTCAAAGAAACATAGGTTATAGTACATTGATTTAACTGTTGGTTATAAGAACTTTAAAGTCAAATTGTTTTTTGTCAGACTCAACAGGCGTTCAAAATGGAGACTTCTTGTAACTACAGATGCAAAGCTTTGCATAATGTTTTTAAAGAAAACAAGCAACTTTCTAAGCTTGGGCAAAAATCAAAGTCAAGATTTTGATGCCCAAATAGCCGCTACCACAATAAGTTTTATTCAATACATAATACCGGCAACGCATAAAAGAACCAATAATTATGAAACAATCGGCGGTATATTCAAAGGAACAAAAGATGATATTGCCGGCCAAATATTCACAGACAGATTGTTTGTGCTAATAATGGAATTAATAGAAATGTTGGAAACCTATTAGACCTTGCCATTGACATAGATAAAACCATTTCTTCCTTAATCGAAAAAACCAATTTATTATCGAAAATATCGTTCTTTTTTTCCACCTCTATTGATTAGGGTCGAATAAAAACTGCCGCTTAGATCAATTTTTGGAATTGGTATCTCGTTGGTTGTCAAACATAAGTGAAATTAATACTATTGATTATCAGTAGGTTATGCCAGCTCCGAAAGTTGAGTGATTAATAAGTTTTATCTGTTCTTTTGTCAAAGGTTTTTTGTCATGTTGCGGACCCGTTTTTATTACTGCGGCCGATTTGGAAATAAACGTGGGCGTTGAAACTTGCCTGTCTTGTCCCGCAAGTTGTATATCAACCTGTAATAGGCTAATTATCAGTAAATAAATTTTAAAATATTTCATGATGTTTGGTGTTTGGTATTTCTTGTATGTTGTTTTAGTGTTTTATTAAACCTATGGTTGCAGATGCCAAAAATTATTAATGTCTTTTTCATCTTTCCGTTTTTTTTCAGTTGTAATTTTATCCCTTTCCTTCGGCATATTTCCGGAGTAAAGGTAGTGTGCATTTGAAGCTTTTCTTAATTTCATGCTCTTGAATAATAAACCAAATTTCTTACCTTTGACTTTTTTTTCTCATTGTCAGTACAAAAATCTGTTAATAACATGGTTTATGAAAGTTAATTTGGGAGATAAACTGTTTTATTTGGGACATAGATATGTATTATAGGTTTATTTACTTTAGGCACTTTAACTACTTTATTATGAACCACCTCTTAATGCTTGTTTTTTTTGTTTTGTTTTTCAAACACGATTATTCTCAGAATTTGTCAAAAAATGACAGCGGCTTGAATTATGAAAAACAGGTTGCAGAAGCAAAATCACTGAGAAAAGCAGGTAAATTCGATGAGGCGATAAATATTCACTATACGATTCTGAAATTTTTACAAAACCATAATACGGGTACGAAAGAATACTTTATTAAACTAACAAAAAATTATCAAAGTCTTGCCAATATTTATCTGTTTTTGAATGATACTTTAAGCATTAATTATGCAGATAAAGCCATTTCTATTGCCGAGAAAACATCGGATTTCACACTAATTGAGCGCAGTTATAATTTAAAATATTATTGTCTGTATGAAGTATCAGGAAAAGCAAATGAATTAAACAGTATTGCCGATAAATGTATTAAATATTCAAAACTCACGGGTAGTAAAGAAATGCTGGGAGAAGCGTATATGCACAAATGCAATGCTCTCATAGAGTTGGGTAAGGTGGAAGATGCCGATGTTTATTGTCAAAAAGCAGAAACTATTTTCAGTGGGCTTGATAACGGTATTTTTTTATCATCTGTACTTGGAAATATAGGTAATATTTTTGTGAAATCAAAACAACCAAAAAAGGCACTTAAATATCACCTGAAAGCCTATGCCATTTCCAAGAAATTAAACAATAATGAAAGTTTAGTTAACGATACTAGAAATTTGGCAGACGACTATTATAATGCCGGGGATTATAAAAAATCGGCAAGATTTTACAAAATATATTCCGATGATCTTGCTTCTTACTATAAGAATCTATTAGATAAAAAATTTACCGAAGCAGAAGCAAAATTCAATACCGAACAAAAAGACAAGAGAATTGTACTGCAAGAACTGAAGATTGCCAAACAGAAAAAAACCGGAGACAGGGTTATTTTTGCCGGCCTGTTGGTATTGCTCATAGCCGTGGGATTTTATCAATGGTATTTGTTCAAGAATAGAAAAAATAAAGAATTGGCCGAGCAAAAACTCATTAAAGAAAAAGAGTTGAACAGTTTGCGAAAGCGTTTTCTGGAGAATATTGCGCACGAAATCAGGACACCTATTACTTTGGTAAAGGGATATTTATCTCTCGCATTGGAAAATATCAACGATAAAAAAGCATTGCAAAAACAGATAAATATAGCTATTTCCAATAGTGAAAAGGTGCTTACAAATGCTAACGAAATTTTTAAGCTTTTAACTCCTGAAATAGGGAATGCAGCGGTAAGAAAATCCGAAATACAACTCAATAAATTTCTAAAAAAAGTTTTTTATTCCTTTGAATCGCTAGCTGTATTGAAAAAAATAGAGCTTGAGTATCATTCAAATATTGCACAAAGACTTGCCATAACTTCCTACAAAACACGTCTCGAAAAAATATTAAATAACTTTATCGCTAATGCTATAAAATTTTCTTCAGGTAATTCTAAGATAATTTTTAAAGCTGTTTTAAATCGTACGGAACTCACCGTGAAACTTACAGATTTTGGCCCTGGTATTTCAAAACAGGAACAATCAAAGATATTCGACCGCTTTTATCAATCAGCCAATACTTCTAATGCAGGAGGTATGGGAATAGGACTTGCTTTGGCGCGTGATTTGGCACAATCGTTAGGCGGAACCGTTTCGGTGGAAAGCGAACAGGGAAAAGGCGCAACTTTTATCCTGCGTATGCCTGTGGAATCATACGTGTCTTTGCCAAAAAATAAGATGATTTCGCCACTAAAATACGAAGGTTTAATACCAAAAATAGAAATAAACCCCGACGATAAACCCAAAATATTAATTGTGGAAGACAACCCTGAAATGAATGCCTACCTCAAATCAATATTATGCAAACAGTACAATTGTGATGTTGCATTCGACGGAATTGAAGGACTGCAAAAAATTCAAACCCGTAAGTTCAGCCTGATAATCTCTGATATTATGATGCCACAATTGGACGGCATTGAACTAAAACAGCGGATAAACAGTTTACCCAATTATAAAATTATCCCTTTTGTGTTTATAACTGCCAGATCGCAACTGGAAAACAAAGTGGAAAGTTATCGTTTGGGAATTGACGATTACATTACCAAACCTTTTGAAAAAGAGGAACTTATAGCGCGAATTGAAAAATTACTGGCAAACGGTAAAGCACGTAATAATTGGGCGAAAAACCATCCTGACTTAGTTGGTAACGATAAAAACCATGAAGAGCAATTGCTGGAAAAAATAAAGGTTGTTATCAGAAAACGATTATCCGATGAACAGTTTAAAGTGTTTTATCTGGCCGAAGAGGTAGCCTACAGTCGACGACAACTTAGCAGATTGGTAAAACAATACACGGGATTATCACCTCTACAGCTTATTGTTGAGATGCGTATGCAAAAAGCATACTTTTATTTATCCGAAAAAAAGTTTGCCACGGTGAAGGAAGTTAGAATTGCTGTGGGGATGCCGGCTACTACAAACTTTAATAAAAAATTCAAAGAACGTTTCGGTGTGATGCCAACGGAAATCTTGAAGAGAAAATATTGATGGTTGTTGAGTGCGGTTTGCTGGGGGTTGTACTACGTCGAAATCAAAGTATATTTATCAAAACATTCTTTCCGCCTATTCTGCGAAAAAACCCGCTAAGGATAAACTGTTCTCAAAAGTAAGTATAGATACAAAAAGATTTGAAAAAATATATCCCAAATTAATAATATGTCCGCTAAGTTACCAACAACAAAACTTATGATGTACTTTGTTTTTAAAAAGTAGCGTTGTAATTGTAAAAGTAAATAATCAAGTTTCTAAGAAGGTGGCTTTTGAATATTTTCTATTTTTTTTGATATAGAACACCGGTTAACGATTTTAGAGTCTTGAAGTTTTAATTTATCTCCTACTTATTGTGATCTGTTGGTTGATATTTATCATTAAATTTATATCCATAGACAAAAGGGCAATAGGCAAAAGAATATTAACACACCCATAGGACGTGGTTTTTCAAGTTGAACTAAATGAAATTTTTGCTGTTTTTATGGAATACCTTTTTAGACCGGATTCATATTACTCAAAGTGATAGGGTTTGGAACGTTTTCTTTCGATAAATGTTCCGAACCTTTTCAATTTACAAACATAGGGTCTAAATATCTAATACCAAAAAACAATTGCAGATATGGAACCAATATGTCAGGTAAAAGGAAAAAGCAAGACTATTGAAGTTTTACGGTTTGAATAAGAATCGCAAAATTACATGTTGATAATAGACGACATGCAGACGAAGATAAATGAAAATATTGTCCGAAATTTTTAAAGGAAAAGTTTAGATACTAAAACATATTGAACAATCTAATAAAAATTTGGGCATTACCGAAAAATTTTTCGTTTGACAAAATATCATTATAAACCATATCAAAAATTCCTACGTAAAACTCAATATTAAAAATCGTGTAGAAGCGTTAAAAAGAATTGATATTGTTTAATATAAGTACAAAACCTCTTACGTTACGCAGTTAAGCCAACCAATAATTTGCTCGTGGCAACAATTTCACTCCCCATAATTACTATAGAAATTTGACAGTTCGGTAGAAATTTCTACAAAGGCTACATAATGATTCGAGCAACCTTTACGAGAACAAATACTAACCCTACCTCCGGTGTTCAACACAAACGAAACCATAGGCGCACTACAAATTTGGCATTCCTCTTTTATCAGCAACTCTTTGTTACAGTGCGGGCAGGTAAAATCCACAACAATATCTTCGTCAATTTTAATGTCGGCTTGATGATCGAAACATTCATAAACCGAACAGAGATGAATGGTTCCCCTATTGCCGGGTAAACGAATGTTCAGTTTAATACTGGGAAAACCTTGCAGCTTTACCTCTTCGTCCATCAGCGATTTGCGACAATGCGGACAAGCTACCGAAAGTGAAATATGTTTTGACATAATATAAAATTTTATACGTTGAAAAAAGTTTACTAAATTACAAACATTTTCGGCTAAACAAAAGGTCTACAGAAATTTATATTGAATAAAAATAACAAATAGGATAAATTTTAATGCTGATTGCAATTGAGTTGATTACAAATTAATTACTTTTGTACTTGTAATTCGTATGTTAATAATTTAATAATAATAAAATATGTGTGCAAGTTGTGGATGTGGCGAAGAAGACCACACAATTTATACCATGCCCGGTGAAAGTCATCATCATGCTAACAAGCATGACTATCACCATCACCACCCTCATAATCAAGAGCATGAAATTCAGTTAGAGACAGATATATTATCGAAAAATAATATGACAGCCGAAAGGAATCGCGGTTATTTCGAAGCACTTGATATTAAAGTGCTGAATTTAGTTAGTTCACCAGGTTCGGGAAAAACCAGTCTGCTTGAAAAAACCATTAACGAATTAAATAATGAGTTGAAAATTTACGTTATTGAAGGCGACCAGCAAACCTTAAATGATGCCAACCGTATCGAAAAAGCAGGAGCTCCGGTTATTCAAATAAATACTGGCAACGGCTGCCATTTAGATGCCGAAATGATAAACCATGCAATAAAAGAGCTCAAACCGGAGCGAAATTCCATTCTGTTTATCGAAAATGTGGGTAACTTGGTCTGCCCTGCTTTGTTTGACCTTGGCGAGTCAATTCGAGTAGTCATTATCAGTGTTACCGAAGGCGACGATAAACCTACCAAATATCCTACCATGTTCGAATCGTCGCAATTATGCATTATCAACAAAACCGATTTATTGCCTTATGTAGATTTCGACATAAAAAAAGCCAAAGAATATGCCCTAAGAGTAAATCCTGAACTTAGATTTTTAAGCCTATCGGTAAAAACAGGCAAAGGAATGAACGATTGGTACAACTATTTGAAAAAATGTCGAATAATATTTTAAGTCTTTACTAAAGTTACTTTTTGAAATAACGGTCTATAGTCTTTTTTCAGAACTCGAAATTTTTTATTCGAAAACTTGGGGTAAATATTATTTAGAGTTGTTATATAATCCGTGTTAGAAATTACCAATTTCTTCGTTACGCTCGTTTTGATATCTAATCATATACTCTATAAACCGGTTCTTTAAAAGGTGTGTGGATAACGTGCACTTATATAAAGAACTGAAATATTATTATAAATAAAATAGGCAACGAATGGGAAATAATATAATTGTGAAAAGTTACAAATTTAAAAACACGGGCAATGAAGACATTAAAAAACATCTGAAAATTCGGTAAATAAAAAAAGCCTGTAATTTGTACAGGCTTTTTTAAGATTTGAAAATTAAAGATTAAACTACTTTAACATTTACTGCATTTAATCCTTTTCTACCTTCTTTAAGCTCAAATTCTACAACATCATCTTCATGAATTTCGTCAATTAATCCGGAAATATGTACAAAATATTCCTCGTTTGAGTTGTCTTCCCTAATGAATCCGAATCCTTTAGATTCATTAAAAAATTTTACTGTTCCTTTTTTCATTGTTAAAATATAATTTAAAAATGCAAAGATACTGTTATTTCATTTAACCCGACATTTTTTTCTTAATTTTTTTGTTTTTAATCGTAGAATAATACATTGGGGGTTTTTTTTTGCATTTTCTTAAGTTGGTGTAATATTTAACCTCAATTTGCGCTCATTCTTATAGTGGTTTTGATAAACGATTTTGTTTTTCATATTTGTTTGGTATGATTGAGATGATGTTAAATTATTTATTGGATTATTCTGAAAGTTTGCCAATTTCGTTTTATTTTTGCAGTCCAAATTTTTCTGTTAAAAGTTTATGGTCAATATTAAAGAAATCGGCCGGCGACGGACTTTTGCTATTGTCAGTCATCCCGATGCCGGTAAAACAACGCTTACCGAAAAACTATTATTATACGGTGGAGCAATACAGGTTGCAGGAGCAGTAAAATCTAATAAGATTAAAAAAACCGCTACTTCCGACTGGATGGAGATTGAACGGCAGCGCGGCATTTCTGTTGCAACTTCTGTAATGGGTTTCGAATACAAAAACATTAAAATAAACATCCTCGACACACCGGGGCATCAGGATTTTGCCGAAGATACTTTCCGTACTCTTACGGCAGTCGACAGTGTTATTGTGGTAATTGACGTGGCAAAAGGTGTGGAACCGCAAACCGAAAAGCTCGTAAGGGTATGCCGAATGCGCAAAACTCCTATTATAGTTTTTATTAACAAACTCGACCGTGAAGGTAAAGACGCTTTTGAATTATTAGATGAAATTGAAAAAAAACTGGATCTTAGGGTTACACCTTTGAGCTGGCCTATCGGAATGGGAAATGGATTTTATGGGATTTACAACAACTATTTCAAAAATTTGCATCTTTTTACTCCAGCAAAACAAACCATTGAAAAAGACATTGTTTTCGGTAATCTGACGGACCCCGACATGAAAAAATATCTTGGTGACAGAGTAGATATTTTAAGCGACGATATGGAAATTGTCAATGGCGTATATCCTGCATTCGACAGCGCTAAATACCTTAAAGGGGAAATGTCTCCTGTATTTTTCGGTAGTGCATTAAACAACTTCGGCGTAAAAGAATTACTGGAAATTTTTATTGATATTGCCCCTTCTCCTCTTGGTCGCGAAAGCGACAAATATTTTGTGAAACCTGAAAACGAGGCTTTTACAGGTTTTGTCTTTAAAATTCACGCGAATATGGATCCCAACCACCGCGATCGCATTGCTTTTGTTAGAGTGGTATCGGGGACTTTCAAACGAAATACCAATTATCTGCACGTGAGGCAAAACCGGTTGATAAAATTTTCGAGTCCGACAGCATTTATGGCACAGAAAAAATCTGTTGTCGATGAATCTTTTCCTGGCGATATTGTAGGACTTCACGATACAGGAAATTTCAAGATTGGCGATACCCTTACAGAAGGAGAAATATTGCAGTTTAAAGGCATACCGAGTTTTTCACCCGAGTTGTTCAAATATGTTGTAAATACCGAACCTATGCGTGCCAAACAACTTGCAAAAGGCATCGATCAACTTATGGATGAAGGTGTAGCACAACTTTTTACAGAAAAATCGTCTCGACGTAAAATCATAGGAACAGTTGGGGCTTTGCAATTCGAGGTAATACAATACCGCCTTGAACACGAATACGGTGCCAAATGCCGCTACGAGACTATTTCACTTTTTAAAACCGCATGGTTTGTCAGCGAAAACAAAGCACAACTCAACGATTTCCGTGCGCGAAAAGCCGGACAGATAGCACTTGACAAAGAAGGTAGAGAAGTTTTTATGGCCGACTCGTCCTTTTCGTTGCAAATGGCCGAACAAAAATACACCGATATCAAGTTTCATTTTACCTCCGAATTTTGAGGGGGTAGTAACAGATTTTAGTTTTTCCCAAAGGTTTGGCTTTTCATGTAGTTCTTGATTTTGTTTTAAAAAATTAAAGATAGCCTGAAAATGCCTAACAATCTTAAACTTATAAATTTTTTTTATGGATTTTGTGATAGAAAAAGACCGTTGTACTTGGGTTATCAAAATATTATCAATCCCAAAATCTCAGTATTAAATTATTGTTAAAATTGCTAAAAAACAAGGCTAATTACATTGGTTTAACAAAATAATTAATATTTTTGCAGTCGTATTGGTGATGAGGTTCACCATCAAACGTCCTAAAATGGGCTAATGACCTCTGTTTGACTTATTGATGAGTCGAATATGATGAGGGGTTGTTAGCTTGATAAATAAAATCCCCTCTAATTTGTTCTTAAGCGTAGTCGCTGAAAAGGGACATGGCTATAATGTATTTACCGGAAGTAAACAAATACTTCCGTGAGGGAAATTATTATTTATTAATTATAAAAAAATTTTATAATGCTTAATTCATTGTCTGAATTGATTATTGCAAGTTTGCTGGTTGCATGGCTATTTAAAAAAATAAAAGTACCGGAATTAATTGGTATTTTATTTGTTGGCATTTTGTTTGGCCCTTTTGTCTTTAATTGGCTAAGTCCAAAGGTGATGGATGTGTCGGGTGAACTGCGTACCGCTGCACTTATCGTCATCTTGCTAAGTGCCGGTTTTGAATTAAAAAAAGATACACTTAAACGCATCGGACGATCTGCCTCGCTGTTGTCTTTTGTTCCGGCGACGTTTGAAGCTACTGCTATCACATTTCTCTCGCATTGGCTTCTGGATCTTACTTATTTGGAAGGAGCTATGCTTGGCGCTATTCTCGGAGCTGTTTCTCCCGCAGTGGTTGTTCCACTTATGATAAAACTTATTAAAAAACGTAGAGGTACAAATAAAGGCATTCCGACCATGCTATTGGCGGGATCATCGGTTGATGATGTTTTTGTTATTGTTGCTTATAGTATCTTGATAGGATTTTATATTGGGAATAGTGTGAATGTGGTATGGGAAATTGCCAGCATTCCCATTTCAATTTTTTCGGGTATTATAGTGGGATTATCCATTGGTTTTGCGTTATACAAATTATTCGACAAGTATAATCCCCGATCAACAAAAAGGGTTTTGATTATTATGGCTATTTCAATTTTACTTTTGCGGTTTGAAAAATTTTCGGAACAGTGGTTTCCGTTTGCCGCATTACTTGCCGTGATGGCTATTGGCATTGTTATTCTCGAAAAAAGAGGAAAATATGCGGAAGAATTATCCATTAAGCTTTCTAAAATTTGGATTATAGCAGAAATCATTTTATTTACTATGGTTGGAGCGGAAGTTAATATAAACGTAGCCTTTCACACAGGAGGACGTGGAGCTTTGCTGATTTTCCTTGCCTTGATTGCCCGAAGTGTGGGTACGTGGATAAGTGTAGGAGGTAATGGTTTTACGCTAAAAGAAAAATGGTTTATTGTTATTTCTTACATTCCCAAAGCTACCGTTCAGGCTGCTATTGGCGCAGCTCCTCTTGCCGCTATGCAAGCTGCCGGCATGAATACTTATCCCGGAGAAGTTATCTTGGCAATGGCCGTTTTGAGTATTATCCTTACCGCACCAATAGGGGCTTGGGCTATTGACTATACCGGCAAAAAATGGTTGCATCAGGAAGAGGCTGTTGTACCTAAAGAAAGACAAATGATAGAAGACGAAGAAAACGAGGTGTTTGCATAGTATGATTTTCCATTAAGGAATGAGGGTGGCAAGTTGAAAGATAAAAAACGGCCCGTCTTGTGGAATGCAATATTTGCCTTATGAAATTTCAAGTACGAAAATGTTTCACTATGGAAGAGTGGGAAGACGAAAAAATTTTCAAATTCAACTGTGAATATCCAAAATAGGGTTGCTGTAAAGAAACTTTATTAATTTTCTCACATTAATTTTCGCTACATGAATTATATTTGCGTTAGCCTACCTTAATAACAATCGGAATCTCAACCTAATTGAGAACTTAAATGTTATTTAAAGGCCTCTTCAATATATCCCTTAGTTTTTTAACTAAATTTGCTTTTCAAAAACAAAACCTTTTTTTGAAAAAAAGTAGAAAATATTTAATTGTTAGACAAGCTGTTGAATTACTATTGCTACTATTGGTTTTAGAAACAAGTGCACAAACCGATAGTGTATTTACTATGCGTTCAGATAGTATTTTGAGAGAGAAATCACCAAAAAAAACACTTCCCGATACAACATTAACAGCTGCTGATAGTGCAAGTGTGTGGTATTTTTTCAATACTACCGACAGCCTTCGTGAAGGCAAATTGCATTTTATCGACACTACCCTCACATCTTTTCATCTTTACGATCCTTTAACTAAAAATTACGCAATGTATTCCACATTGAGCAATATTGGGTTAGCTCAGGAAAGCAGAGTTTTTTTACCACCTGTTTATAGTGGTTTTTTAATGAATAATCTCCCCTTCAACAAATATTTAATAACTAATAATCAGGTGAAATACTACAAGCAATTTATTCCATTTACCGAATTGTGGTATGTGATGGGGGAGAAAAAAGAGCAAGATCTTGCGGTTACTTTTAGCCGGCATATTACCAAAGTTTTTAGCTTTGGCTTAAAGATATTGATGTTTAATTCACCCGGTGCATATCTTAACAGCAAATCGGATATTAAATCGGTTTATTTTACCGGACAATATTATACACCGGACAAACGCTATGGAGTTATTGCCAACTATTTGCATAACAAATTACTACTTGAAGAAAACGGGGGTATCACCAATGACAGTATTTTTGAAAACAATTTGGAAACCGATAGAAGAGTTATTCCCGTAAATCTAACGACGGCAAAAAATATGATTAAAGAATCAGGATTTTATATCGAGCAGTATTACAATCTTTTGAAACCCGAAAAGAAAACCAACAAGTATAAACGAAAAATTGATGCCGGACATATAAGCTATGCCATCAGGTATCAGCGAAACCAAATGCTTTATACCGATAAAGAGCCCCTTTCGGATTTTTACAAACCTTATGCCCCACCTCTTGATTCGATAAACACGTACGATTCTGTTTATCAATCGTTATTGCAAAACCAATTTAAATGGTCAAGTTTAGGTTATGACGAGGATAAACTTAGCCGTTTTTTTCATTTATATTTTGGGATAAACTACGACCACCTTGAGAATCTTCTTCCTCACGATTCGACTAAAGCTGTTTACGATCAATTGATTCCTTTTGGTGGAATTGCCATAAATATTCGTAAATACACTTATTTTGAAGGTCAAGCAAAAATGGTGCTCGGCGATTACAATGGTGGCGATTTTGCTTTAGATGCACAACTTACACAGTTTCTTGGCAGCTCGCTTCGCAACATTGGAAAGTTTCACTTTAGGCTACAACTCATCAACCGGACACCCGCCTGGTATTTTACAAAATATCAATCGAACCGCTTCAGATGGAATTTGCATTTACAGAAAGAAAATCTGATGATATTGGATGGCGCTTATATATATAAAGGTATTAATGCGGGCTTGCACTTGTACACCCTTACCAACTATACTTATTTTAACGATTCGGTATTCCCTACACAAATCACCAGTACGGTTAACGTTGTGCAATTGTATGTAAAGGGAACTCTATCGATAGGGAAATTTGGTGCCGATGGAAAATTAGTATATCAAAAATCCGGACGGTCATCTTTGATTCATCTTCCCGATTTTACAGGAACTGTTAATTTATTTTATAGGACATCTGCTTTTAAAAATGCAGCAACTTTTCAAGGAGGACTTCAACTAACTTATTTCACATCTTATCTTGCCGACGCTTATATGCCGGCTTTACGCAATTTTTATTTACAAAACCGAACCGAAACGGGAAATTATCTTTATGCCGATGCATATTTAACGCTTAAAATTCAACGAGCACGCATTTTTTTAAAGTCAAGTAATTTTACAGGTTATTTCGAGGGCTGGCATTATTTTAATGCACCTCATTATCCATCACGCGACCCCCGTTTTTCCTTTGGTGTTTCTTGGAAGTTTTTCCGGTAAAATACTCAGTTTAACCGTTTTTGTTGTTGTGGGCTGCACTCCTTGTTTAAGAGTGTCTAATCAAAAAACGTCAAGTTCGAGGCTTGCTAAGGTTTGTATACTAAGAGTTTAGTAGAGTAAATGACTAATGGTTAAAGCGACCATAACGGAAAAATTGACATTTTCCAGTAAGTATTTCAAAGTATTTTTATTACACTACCTGTTTACGAAATTTGAAAATGAGTAACCTTTGGTTTAGGTGTTTTTAGGCTATAAATAACTCATTAGTCAACAAGTGCTTTCCACAATAAGTCATTTAACTGTTGCAAGCCACTTTGAGCCACCGACGAGATAAACACATAAGGTATGTCGGGCAAATCGTTTTTTATTTCCTCAATTAGTTCTTCATCTAACAGATCGGATTTTGAAATAGCCAAAATACGTTGTTTATCAAGTAATTTCGGATTATATTGTTTTAACTCGTTTAATAAAACTTCATATTCGTTTTTGATGTTGTTACTGTCGGCAGTAACCATAAACAGCAATACGGAGTTGTGTTCGATATGCCTTAAAAAGCTGATACCTAATCCTTTACCCTCATGAGCGCCTTCAATAATTCCGGGAATATCGGCCATCACAAAACTTTGATTATCGCGATAGGCTACAATACCGAGATTGGGCCGAAGGGTAGTAAAAGGATAGTCGGCAATTTCGGGTCTTGCCGCTGACACCACAGACAAAAGTGTAGATTTTCCGGCATTAGGAAAACCTACCAAACCAACATCGGCCAATAATTTCAGTTCGAAAATAATGTTTGCTTCCTCACCTTCTTCACCCGATTGTGCATAGCGTGGTGTTTGGTTGGTAGCCGATTTAAAATGGTCATTACCAAGTCCACCTCTACCACCTTTTAGCAAAACAAGTTCCTGTTTGTCTTCGATAATTGTGCCGAAAGTTTTACCAGTTTCTGCATCTTTGGCTAATGTTCCTAGAGGGACTTCCACAATTACATTATGGCCACCGGCACCCGTACTACACTGTTTACCCCCCGCTTCGCCTTTTTCTGCTAAAAGATGACGGGTATATTTCAAATGCAATAATGTCCATCTTTGCGCATTTCCTCTCATTATTACATCCCCTCCTTTGCCTCCATCGCCACCATCGGGTCCGCCTTTTGGCATATATTTTTCGCGCCTCAGATGGGCTGATCCTGCCCCACCTTTTCCCGAACGACAGTAAATTTTTACGTAATCAACAAAATTTAATGAGGACATAAGATATTTTTTTGCAAAAATAATTATTTAGTATTATTCCGCATGGCAGTGTGAAAATAATAATTTGGGGGAATTTAAATCGTCAGTTCAATTTATTTTACGAATCAACAACAAGCCGTCGCGCACTGAAAGCATCACTTGTTCAACCCGTTTGTCGTTTTTTACAAAATCGTTGAAACGTCTGATACCGAGAGTTTCTTTATCGGGTTTTTTATTACTGCGCATAACTTTACCTCCCCACAATACATTGTCGGCTATGATAAAACCTCCCGATTTTACTTTGTCGAAAACAAGTGTGTAATAATCAACATATTGTTCTTTGTTGGCATCAAGAAACACCAGATCGAAAGTTTCATTTAAGGACGGTATCAATTGAAGGGCATCGCCCATCAATAATTTTATTTTATCACCGAAAGGCGAGTTCTCGAAAAATTCAAGGATCAGGCGTTCCAGTTCTTCATTGTTTTCAATAGTGTAGAGTAGTCCGTGCTCGTCAAGCCCGGCTGCCATTGCAAGAGCAGAATAGCCGGTAAAAGTTCCAATTTCGAGAATTCGTTTTGGTTTTAGAAGATATACTAGCATCTCTAAAAATTTAGCTTGTACTTTTCCCGATAACATATTGGGATAAAAAGTCCGCAAATGGGTTATTCGATTTATTTTGGCAAGTAATGGGTTTTCGCCGGTAGTATATTCTTCGATATAAGTTTCAATGGATTTATCTATCATTATTACGTTATGTCTTTTGGCAAAAAACAAGTTATTAAATAATATATTTCAAACGGATAATTTCAGTTGGCGATAAAATAATTACAACCAATTACCCGAAATTACGGCACAGCTAAATCACTATTCCCCCCGTTTTTTCTATTTATCGTATAATATTAATCTTGGTATTTATACACAAAAGAATTAATGTTGCTTCCTGCTCCTATAGAAGCAAAAACAAGATGATCGCCTTTATAAAATTTCTGGTTTTTCATTTCGTGTTTAAGCATCATATCAAGTAATGTAGGCACGGTAGCTACCGAGCTATTACCAAGCCACGAAATAGTCATAGGCATAATACTTCTGTCAAAATCATTAAAACCGTAAAGTTTAAACAATCTTTTAATAATAGCTTCATCCATCTTTTCGTTAGCTTGATGTATAAGTATTTTTTTAATATCAGTAAGTTGCAAACCAGCTTTATCAAGGCTTTTTTTAACGTTAAGCGGAACATTTATCAGCGCATAGTTATACAATTTACGTCCTAACATTTTCAAATAGAGATCATTTCCTTCGTGATTGGGTTTATACGATTTATCCATCCACAGATAAAAAGCTTCATTGAAAGTGTCGGTACGACTACTATGCGAAATTATACCTACCGGTTTGTCGCTCTCTATTGCTTCGAGAATGGTTGCTCCAGCACCATCGGAATAAATCATACTATCGCGATCGTGAGGGTCGGAAATACGCGATAACGAATCGGCACCTATCACCAATATCCGTTTTGCATCGCCCGATTTAATAAAATAATTGGCATGAATCATCCCTTGTACCCAACCCGGACAGCCAAATAACAAATCATAAGCTACAGCGTCAGGATTTTTTATTTTTAAAGTATGTTTCACTCTTGCTGCCAAACTCGGAACCATATCCGAATGTCTGTTGTTATATTTTACATCGCCAAAATTATGTGCAAATATAATGTAATCAAGGGTTTCCTTATCAATACCCGCATCGTCTATAGCACGTTGTGCAGCAATAGAAGACACCTCGGAATTCACCTGATTTTCTGTAAGATATTTCCTTTCCGAAATATTCGTAATTTGCCTGAACTTTTCAATAATCTCCTCATTAGAAGCATCAAGTTTTTTTCCCTTTTCGTCATAAAATTCATGGTCCAAAAACCAAGCATTGGGGATCGTTTGTTTGGGAATATATTTCCCTGTTCCTTTAATCACCGAATAAATTTGTTTTGACATTTCAATAATATTTTTCTTAATAAAAATTTAACATGAATTGTGTTTATAATTGTGGCAAAAATAACGGTTTTCCGGATTAACAATGAAATTAAGATATTTTATCTCTGTCCGACTTATGTTTATCGTTTCATACCATTAAAAAAATTCATAGTTCGTTAACCTTTGATAAACAGCTTTTAGTATGAATACAACCCAAACTTAAATTTAATTTTTGAGCTTTTTGCCATAGCCATTTACTGAAATAATAGAGTAAAGGTGCACTGATTAATCCCCCAACAACGTCAATAGCATAGTGTGCTTTGATATAAACCGTTGCAAACAAAATAAGAACAACGAATGGTAAAAGCAAATAATATAGCTTTTTAAAGTTGTTGTAAGTAAGCATTAAATATATTACCGCAATACCCACATGAGAACTCGGAAAAGCACCCGTAGGTTTTTCACCAAAAGATTGAACCCATTGTACCGCATTGCTGAAAAAGCCTGTGTGTGGAGGCTTATTCATTGGAAAAGTAAAATAATATTGTGGACCTACAACCGGTAAAAAAATGAAAATCAAATAATAAATATAAAATGAGGTTATAAGGATAAAAATGGTTTTTTCGGCTTCTATATACCTAAAAAAGAAAAAAGACAAGCCAACGACTAACAGTATAAAATAATAAGAGAAATAACTCATATAAAGCAATTCACCAAACCAATGTTGTGGAAAATGTTTTGAAAACTCTATAGCAGGTTGGAAACCGAATATCCATTTGTCAACAATAACAAAATAGTTATCAAGCGGCTGATGAAAAAAAAACATATTAAAAGTTGCCGTTTCGTCGTAGGCATACGTGAGCAATGCAAAGGGATAAAAAAACCGTAGGAAAATCAGCCATTTTTTTTTAACTTTGATTTGAATAAGAGCAAGTATAAGTATCAGTGCAAACACTACCAACCGTATCCCTAAATGCAACAAAGGTAGAGTCATTTGGTTATAGAAAATTAAAATTATAACAGTTGAAAGCAACAAATAAACAGTGGTAGAAAGATCGACGGTAGTAAGTTTTATGCAACATTTTTTCATTTTTTCCTCTTCTGTTGAAATTCAATTTTTGGCAAAAGTAAATTATTTGAAATGCTTATAAATGTCGAATAGTATTTTAATGTACCGAATAGATAAAATGTGGTTTTTTATTGACAATACTGTAATTGGACATATTCCCTCTTAATGGCTATCAATTATAGGGTTTAATAAAATTGGAATATTCTTCTCATACACCATTACGCTATCAACATCTTGTTCGGTTCGTGAGTTGAAAATATGAATTGAAAATAAATTTGGAATCAAAATCTTTAGTGAATAAGTTCATATTCTTCTTCCTTTTTACATAAATTTCTCTATAAGTTAAAGAATATTTTGAAAACTTTGAAAATGGAAGGAAAAAATATAGAATAGATACGAGTCATTACAGGAGTTTTTCGTATGTTGATAGGCTGCATAATAAACGCCCACATCAATGATAGATGATAGCAACCGGTTGCGACCTTGATAATACGCAAAATTTTTACCTGTTTTATTCATCTCGTTTAAAACAAGATAAATGTATGATGAATAGTATGGAATGAAGGAAGCATGCAAGAACGCCATATTTCAACAAACTGAATGTTTGTTTCCAATTCTTTTTCACAAACTACTATATTCAACATTTGTATTTTAACGCAAGGCAACCGAAACCCGAGTATTTTACAGCCTCAACTAAAATTTTCATTCTTTCTTTTTCATATAATATTTCATCTTATTTTTGCAAGGAATCAAGAAGATAAAATGAAGATAGCACTTTTTGGAAAACAATTCATTCCGGAGCAAACTAACTTTTTGCAAAAACTCATCAACGAATTAGAAAACAGGAATGCCAAACTTGTTTGTTTCGGCCCTTTTTATGAGCAAATGAAAAACAAAGTGAAAATTCCTTGTTCTTCTAAAGTTTATAGTACACCACACAATATTCCCAAAGATACCGACTTTCTTTTTTCCATTGGAGGCGATGGTACTTTGCTTGATGCGGTTCCTTTTGTAAGGGACCACAACATTCCAATTTTAGGTATCAATCTCGGACGTCTCGGCTTTTTATCAAGCATTTCAAAAGACGAAGTACACAATGCGGTGGCAAATCTTTTCAAGGGAAACTACTCTCTGGATCAACGGGCACTGTTAAAACTTGTGAAACCAGAATACCTTTTTGGCACTATTGATTACGCCCTCAACGATCTCACAATCTACCGCAATAACACCACCTCACTCATTACCATTCACGTTTGGGTTGACGGAAATATTTTGAACAGCTATTGGGGTGACGGTCTGATAATATCAACACCCACAGGTTCTACGGCATATTCTATGAGTGTTGGAGGCCCTATTGTCAGTCCCGGGTCCGAAAATTTTGTCATTGCACCTATTGCCTCACACAATTTAACCGTACGTCCGATCGTTATTCAGGACATTAGCGTTTTAAGGATAAAAATCCAAGGTAGGGAAGACAAGTTTTTGCTTACTATGGATTCGAGACATTCGTCCATAAATAAAGATGAAGAATTAATTATCAGAAAAGCGGATTTTAAAATAAAATTAGTACGGATGCCCGGTAAAAATTTTTTTTCTACTATTCGCGAAAAACTTTTATGGGGTGTTGACAACCGAAACTAACAGGGTTGAATAAAATATGTTTCTATACTTAAGATAAAGTCTCATTAGGTAAATAAAAAAATCATATTTTTGGGCGCTCAAAAGCAGAAACAAATAAATGAAATACAGTAGCTATGTTGATTAAGAAATTTGACTTTTACCTCTTCTTAATTTTATCGCTTACCTTTTCGGCAAAATTGTCGGCACAGCGAACTCTTGAATTGGGTATTTTTGGCGGTGGTTCGTACTATATCGGCGACCTTAACCCTGCCTTACATTTCAATATGACTCAACCGGCTTACGGTGGCCTTGTGCGTTACAACTTCAACTCAAGGCTAGCCTTGAAATTGTCTTATTCAAGGGGCGAAGTTAAAGGTAACGACACCAAAACCAAGGCCGTTTACAATCGTGATTTAAGCTTTCTAACAATAATTAACGATGTTTCACTTACCGGAGAATTCAACTTCCTGAAGTATTATACCGGCAGCAAACGCAATTATTTTACACCCTATATAATGGGAGGAGCCTCGCTGTTTTTTTATAATCCTAAATCGCTTGGCGGAGTCGATTTGCGGACTATAGGTACCGAAGGTCAAAACATTGGCTTTGACGGCCGCACTCCTTACAAAACCTACAGTTTTGCCCTCACTTTTGGCTTTGGTTTTAAATACAGCCTTACCGAACGTCTCGGCTTAGGGTTCGAATGGGGAATGCGCAAAGCATTTACCGATTATATCGACGATGTAAGTACTACCTACTATCTAGAGGGTTCGTCTGTCAACCCCAATCAAACAGGGCAAGTGCTTTCTGACCCCACTATGAGTCACAGCCCTTATATGCAAAGGGGTGACCGTAAACAATGGGACTGGTATAATTTTACAGGCATCACTATAACCTATAAATTCGACTTGTATAGTAACAACAAATGTAACAGTCTCAAGTGGTAAATGAATATCCTTAATAAAATAAATAAAGACAACATTCCCCGTCATATCGCCATTATTATGGATGGAAACGGGCGCTGGGCTATGAAACAAGGACACAATAGAGTTTTCGGTCATCACAAGGGTGTTGATGCCGTGCGGGAAGTGTCGGAAGCCGCTGCTGAAATTGGCGTTAGTTTTCTTACACTTTATACTTTTTCTACCGAAAACTGGAATCGACCTAAAGAAGAAGTAGATGCTCTTATGCACCTTTTTGTGGAAACAATAGAAAAAGAAATACCTACACTCAACAAAAATAATATCAGACTAAATGCTATTGGTGACATCGACAGTTTACCCCCGGCAAACCGGCAACGTCTTTTCGATACGATGGAAAAAACTTATAAAAACAATAGGATGGTACTTACACTCGCTTTGAGCTATAGCTCACGATGGGAAATTCTAAACGCCGTAAAAAAAATAATGAAAGAAGCGGAAAACGGACTTGTTTCGCCCGACGAACTCGACGAAAAACTTTTTTCCACCTACCTGAATACGGCAAAAATACCTGATCCGGAGTTGCTGATACGCACTAGTGGCGAACAACGTATAAGTAATTATTTGCTGTGGCAAATTGCTTATACCGAATTATATTTTACACCAATGCTATGGCCCGATTTCGGAAAAGAAGAATTATATAAAGCCATTTATGACTACCAAAACAGAGAAAGAAGATTTGGTTTAATTAGTGAGCAAATTAAAAAATAAAAACAGAATGATAAGAAAGAGAATGGCAAAAGGAATGTTTTGGTTGTTAATAGTATTGATGTTGCCACCTGTAACCTCAGTGGCTCAGATAAGTATCGGCAGCGACCTCTCTATCATCAGCTATTCCAAACCTAAAGAATACACTCTTGGTGGTGTTACCGTGTCGGGGGTTGAATATCTTGATAAAAATGTTATCATTATGCTTTCCGACCTCGAAGTAGGGAAAAAAATTAAAGTTCCCGGTGATGCTGTTACCGATGCCATCAGGAAACTGTGGGAGCAAGGCTTGTTCGACAACATATCCGTTACAGCAACTAAAATAGAAGGAAACACAATCTTCCTTAATATCAACTTGAAAGAACGCCCGCGACTTAGTAAGTTTTCATTTTCGGGAATACGAAAAACCGAAGCCGATGATATTCGCGACAAAATTAATCTTACGCGTGGCGATGTGATTACCAGCCACTTAATTATTCGTACAAAAAATATTATTACAAAGTTCTATGCTGATAAAGGCTATTTAAATGCCAAGGTAGTAATAATAGAAAAAAAAAACAAAAAGAAAACCAAGCTTGAAAATTTTCGCAACCTGCTTATTGCTATTAAAAAAAACAATAAAGTAAAAATTGGAAAAATAAATATTTATGGCAACAAAGCACTTTCTAAAGAGGCTATTTATAACGCAATGAAAGAAACCAAGTCAAGAGGATATTTTAGTCCGCTCGACAGCTTAGGACCTTTGGTTATCAGCATTACGGGCGATGCCTTTACTCTCCGGTTTAAGAAGATTGAAAATAACTTTTTAAAGTATTTTAAAGATAATTTTCAAATCAGAATTTTCAAAGGATCGAAATATATTGAATCGGATTATAAAGACGACCTCAATAAAATTATTGCTAAATACAATAAACAAGGCTATCGTGATGCACATATTGTAAAAGATTCGGTGTATAAAATCAACAATCGAAATATCGGCATCAACATTTACATCGAAGAGGGCGACAAATATTATTTCAGAAATATCAAATGGGTGGGAAATACAATTTACTCCTCAAAATTCCTTAGCAATGTTTTGGGTATCCACAAAGGAGATGTTTATAACAAAGAACTACTCGAAACAAATTTGAACTATAATCCCAATGGCTTCGATATCAGCAGTTTGTATATGAACAATGGGTATCTGTTTTTCAATGCTACTCCGGTGGAAGTCAATGTGGAAAACGATTCAATCGACATGGAAATAAGAATTCACGAAGGCAAGCAAGCACGTATAAATAAAGTTACCATAAAAGGTAATACTAAAACCAACGATCACGTGGTTATTCGTGAATTGCGTACGCGTCCCGGACAACTTTTCAGTCGTTCTGATATTATTCGTTCAACACGTGAGTTGGCTAACCTGCGCTATTTCAATGCCCAAAATATTAATCCGAATATCCAACCAAATCCTGCCAACGGTACCGTTGATATTAACTATTCGGTTGAAGAAGCGTCGGCCGACCAGATACAACTTTCGGGAGGTTGGGGTTACGGCCGTGTTATCGGGACTATAGGCTTAAGTTTCAACAATTTTTCTTTGCATAATTTCTTTAAAAAAGAAGCGTGGACACCGGTTCCTTCAGGCAACGGCCAAAAGCTATCGCTGAATTTTCAAACCTATGGTGCCGATTATTTAAGCTATAGCGTCTCGTTTACAGAACCTTGGCTTGGCGGCAAAAAACCCAATGCATTGACGGTTTCGTATTCCCATTCCGTTTTCTCCAACGGACTTCCCAAAGCTGATACCACTCGGTCTCGTTTTATTACTAACGGTTTTACCATCGGACTCGGTAAAAGATTGAAATGGCCCGACGACTTCTTTACTTTGTATCAAGCTGTTAATATACAGCTGTATAACTTAACCAATTATGCTGCTATATTTTATGTAGGTAATGGCAACGGAAGTTATAACAGCTTAAGCTACGAAATTGTCTTAGGCCGAAACTCTGTCGATCAACCAATGTTTCCCCGAAAAGGCTCCGACATCACCCTTTCGTTAGAAATTACACCTCCGTATTCTCTTTTTTCCAATCAAGATTATTCAAAACTCAACGAGAATGATAAATATAAATGGATAGAATATCATAAATGGAAATTGAAAGCTTATTGGTATTTTGAACTAATGGATAAATTGGTAGTTGCAACACGTTTCCGTTTTGGCTTTCTCGGAGAATACAATAAAGATTTGGGTGTAACACCTTTCAATCGCTTCTATCTTGGCGGCGACGGACTTTCGGGTTACAATAACTACGATGGACGCGAAATTATAGGCATGCGCGGTTATACCAACGAATCGGTTACTCCAGATTATTATAAAAACTCCAATGTCGGGGGTACCATTTTCACGCGTTACTCTCTTGAACTCAGATACCCGCTTTCGCTTAATCCCAGTTCTATCATTTATGTACAAGCCTTTTTCGATGCCGGAAATGCATGGCTTGGCGTTGAAACTTTCGACCCTTTTACTGTAAAACGAGCTGCCGGTGTGGGTATCAGAGTATATCTGCCAATGTTCGGTATGCTGGGCCTTGATTGGGCCTACGGATTCGACCCCATCAAAGGATTGCCAAGTGCCAACGGAGGCCATTTCCACTTCTCACTCAACCAATCTCTAGATTAATATTGTTGTAATAAACTTCTATCGGTGTATTTTGAAAAAATAGAAAATGGCAAGATCTTTGTATTTCCCAAATAAAATTTTAAAATTATAGTTTTATGAAAAATCTTAAAAATTCTCTTATCCTCTTTCCTATGCTTTTCGGGCTATTGACGTTTACTTCAACCAAAGTGCAAGCCCAAAAATATGCTTTTGTCGATACCGAATATATCCTGAGCAATATTCCCGAATACAGCGATGCACAAGATGAACTCGACGGCTTGTCGAAAAAATGGCAAAAAGAAGTCGATGCCAAATACAAAGAAGTTAGCGACCTCTATAAAAAGTATCAAGCCGAATCGGTATTGCTTCCTGCCGATGTGAAAAAAAAACGTGAAGATGAAATAGTAGCTAAAGAAAAAGAAGCTAAAGACTTGCAAAAAAAATATTTCGGGCCCAAAGGCGAGTTGTTTAAAAAACGACAAGAATTGGTTCAACCTATTCAAGAAAAAGTATTTAACGCCATTGAAACTATCGCCACCACAAAAAATATTGGCTTTGTGTTCGACAAAGCCGGTGGTCCTGTTCTTCTTTATGGTAATCCCAAATACGACATTAGCGATGATGTACTTGACGAAGTAGGAAATGTAATGCAAACTGTAAAACGTGACCAACGCAAGCATAAAAAATAATATTTTTTAGTGTCCCGACAGATAATATGAATTGGTAGCTACAGCTAGGTTTACATTCTTTTGCTTAAACTATTTCTTTTGTTAAATGTAGTTCTTTTGACTTTTTACAAAGATATAATAGACAGTTACGCAGATTTAGGAATTGTAAATATTCTTTTATCACTAAATCAATTCTCATTCCTCAAAAAATATATGCTTTTATCCTGTCAGTTGCTTTAACTTTTCCAAAGCTTCGGAAACAGAATAAATATTTTCATAACGCAAAATAAGTTTGTCTTTGCTTTCTTTCAATACCACATCTTTGGGGTTGTCTTTGATAAATTCGAGAACTTTTCCAAATTGTTCCGATTGAATATATTTCGAGCCTGCATTAGCGGCAAAATAGCCGGTCATTCGACCGAAACGGAGTGCAAGTTTTTCGAATCCGACTTCTTTGGCCAACCAACGCAACCTTACCGAGTTGATAAGATCAATAACTTGGGAGGGTAATTCGCCAAAACGGTCATTAAGCCTTCCTACAAACTCTAATAATGTTTTTTCGTCTTTTGCTGAATCAAGTTCTTTATACAAGTTCAAACGTTCGGTAATATTCGATACGTAGCCAGAAGGAATGAGTACTTCGAGATCGGTTTCTAACTGGCATTCTTTCACAAAATCTTGTTGATTTTCAGAAGTATATAAGGCTTTAAACTCCTTCTCTTTCAGTTCTTGTATTGCTTCGTCAAGTATCCTGTGATACATTTCCATTCCTATTTCGGAAATAAAACCGCTTTGTTCGGCTCCGAGGATATTTCCCGAACCCCTAATGTCGAGATCTCGTAGGGCAATATTAAATCCACTACCGAGGTCGGCGAAATCGGTAATGGCTTTCAGCCGTTTGCGTGCACCTTTCGAGAGGGAAATAAAGGGTGGAGTGAGCAAGTAGCAAAAAGCCTTTTTGTTGGAGCGCCCTACACGTCCTCGCAATTGATGAAGATCGGAAAGTCCGTAATTTTGTGCCTCGTTGATGATTATGGTGTTAGCATTGGAAATGTCAAGCCCCGATTCGATAATTGTGGTCGAAAGCAATACATCGTACAACCCGTTTATAAAATCGAACATCACTTTTTCCAGTTTATGTCCTTCGAGTTGTCCATGCCCCACAGCTATACGGACATCTGGAACAAACTTTTGCAACATATCGTAAACATCCATAATGTTTTGTATACGATTGTGTACAAAAAAAACCTGTCCCCCACGCGATACTTCGTAAATAATAGCTTCGCGTATAGTATTGAGATTAAAAGATCGTAGCTCTGTGCGAATAGGATAGCGATTGGGCGGCGGTGTGTTGATTATGGAAAGATCACGAGCACCCATTAACGAAAATTGTAACGTTCGTGGAATTGGTGTGGCCGTTAGCGTAAGGGTATCTATCGTGGTACGCAATTGTCGCAATTTCTCTTTGGCAGCAACACCAAATTTTTGTTCTTCATCAACAATAAAAATCCCCAAATCTTTAAATTTCACATCCTTACTTAAAATACGATGCGTACCTATAAGAATATCCAGATGCCCTTCTACAATTTTTTTCAGTGTTTCTTTTTGTTGTTTGTTGCTTTTAAACCGATTGATGTAGTCGATGCTCACGGGAAAATCTTTCAGTCTGTTGCTAAAGGTTTTGTAATGTTGAAGCGCAAGAATTGTTGTAGGCACTAGCACGGCCACCTGTTTGTTGTCTGCCACCGCCTTGAAAGCCGCTCTGATGGCTACTTCGGTTTTTCCAAAACCTACATCGCCACAAATTAGTCTGTCCATAGGATACGGTTTTTCCATATCGTTTTTAACGTCAAGGGTCGATCTAAGCTGATCGGGAGTGTCTTCATAAATAAATGAAGCTTCGAGTTCGTTTTGCAAATAGGTGTCGGGTGAAAAAGCAAAACCTTTGGAAGCTTTTCTTTTAGCATACAACTTTATCAAATCACGAGCAATGTCTTTAACCTTAGATTTGGTTTTGTTTTTCAAACGGCTCCATGCTCCCGAGCCGAGTTTGCTCAACTGAGGTTCAGTACCTTCTTTCCCCACAAATTTCGAAATACGGTGTAGCGAATGAATATTTATGTATAGGATATCGTTGTTTTTGTATATCAATCGGATAGCTTCCTGTTTTTTGCCGTTGTTGTTAATAATCTGCAAGCCGTCGAAGCGACCAACGCCGTGGTCGATGTGGGTTACAAAATCGCCTGGTTTCATGTCGTACATATCACTAATGCTAAGTGATTCTTTTCTTCCGAAACCTTCGCGTAATCTGAATTTATAATAACGCTCAAAAATTTGATGATCGGTATAACACAACAGTTTCAGGTCGTTGTCGACAAACCCTTTGCTCAAACCGATGTTTATAGCCTCAAATTCGGGTTTTTCCGCTGTAAGTCTATCTTCCGTAATATCTTCAAAAATATACTGTAACCTATTTATTTGCTTTAAATTCGAAGATAAAATAAAACTTCTGTAACCTTCTTTGTTTTTTTTCGAAAGGTCTTTAATGAGAAATTCGAAATTCTTATTGAAAGCCGGTTGTATTGTTTGGTGAAACCCAACTTCGAAAGATTTCTCAAAATAGATTTTTTGTCCTGTTTCGAGAGTTTTAAAATCTTTTATTTTTTCAACAAACCGCTGGCCATCAACAAACAAGTCGGTGGGTTGTAAATGCATTGTTTCGCTAAGTTGCTTGAAAATCGTCAAAGATTGCTCGTATTCGTGTAAAATTTTCCCGCATATCAGTTCGGTTTCTTCTAACCAGAGCCAAGTACTCAATGGGATGTAATCAAAAAAATCGACTTTTGATTCTACAATGTTCCTGTCTTGCATATTGGGCAAAATGGTGATATGTTTTAACTTTTCCACCGAAAGTTGCGAAGTGGGATTAAAAGAGCGGATCGATTCTATCCTATCACCGAAAAACTCAATACGAAAAGGATGGTCGTCCGAAAACGAAAAAACGTCGACCAAACTGCCACGTAAGGTAAATTGTCCTGGCTCGGCAACAAAATCAACCATCTCAAAATCGAAATCAAGCAACAGGTCGGTAACGAAATCTTGAGAAACTTTCTCACCCTGTTGCAGTTTCATCATATTTTTTTTTAAAAACCGGCGTGTAACCACTTTTTCGCTAAGAGCTTCGGGAAATGTTACGATAATGGCTTTCCTATCGTCGTTCAAAAAGCGTTTTAAGACTTCGGTGCGCGACAGTTGATAAGCTTTGTTGAGGTTAGCAGCTTCATAAGGTCGTTTGTAAGAGGTTGGATAAAACAGCACTTTCTTTTTACTGTGGTCGCTATCGGCATCGCCGAGTAAGTTTTCGAGATCGTTGTAAAAATAAACGGCTTCTTCCCTATCGGGGATAACTACAAGATGCTGTTGTTTGCCAGGCTGCTCAAAAAGCGTGGCAAGCACGAGAGCCAATGCCGAACCTTTAAGACCTCTGAGCTGCAAATGCCGGTTTGTCGCAAGTCCTTTTCTTAATTGCCCCACTGATTCGCTCTCACCAAAATATTTTAGTAATGTGGTTGCTTTCACCAAATACTAGTTTTTTGCAAAAATAAACTAATTACCTTAACAGTTCCATCTGAAATTCTTACAATAAAAAATGCTTTGATTTCACTGAATTTAAAAAGCATTTTTATAATGATGGCGGCCAAACAGGCTTTCCTTTATGCTTTATAGTCCCTATTCCAAAAACCTTTTCGGCTTTGGCATTTACAAATATGTTTTGGTACTGCAGGTTGCTACTCCAAATCCTGCGCAGCTTTTCAAAACGCATAATACCAGCATATTGCCATAAAACTCAAAATAAAAAGCAAAGTAATAAAAAGATATGTTGGCAAAGCAAATGCTCGGGTTAGGCGCTTCCATATAAGAAATAATCAACGAAACCGGATTGACAAAACAGGAAATAGCAATATTATAAATTAAAATTTGTTATAATTATAAAACACTATTTCTTACTCTTTTGCAACCAATACAAACAATCGCCATTAATAACAGGCAATCATTTAGAGTATTACGGAATTATTGTAGCATAAAAAGAGGCGATTGACTTTGTTTTGCACAAACAGTTCACATAAAATAGCACGGGTTTTAAAATCTTCAAACAAAACGCAAAGTCAATTTGTTTTTAGTTACTTTTGTATGCAAAAGAAACAAATAATTTTATTCACCAAAAATATTTTAGCAATGTTAAATCCAAAAATAGAAACAGCCCTAAACAATCAAATCACAAAAGAGGAATTTTCCTCGCGTTTATATCTATCTATGGCTATCTGGTGTGAAGTAAACGGCTATCCAGGTGCAGCTGATTTTCTTTACAAACATTCCGATGAAGAGCGTATGCATTTAATGAAAATGATACATTATGTTAACAACCGTAGGGGCTTTGCCCATCTATTCGCCATTGAAGAACCTCAATCGGAATATGCATCCCTGCTTGATGTTTTTACGCAAGTATTGAAGCACGAAGAATCTATTACTGAATACATCAACGATATATACGGTCTTACGGTAGAAGAAAGAGATTATTCTACCGGCAATTTCTTGCAATGGTTTATTACCGAACAAATTGAGGAAGAAAGTTTAATAAGTACTATTCTCAATAAAATAAAACTTGTAGGAAATGACAAAGCTGGGATGTTTCACATCGACAAAGAACTTTCGGAAATGTCGATTAAAAATACCGGTGTGGAATAGTCGTAGATCTTTAGCGCATTATAGAAGAATTTTGAGTAAAGTTTTCATATGTTTAGTTCTTTAGACAGTTATTACTAAGTATTTGATAATCTGGAATATACAATGCCAGATTCTTTTTGAGGTATAAAAAAAACCCTACCCACAGGGAAATGGGAATTGTGTTTTCGAGAAAAATACGCTAAGAAAAGTGATAAAATTTCATATCCATGCTCCCTCTTGCTTTTTGACAA
>QIKE01000144.1 GCA_003232915.1 Bacteroidota bacterium | reverse complement strand
TTGCCCTATCTGTTTAAATAAATTGCCGCTTCTGTTTGCCCTGATGTAAAAGAGTTTGCTGTTTTGTGCTACCACATCAATTATGTTTTTTGAATATGAACCGGCATCCATAATGGAGCGATTGATTAAGATATTTTCTTCGGCCTGTAATCCATAAGCCCGGCTGAGTGTTTCTTCTTGCTTGAACTTTACATTGACAACTATAGCCAACCAACTTGCTCCTCATTCCTAATTCATTGTCTATCTAATTACTAAGACCTGAACTGTCAAACATCTTATTCACAAAAGAAATTCCTGAAAAAGGACTGACGTCTCCAAGTAATTTTTTTTCTTTTATGCTCATCATTTTATCTTTGTTTATTTTATGCCAAAAAATAAGTGATAAAATTATACGGTCAAATGCTGTGTAAATTATTTTTACACAGTTATTTGACCTGTTTTGTTAATAACTCAGTTGCGGATGTAAGGTTCGATGATAAATTAATATTTTATTTTTTTTAGCGTATTTGAAATGAGGTAAATTTCCGATTTCAAAATTCACATATTACATTTTAAAAGTCAGGCCGAATTTCAACACTGCTAATGCGCCGTAACCTGCTTCG
The DNA here is from genome assembly GCA_003232915.1 of Bacteroidota bacterium. GTDB lineage: Bacteria > Bacteroidota > Bacteroidia > Bacteroidales > F082 > Sulfidibacterium. The sequence goes on along the minus strand of QIKE01000144.1, from coordinate 28,971 downwards.
GCGAAAAAACTTAAATTTGGCTTAAAAATATATCGACCGCCGATAAACGATTCACCACTTAAAAAGGCAGAACTCGCAATCCGCTCACCCCAATAGTTGTTGTAGCCCGAGTGAATTTGAATTCCGACTCCCAAACCGGCATAAAGATCATATTTGTTGCTGGTGAAAGTATGTAAATGCCAGATAGCTCGCGGGCCAAAATAAAAGCGATGGAAAGTATAATTACCGTTTGCGCCTGGAACGTAATAGCTTAAACTTGCAATTTGATAAGCAACAACACCGCCAAAAGAAATAATGCCCACGTCACCCGTTGGGATAGCTCCGAATTCGCCGCTAAAATTTATTGAGGGCACCAAACCGAATGCATCGGGGATAGCTATTCCCACATTATACATTATATCGTCTTTTTCGAAAACATATTGTGCTTTCACCCCTAAGGCAATGGTTAAAAAAATCACAAAGAATACAGTTTTTCTCATAACAAGTTACTTTACAAAGATTGATACATAAAAAACATTTAAAAATAACAGGGCTTTACTTTCTGCAAAAAAATAAAAAGCGGCAATAAATAGAATCGTTATTTAGCATAGTTTATTGCCCTAGTTTCACGAATTACCGTAATTTTTATTTGACCGGGGTAGGTCATTTCTTCTTGAATTTTCCTCGACAATTCGTACGACAAGGTATCAGCTTCTTCATCGGAAACTCTGTCGGCGCCAACAATTACGCGCAATTCGCGTCCGGCTTGTATAGCATACGTTTTCACCACTCCCTGATAAGTAAGTGCCATATCTTCTAATTTTTTCAATCGTTGGATATAGGCTTCTACAACTTCCCGACGGGCGCCGGGGCGCGCACCCGAAATAGCATCACAAACCTGAACAACAGGAGCTATAAGAGTTTCCATTTCAATTTCGTCGTGGTGAGCACCGATTGCATTGCACACGTCTGGTTTTTCCTTGTATTTTTCGGCGAATTTCATTCCTAGCAAGGCATGAGGCAATTCGGCCTCATTTTCGGCTATTTTACCAATGTCGTGCAGTAGTCCGGCACGTTTGGCTTTTTTGGTATTAAGGCCTAATTCGGCGGCCATAGTGGCACTCAAGTTAGCTACTTCGATAGAGTGCGACAATAAATTTTGTCCGTATGAAGAACGGTATTTCATACGGCCTATTAAACGAATCAGTTCGGGGTGCATATTGTGGATACCCAAATCGATAACCGTACGTTTTCCAACTTCGAGTATCTCCTGTTCCACTTCTTTTTTGGTTTTGGAGACTATTTCTTCGATACGAGCAGGATGAATACGACCATCGGAAACCAGTTTTTGTAATGACAAACGTGCGATTTCGCGACGGATAGGGTCAAAACCCGAAAGCAAAATAGCATCGGGGCTGTCGTCTATAATAATTTCTATTCCCGTAAGCGCCTCGAGTGCGCGGATATTTCGTCCTTCGCGTCCGATAATGCGGCCTTTGATTTCGTCGCTGTCGATATTAAATACCGTTACCGTATTGTCGATGGTATGTTCGGCAGCAGTTCGTTGTATGGTTTCTATAACAATTTTTTTAGCAGTACGCTCTGCTGTTAACTTTGCTTCTTCCGAAATATCGCGAATAAGCACCATAGCTTCGGCTTGAGCATCTTCTTTGAGCGATTCGACAAGTTGCGCTTTGGCTTCGTCGGCGGAAAGGCTACTTATCACTTCGAGTTGTTTCACTTGTTCTTCGTGCAGTATGTCAACCTCATGCTGTTTTTTATCAAGAATATACAACTGATTGCTAAGGTTAGTTCTTAGCTTATCAAGTTCACTTTGTTTTCGTTGAGCGTCTTGTAATTTTTGCGACAGACTTTGCTCTTTTTTACGTATCCGGCTTTCGGCTTGCTGAATGTGGTTGTTTTTTTCATTAATCATTTTCTCGTGCTCGGCTTTGAGTTGGAGAAACTTTTCTTTAGCTTGAAGAATTTTTTCTTTTTTAATTATTTCTGCCTTTTCTTTGGCCTCTTCAAGGATAGCATTACTTTTTTTCAGCATCGACTTTCTCAACACTGTCAGTGTAATAACGACACCAAGCCCCAATGCTCCAAAGGCTTCAAGAATATTAAAAAATATATACATAGCACATGCTTTTTTGTGCTTGCAAATGCGCTAAAAAAAACCCACACAATCATAGAGCTATAGTAAACCCCGAATAAAAACGCATAGGGGTGCCGAAACTCTCGAACGTCCAGCGTCTGCCGAAGCAAATCCCGCGAAGGTAAACAGGCCTGTTCTAAAATTTCCTGAGCTTCACCCTAAATGTTGTAGTGTTGAGTTTACAAACATTAGATTATGTGGGTTAAATCTTTATTATTATTAAGAACGTTTCTTTCGGTTTAAATATTGCTTGTAAGCAACTGATCCATCTCTTTAAGCTTTTGTTCCATCTCTTTTTCCCTAAAGTTCTTTTCCTTTTGAAGACTTACCGCATCAGTAGCGAACTGCAGGGCAACCATTGCCACCAAATCCTGCTGATCGCTATATTCAAACGAATGAGCATACTCAGTTATTGCCCGGTTCACAAGTTTTGTTGCCTTACGAACAGTTTCTTCCTGTTGTGGTTTTACAGTCATTTTGTAAGGCCGGCCAGCAATGTTTACCGTTATGTTCAAAACCTTTGTTTCCAAGACATTTTAAATTTTTCAGTCGCTCAAAATATCTATCCCTTTATCTATTTCACCAACTAATAGGTCGATGATTTCGATGCCCTTCTCAACACTCTCTTGGTTCATTAGTGCATTTGCAAGCGAAATTTTCATTAATTCGTTTCGCTTGTTTTCCAATTCGTTTTGCAATTGTTCAATAAGAACGCGGGCTTTTTCAAGCTCATTTTTCAATTGCTCATTTTCTTTTGAAAGCTTTTCGTTCGCATCAATTAATTTCCTAACTTTATACCCGATTGCGGAAATTAACAGGGCTTCGTTAGCCATCACAAAAGAAATTTAATATTGCGACAAAAATACATAAAAATTATAATTTAACGCAATAGTTTTGATATTTGATCTATTTTTGAATTAACATTTTGTAAAACAAATAATTATGAATGAAAAGTTTCTTTCATACCTTTGGAAATTTCGATTGTTTCAAGGTAATATGACATTAACAAATGGAGATAGTGTCGCGATTTTAAAACCGGGAAGTCAAAATACCGATAGTGGTCCCGATTTTTTTAATGCTTTGATAAAAATTGACGACACAACTTGGGCTGGAAATGTTGAAATACACGTTAAATCGTCGGACTGGTATTTGCACAAACACCAATCCGACCCAGCTTATGACAACATTATTCTACATGTAGTGTATGAAAACGATCGTAATGTGTTGAGGCAAAACAGTAAAAAGATTCCTACACTGGAGTTGAAAAATAGTTATGACACAAACATTTACAACAAATACAAATCTTATATTGCGTCGGAACGATGGATTGCCTGTGAAAACGACATTGACAAAATTGATTATTTTACACTTCTTAGCTGGCTTCATCGTCTTGCTGTGGAACGGCTTGAAAAAAAGTCTGACGATATCACAAGAAATCTCAAATCAGTAAGAAACAATTTTCAGGAAGTGTTTTACCAAAAACTATCACGATATTTCGGTTTTAAAGCCAACAACGATGCCTTTGAACTATTGGCTAAAACAATGCCATTGAAAATTTTGGCAACACATAGCCAAAATCTGCACCAAATCGAAGCTTTGTTATACGGACAGGCCGGCTTGCTGTTGGAAAAATACAAAGATGAGTACCCCAAAGCATTGTTGAATGAATACCGTTTTTTGTCGGAAAAATATAGCTTACAACCGCTCGAAAAAAAAATCTGGCGCTTTATGCGCATGCGTCCTGCCAATTTTCCCACAATTCGAATTTCGCAATTTGCACACCTTATCTTTCGTTCTTCTTCGTTGCTACACCGGATTATTAGCGAGGAAAATCTAAAAATACTTACTGGGCTTTTTAAAGTAAAAGCCTCTGACTATTGGAACAATCATTATCAATTTGATGTGAAAACTGAAAATAAACACTCAAAATCGCTGGGCAAAAATTCTATTGAACTTTTGCTGATAAATACCGTTATCCCTTTTGTTTTTATTTACGGAAAATATCACAATCGCACGGATTTAACAGAAAAAGCCATCGACTGGCTCGAACAAATCAAAGGCGAAAGCAATAACATTATTAACCATTTTAATCAGCTGGGTATAGGTTGCGAAAACGCTATGCAGTCGCAGGCAATGGTTCATCTCAAAGAAAACTATTGCAACAAAAAGCGATGCTTGGAATGTGCAATTGGGCATCAATTGCTAAAAACAAATAAGTGAATTGACAAATGGTACAGCCTGTACTTGTGCCCATTACGTATTTACCAAAACTAATTTCTCAATTGTTTTCACAAATATCCTAACGGGAATAATCAATTAAGTATAAGTAATTTTTATTTTCTTCTTTTGCTACGCCTTTTTCATTAACATCGGATTTCTCAAAAGCACCTGTAGCCAATTCAATCGCAACATCCCACCGGAAGTTGATATTTTTATGTCTGATGATTAATACACACTTTTCCTAAATTTAAAGAAGTAAATAATTGATTTGATAATTATTTTCAAATCAATCCATGTATTGGAAATCATAGCATATTGGTTATCAAGGCGGATACGGTCTTCGGCATTATGTATTTCTCCCGAATTCAGTTGCCACAGGCCTGTAATTCCGGCCGGCGCCATAAAACGATAAGCCCATTCGTCAGTAGTAAGTTTAACAGCCTCATAAATTGGTAAAGGGCGATTTCCCACCACTGACATTTCTCCTTTTAATACATTATAGAACTGCGGGAATTCATCAAGATGCAATTCTCGAAGAAACCTACCAACTTTGGTAATACGCGGATCGTCTTTCACTTTAAAAAATACACGTTCTAACAGTTGCTCTTTTTTAAGTTTTAAATAATAGTTTTCGCATATTTCCACACCATCAATGTATAAAATTGACGAACAGGGATGTCCCAGTTTTTTACAGTCTGGGCACTTTGCAACTTTCATAATAAAATCATCTCCTTTTTTAAAAGCTTTCAGATATTCGTTCATTTCCGAGAGTTTGTTCAACTGTTTATCGGCATCCTTATACATAGAACGGAACTTATAAAAGTTAAAAATGTCGAAACCCGAACCTACTCTGCGCGCTTTATAGATTATTGGGCCTTTTGATTCTAATTGTATTGCAATGGCAATCAATACCATAAAAGGGAAAAAAATAATGATGGCCATAAGTGAGAAAACAACGTCAAAAAATCGCTTTCCAAAGCTTATTTGATATTGGTCGAACTTTTCATTTGTTATTGAAAATTTATTTCTCAAATTGCTTAAATTTAAGTTGTTCTATTAAAATCATTAAACTCTACATACTTGTTTTTCATCAGTTTGGCTTCATATTACTACAGATTGGAAAACAATTTGACAAATATGATATTATTTTAAGTAAAAAAATAACAAATCGTAATTATTTTTTAAAAAAATAATCAACCACAAAACCGTTACGGGTTAAAGCCTCATTATTTTCATAAATAAATTTTATAATATTTTCCATACCAACAGAATATGTAATTCCATATTTAATCACTTGAGCTGTATTGATAACCGCATCGCCACGAAATATACCTTGGGGGATAAAAGTTTGAGATTTTTCCACATGCGGTTCAAGATACATTATCCGGTTGACCGATGCCGAAGCTGCCATACCTATCAGTTTAAAATATGGAATTTTGTCTGATTGGGCAATAACAGGTCCACCGCTAATGCCACGATTATAAAGTGCATCGGTAACAAAAAAATCGTTGTTGAGTCTTCGAGGCTTACTCAGTATAGCCCTGGTTACCAATTTTTTACCCTGCGGAAAACCCATAATATACACAGGAGTTCCCCATCCAAAATTGCTACTTTTACCTTTTTCGAAACCAATAACCGGTGGTCGTTCCTTTTCCGAATCGACATTTAATTTTAGCAATGCAATGTCGCTTACCTTATCGTAAGCAACAAGGGTCGCCTCGCCCTCATTAGCAATACTAGTAATATAGATTTTTTGTTTTGTTTTTATTGCTACATTTATTAACGATTTACTATTTTCGGGATAAAAAGAATAAATTGTATCAGGAAAAATCACTACGTGAGCACAAGTAATTAAACCTATAATATCGCTACTGCTATAAACTACCCATGCCGTTCCCGAAAAGGCCTGATTAGTAAGCGTTTTTGAAATAGCAGCTACATTCAAAACCGAATCGGTAATAAGGGCTGGGACAATATTTTCTTGTTTAAAAAAAGAGTAAGTCATATAAAATGCAATGGTGCTTACTTTCCCCACCGATTTCGATAAATGTTCGAGTGCATTGTTAACCCGTGCAATGTTTCCCGAAAAAACTTTTTGCCGATTAACGGAGGTATGTTTTTTCAGCATTTGAGTAGGCAAACAAGCTGTCAAAAACAATGTAGCTAATATTAATAATGCACTATTTGTTTTTGCAACCATATTACAAATCACTATGTTTCAGATGTAACCACACAATCCCTATAAACAAAAACGAATAAATTATACACATCACTACATCTTGTGTCGCTACATAATCACGAAAATTCATTCCAAAGAGTTTCATTAAAGAAGAGTTGGGGACGTCAATAAGGTTACTCATTGACTTTACTGGGAAAAAACTGCTTATTTTGCCGGAAATCTTAAAAGAAATAACAGGTTCAATGATATAATAATACAAAATTAAAGTTCCTATTGCCAGCCCTGAACGTTTTAGTAAAAAACCTATCATTAATCCCAAAATTGAAAAAGTAAAAACTTCGAGAAAATAGGCAAGTGAGAATCCGGCATGTTGAAAAATATTTCCTTGATAACCCGTAGAGTGAATAAGTCCGAGAATTAGTGCCGAAAGAAAGAGAACGAGAGTGGCAATAGCCGAATAGAGAAAAACAAAGATAACTTTTGAAAGCAAGAACTGCTCTCTACTCAATCCATTCATTACATTTTGTCGTATAGTTTTGTAATTGAATTCATTAGTAACATAAATAAGAATGATAAGTGCAGGAAAAATCTTAAAAAATCCGGCGAGGTAAGCCATGTTTTGCCAAACATACGGAAAGCTATAAAGTGAAAAATTAGGGATGGGAATTGCTGCATTTTTCGAGGCATTATGCATAAAGGTATTTAAAAACTTTTCGATGCCGAAAAACACCAAAACCATTAAAGTAAGATACACAATGCTTAGTATCCAAAAAGTACGGCTATAAAAATATTTTCGAAAATCAATTTTTAATAATCTATACATAATCATCCGATAAAAGTTCAAGGAAATATTTTTCTAAGCTTTTCTTTTGTAATGACAAATAATTCAGGTAAATCCCCATCTCGGCAAGTTGTTTATTAACTGTACTCGTATCGACGGTTTTGCTCAATTTAACAATAAGTTTTTCATTATTTTGTGTTGACGAGCTATACCAGTCGAAATTTTTTATACTCTTTTGAAGTTTTACCAAATCATTATATCCAAGTTCTAATACAGATAAGCTGTGCAATACTTTCTCTACGCTACCGGCATAAAGTTTTTTCCCCTTGTTAAGTACGCAAACATGGTTACAAATTTTCTCCACTTCATCTAAAATGTGGCTGGCAAAAATAATTGTAATACCTTCGGAGGCTATTTTCAGTATTAATTCACGAATGTCGGCAATACCTTGAGGGTCGAGGCCATTGGTTGGTTCGTCGAGTATCAGTACTTTGGGCTGGTTTATAAGTGCTGCCGCAACGGCAAGTCGTTGTTTCATCCCCAACGAAAAGGTTTTAAATTTACTGTGGCGTCTGTCGTATAATCTCGTAAGTTTTAACAGTTCATCAATTTGGCTATAACTTCCCCCTTTAATATCGACAATAATTTTCAAATTGTTGATGGCATTAAGGTAAGGATAAAACAAAGGGCTTTCCAGAAGTGCGCCAATATGTTTTCTGGTAGCAGGTTTCGGATTTTCTCCGAACCAAGTGAAGTTACCGCTATTTTTTAAAATAATCCCCAAAAGAATACCAAGTGTAGTGGTTTTTCCACTTCCATTGGGGCCAAGCAAACCAAAAATTTCACCTTTATGTACCTCAAAACTTAGGTTGTCAAGGGCGTTTATTTTACCGTATGATTTGCTTAAACTATTTATGCTAAGAATGGTTTCTTTCAATCGTTTGATATTTTTAATGAATAAAACGTATGTTTTTTAAAATAATTACAATAATAAGAAAAAAATTGGGGCGTCAGCATATTTTAGTACTTTTGCCCACTTGTTTACTAATAAATTTTAGTATGAAAGTCAGTAAAAACACTGTTGTAACATTAACTTACACTTTACGTAAAGACAATGCCGAAGGCGATGTGATTCAAAAAGTTGACGAAAGCAAACCCTTTATTCATCTGTTTGGTACAGGCACTTTGCTACCTGCCTTTGAAAGTAGTCTTAACGGTTTGGAGTCGGGAGAAAATTTTGCCTTTAACCTCACCGCCGAAGAGGCCTATGGTAATTCTAACGAAGAAGCTATTATCGAACTGGAAAAGGAAATTTTTGAAGTGGGCGGTTTGATTGACAAAGAAATGATTGCCGTTGGCAAAATTATTACTATGCAAGATCAAGATGGCAATCCGCTTGACGGAATGGTTGTTGCTGTGAAAGATAACGGCATCATTATGGATTTTAATCATCCGCTTGCAGGCAAAAATCTTCATTTTTCGGGAACCGTCCTTGATATTCGCGATCCTTCGGAAAACGAACGATCACACAAACATGTCCATGGAAACGGTGGTTATCAACATTAACAAGCATGGATGAAGTTTTTACAATAAAACCAAAAATTTATTTAAAGAGTAGAAAAACGGCTAGCCTCTTACGGAGGGTCGGTGTTTGTTTTTGCCAACGAGCAATAGATAAGGTTTTTATCCACTCGGTTTTAAGAGTTAGATCGCAAGCAATACTTAGCTTGGTGTTTATATTACAAGCTTTTATTATTGCGGTTAGCATTTGTTCGGTACGGTATGGCGTTTCGATAAAAATTTGAGTTTGGTTTTTCCTATATATATCATTTTCAATATCTTTCAGCTTTTCAAATCTTTTGCTACCGTCGATAGGTAAATAACCGTGAAAGGCAAAACCCTGTCCGTTAAAGCCCGATGCCATAAGGGCAAGTAAAATGGAATTGGGACCAACAAGTGGAACCACTTCAATATTCAATTGGTGGGCTTGAGCCACCAACAGACTACCAGGATCGGCAATGGCAGGCGTTCCGGCTTCCGACATTAGGCCTATTGAAAATCCGCGCTTTACAGGCTCTAAAAAAAAATTGATATTTTGATGTTTGTCATGTTTGTTTAATTCATAAAATGTTAAATCGTCGATGGAAAGGGGATGTCCGGCTATACTGATAAACCTTCGGGCAGTTCGCTCTTTTTCAACGATAAAATACCGTAACTTTCCGATAATTTCAAAATTATAAGAGGGAATAATCATTTTTAAATTTTCGTTATTACCAATACTAACAGGTATTAAATAAAGTTTTCCTTTTTTCATTCTAATGATTATTGTAAAAGTTCGGTAAGTTTGTTTGTATCAACATTACCACCCGACAAGATAATACCGACTTTTCTCCCTCTACTCACAATTTTATTTTCCAAAATAGCTGCCAACGGTACCGCTGCTGACGGTTCGACAACGATTTTCATTCTTTCGTAAATTAGCTTCATAGCTTTTTTTATACTTTTATCTTCCACTGTTACGATATCAGAAACATAATTTTGTATAATCGGAAAAGTTAATTTACCAAGTGATGTAAGTAATCCGTCGGCAATAGTTTGAGGATTAATACATGGGATAATTTTGCCGCTAACGAAAGATTTTCGTGCATCGTCAGCACCATCAGGTTCGCAAGCGATAACTTTGGTTTTTTCGGAAAACCAATATGCCGAAAGGGCAGTACCGCTGAGTAGCCCACCACCCCCAACGGGTACAAGAACAATATCTATTTCAGGAATTTCATACAACAATTCCAATGCGGCAGTAGCCTGACCGGCGATTACTTGCAAATTGTCGTAGGGATGTATTTCGGTTGCGCCTGTTTTGGCCTTTACCGTTGAAAGGGTTTTTTCGCGAGCCTCCGATGTGGGTTCGCAGAAAGTGATAATTCCTCCGTAGCCTTCCACAGCAGCCACTTTTACCAACGGAACATTTTTGGGCATAACAATATAGCAAACAATACCACGCAACTTTGCCGCTCGGGCAAGTGCTTGTGCATGATTGCCAGACGAATGTGTACACACGCCGTGTTGTGCTTGTTCGTCCGAAAGCGAAAAAACAGCATTGATAGCACCTCGTGATTTAAAAGCTCCTGCTTTTTGAAAATTTTCGCATTTGAAAAAGAGTGATGTTTGCCACATAGTGTCGAAAGTAGCCGATGTTATAACAGGAGTATGATGCACCATAGAAACAATTCTGCCTGCTGCCAACAAAATTTGTTCTTTATCCGGAAAAGCAATGTTGTTCAATATTCTTATAGCTTACCTGTTTTTACTAACTCAACAAGTTTATCAGTAACTTTATCAAGCTTTTTAAAAGTGTTATGGCAATCTTCCAAACCACTATCTAAAGGGTTGGTGATTGAAATATTTTTACCTGGCTCCATAAGGTTCATCAAATAATCTACCTTTTGTTTGCGTTCCCGTATCTTGGCAAGATAAATGACATCATTATAGTTTTTAGTATCCATAACATAGATTTTGTCAAATTTATCAAAATCTTCTTTCAGGAAAAGCCGCATTTTTCCTTTAACATCATATCCGTAAATTTTTCCCACACGTACAGCGTGTTCGTTCGGAGGATCGTTTATAAAGAAAGATTCAAAACCGGCTGAATCCACTTCGCCTTCAATACCTTCATTTTCAAATTTTTTTTTGAGAAGTGCCTCTGCCATTGACGTACGGCAAACATTCTCGAATCCAACAAATAATACATTCATAAGCTTATGTTTTTTATGCGTGAAAAGTAAGTAAATTTTCAATAGGTAGAAGCTAAAAATATTAAATTTTTAGTAACTATTCAGCTGAAATGATATTTTTAACACATTGAATATTACAGTACTAATATTTTTAATACTTTTTAACTAAATCACAAAAAAACGTTACCTACAGAAAATCAATAAAATAAGATTTTATTATGAAAAATATTTGAATATTTATCAAATCCATTTTATCGTATCATGTTGAAATGTATCATTATAAACCGGCCGAATAGTTGTAGATATTAAAACGGCAATAAAAAACTGTGATCTATGACATCTCTATTATTTTGCAATAAAGTAAATTGTTAAAAAAAAGAAATTTAGTGGGATAAAAGTCAACCCCAATCTAAAATTTTAATTTTTTATCAAGTTCATCTACATACACACGAAATTGTTTATCGGTTTCCATCAGGTTATTTACGGTGCGGCAAGCATGCAACACCGTTGCATGATCTTTATTACCACAGTGCAAACCGATGGTTGCAAGAGAATTTTTTGTGTGTTTTTTTGAAAAATACATGGCTAATTGACGCGCCTGAACAATTTCACGTTTTCGGGTTTTTAAGTTAATAACCTCAATAGGAAGGTTAAAATAATCGCAAACTACTTTTTGTATGTAGTCGATAGAAATTTCACGTGTTGAATTTTTCACAAACTTGTCAATCATCTGCTTGGCCAAATCAATAGTAATAAGTTTTTTGTTCAGCGACGATTGGGCAAGAATAGAAATGAGGGCACCTTCCATTTCGCGAATGTTAGTAGTAATGCTATAGGCCAGATATTCAACTACATCATTAGGTATTTCGATTCCGTCGGCATAAAGTTTTTTTCTTAAAATTGCTATCCTTGTATCAAGGTCGGGCACTAGCAAGTCGGCAGCCAATCCCCATTTAAAGCGTGAAAGTAAGCGCGGCTCTACACCTTTGATTTCAACGGGAGGCTTATCGCTGGTTAATACAATTTGTTTGTTGCCTTGGTGCAAGTGGTTGAAAATATGGAAAAATGTATCTTGGGTTTTTTCTTTTCCCGCCAAAAATTCAATATCGTCGAGCATCAAAACGTCAATCATCTGGTAAAAGTGGACAAAGTCATTTCGATTATTATTTCTCACCGAATCAATATACTGTTGAATAAACTGTTCGGTTTGAACATAAAGCACGGTTTTTTCAGGGAAATTTTCTTTTACTTGAAGGCCGATAGCATGTGCAAGATGTGTTTTGCCAAGCCCCACATTGCTATAAATAAATAAAGGGTTAAAAGCTGTTTTGCCAGGATTTTCGGCCACTGCCCAACCTGCCGATCGAGCCAGACGATTACAATCACCTTCCACAAAATTGTCAAACGAATAAGATTCAACGAGTTGCGATTCAACCTTTATTTTTTTTAACCCAGGAATGATAAACGGATTGGGAATATCTCGTGTCCTATTTTTATTCAAACTTAGAGGCATTGAAGTAGGTTTGTTGTGAACAGCATTTTTATTAGATGTAGGATATTTTATTGAAATAGGGCGATCGTTTATACCTCTATTATCCACAATAATACTGTATTCGAGGCGTGCAGCTGTACCGATCTCTTTTTTAATCGTCTTTTTTAGCAAGTTAACGTAATGCTCTTCGAGCCACTCGTAAAAAAACTGGCTTGGCACTTGAATTATCAATACGTTATTGTCAAGCTTAAGAGGCTCAATAGGCTCAAACCAAGTTTTGTAACTCTGCAAAGGGATATTGTCTTTTATAACCATTAAACATTTTTCCCAAACCTCAACATGCTTTCTATTCATCTTCGTGTAAAATTTTCCCAAATAATGATTCATTTACTTCATTGACAACGATAAGACGGTCTATTTAACAATCCCTGAAAATCAAATTCTATACGCTATAAAATAATCGACAAATATTACTCATAAAAAGTGAAAAAAAAAGTGTTTTTACTATTGGTTTAATTGTTTTTTTGTTGTATCTGGCCTTAAGCAATTTTAATTATTTATAGTACTGGGGTTGTGCTATTTTGTCGTTAGGCCATATATGTCACTAAACATTTTTATCAGAGAAACGTATCGGCTTTTCTCAACTTCTATTAACATATTGCAACTTATCTCAAATGTTTTACTTAATATTTTTAGATTCTCCTCTTTAATTTTTCGCATTACGATATTCATAAGCGAATAATCGAAATGTAACGAAATTTGGCGTGTAATAGTTTTTTGTATTACAACGGCTCTATCTAAGGCTTCTTTTGTAGCAGTTTTGTAAGCCTTGATTAGCCCACTAATACCCAGCTTTATACCTCCAAAATAGCGAATTACAATAATGGTAATATCAAAAAGTTCGTACGATAAAATCAAATTCAAAATAGGTTTGCCTGCCGTGCCCGAAGGTTCGCCGTCGTCATTACTTCGCTGAAATTCGTCTTCCGGATTAATACGAAAAGCATAACAATGATGACGGGCATTATAATATTTTTTCTTTACTTCGAGAAGCTTGTCTTTCGCTTCTTGTTCGGTTGTAACGTGATAAACTAATGCAATAAAACGACTCCCGCGATCCTTAAAATAACCTTCCGTTGATTTTTCAATAGTATTGTAATAATCAGGTAATCCCATTGGTTAAGAATAAAATGTGAGCTTAGCTTAAAACGTATGAATAAACAGCAACGAAATGACATAAGCTACCGAATAAAACAAAAACATGGAAAACTGCGTGATGATAGGGCATTTTTTTTTGCAAATACCAAACAGCGCCCACAATATAGCTTATACCACCGGCAAGCACCCAATACAATCCTACTAATGATAAGTTTATAATCAAGGGTTTAAGAGCGACCAAAACAATAGAACCCATTAATACATAAGCTATTGTTGAGGCAAGATTAAATCTTCCCGTATAAAACAATTTGAACACAACTCCTCCAATGGCTGCACCCCAAATTACCCCAAAAAGTCCCCATCCCCATGGTCCTCGTAAAGTTACCAATAAAAAAGGTGTGTATGTACCGGCAATAAGTAAATAAATTGAAGCGTGATCAAACACATTGAGTTTTCGTTTCTTTTCATTATTTTTTGCTGAATGATAAAGCGTGGAAGCAAGATATAAAGTTATCAAACTTACTCCATAAATGCTAACGCTCACAATCTGCCAAACATCACCAATCATAGAAGCTTTAAGAATTAAAAAAACTGTAGCCGGTATACTTAATAAAAAACCCAATCCATGAGTTAAAATATTCAATTTTTCCTCTGCAAGAGAATAGTTTTGCCATTTATTATTATAGGTATGCATAAAAGAAAATTCAAATGATATGTCTTTTAACTTTTTCCATGATTAATTGTTGCATAAAAACTAAAATTTATTTGAGTATGTAAAAATGTTGAGGAATTATTATATAAAGCGCTATTAATTAACAGTGATACCGTAAAAGCAATATGTTTCTCTTATTTGGTGCTTGTACGAAAACGCCAATTTCGTCGTTATACTCGCTGCGAATACTAATCATTTACTCTAATTAACTCACAGTACCCAAAACTTTATAAGTCTCGAATTTGATGTTTTTTGATTATACTTTAAAAATTGGGTACCTACCCGCAAATACTTCGATGTTGTAATAGACACAATATTTCAAAAACTCATTAACAGTTGTTTCATATCATTGATTATTTGTATTTTATGTTTTGTTATGATTTTCGGCTTCATTATCTAAAATCGCGCCAAAACCTATTCTCTTTTTTATTATTCCACTCACTGACCGTACGGTGCTGCAAAATTTCACTCCTAACGTAGCTTGATAATCATTCTCGTATGTGTCGAATTTATTCGTCATAGGTGTTTCATTTATCTTTTTTGAATATCGAACATCTAACACAGATTAACGATTTTTGATTTTTCCGTGCAGCTTCAATACTTTTAACAAAAATTGAAAATCGTTTCATTATTTTCCCACTCAGTTTTATATAATTTGCATCGGTGAATAATTTTCAGGCAAACTAATGTTTCTCATAGTTCGTTCATTTCAAATTTATTGATATTTGATCAACTTCTTAATTCATTATCCATTAATGAAAATTCACTTGTTGACATAAATAGTGTCCGCACTAAAACACCGTATTTTCAAGTGTGCTTGTCAGTAGGCAACAAGGTTGAGGCGGACGAAATGTTGAAGTTCAGGAGTTTACTTGAGTAAATAACTATACTTCAACATGAGTCCAACGAAGAGATTGGTGTTTTCTGGTGAGTACTAAATAGTTAAAATTTATAAAGTTAATATTATATCTTAACTATCTACCTTATTTTTAGGGAGTATTACAATATTATTTAGCCTCCCCTAAGTGTTTTACGCAGCGGCTTTTAATATTTTTTTATCTTTACGCCCTGAAATTTTTGGATAAAATGATATTAACATCAAGATAATCAAAACAATAACATATTTTTCCATGATAAAAAAAATATTAATTGCCAACAGGGGAGAAATTGCCATACGTGTAATGCGCAGCTGTTGTGAGATGGGTATAGCCACCGTTGCGGTATATTCCGAAGCCGACAGAAAGTCGATGCACGTACGCTATGCCGACGAGGCGTATTGCATTGGTCCGGCACCTTCTAATGAGAGTTACCTTGTTATCGACAAAATTATTGAAGCGGCCAAAAAATCGGGTGCCGATGCTATACATCCTGGTTACGGATTTTTGTCGGAAAATGCTAAGTTTTCGCAACGTTGCGAGAAAGAGAGCATCATTTTTATAGGACCCGATGCCTATGCTATTAACACTATGGGCGACAAAATTACGGCACGAAAGACTATGATTGCAGCGGGTGTACCTGTGGTTCCTGGAACTACCGAACCCATCAAAGACATAAAAGATGCCTTTACCATTATTAATAAAATAGGTTTACCTGTGATGGTAAAAGCCAGTGCAGGTGGAGGTGGCAAAGGGATGCGTTTGGTTGAAAATGAGGAAGACATTGTTTCGTCGGTAAGTGCTGCCAAGTCGGAGGCGATGGCAGCTTTTGATGACGATACCGTTTATGTGGAAAAATATATAGATTCGCCACATCATATTGAGTTTCAGATATTAGCTGACAAACACGGCCACTGTGTTCATCTGTTCGAGCGCGAATGTTCGGTACAAAGGCGTCATCAAAAAGTAGTGGAAGAAACTCCGTCACCTATTATGACCGCCGAAGTTCGTATGGAAATGGGGAAATATGCCGTAGCGGCGGCCAAAGCCGTGAATTATGCCGGAGCCGGTACCATCGAATTTATTGTTGACGACAAACTAAATTACTACTTCCTTGAAATGAATACACGGCTTCAAGTAGAACATCCGGTAACCGAAGTAGTTGTGGGTGTTGACCTTGTAAAGCAACAGATTAAAATTGCCGATGGCGAAAAACTCACCTTTTCGCAAAACGATTTGCGCCAAAACGGTCATGCCATCGAATGCCGTATTTATGCTGAAGACCCCGACAACAACTTTATGCCCAATCCGGGTAAAATACAATATCTTTCCGAACCTTTGGGTATCGGTGTTCGACACGACGGTTATGTTTATTCGGGATACGAAATTCCAATGTTTTACGATTCTATGATTTCCAAATTAATTGTTTGGGGAACCGACAGGTATGAAGCCATATGCCGTATGAAAAGAGCTTTGGATAACTATAAACTTACCGGCATTAAAACCTCCATACCATTTCTGAGCAGGATAATGGATGTTCCCGATTTTGTCAATGGTCATTATACCACCCATTTTATACAAAATAATGTGGAAAAACTGAAACCCAAAATCGACATATCACAGAAAACCCAAGATATTGCCGCCATTACTACTTTTGTAGATTATCTTTCACACCTGAAAAACAATAACGATCATCGCACCAACGGAAAATCCGTAAATGCATGGAAATTATTCGGGCGCAAAAAAAATGTTATCCATATATAAATCATTAAATTCCAAAAGAAAATGTCATATGAAATCAATATAAACCACGAAGACAAAGCCATAAACATCCTTAAACAAGAAGGGAATATTGTGGAAGCAGAAATCGACGGTCGACATTATCACCTCAACCTTATCGAAATAGAAAACGGAGTGTATTCTGTAATTCATAACGGAACATCTTTTAATATGGAGATAGTGAAAAACAGCAGTAAGAAATATACGACTACACTTGGGCCTCATAGTTTCGATTTTGAAATTGTTGATGCCGAAACGCGTTACGATAGAAGTGTAAAAGGAGACGATCAAGAAGATGCCAATACCATTTCAACACCTATGCCTGGCAAAGTGGTAAAAATTCTTGTAGAAGAAGGGCAAGAAGTAAAAGGTGGCGAAACCGTTATTATTGTATCGGCTATGAAAATGGAAAGCGAATACAAGGTTGCGAAAGATCGCGTTATTAAGAAAATTCTTGTAAAAGAAGGAGATAATATTGATGGAAACCAACCGTTAATTCTTCTTGATTTAATATTAAAAGCAGTATCTATAAAATAAAATTCGAAAAAATGTCATTGGAATCAAAAATTAAAATACTCGAAGAAAAACACCGAAAAGCCGAACAAGGTGGCGGACAGCAACGTATAGACAAGCAACATAAAGCCGGTCGGTTAACAGCTCGCGAACGTATTGATGTACTACTTGATTCGGGAAGTTTTGTGGAAATAGATAAATTTGTTACGCATACAGCTACTGATTTCGGTATGGAAAAAAACAAAATTCTAGGTGATGGAGTTGTTACCGGTTACGGCAAAATTGATGGCCGGCTGATGTACGTCTTTGCACAAGATTTTACCGTTTTCGGCGGTTCACTTAGCCGTGCCAATGCCAACAAAATAATTAAGATAATGGATATGGCAATGAAGATGGGAGCACCGGTAATAGGCCTTAACGATTCGGGTGGTGCCCGAATTCAAGAAGGAGTAGAAAGTCTTGCCGGCTATGCCGATATTTTTTATCGCAATGTGAAAAGCTCGGGCGTCATTCCGCAAATTTCGGCAGTGCTCGGCCCCTGTGCAGGTGGCGCTGTGTATTCACCTGCTATCACCGATTTTATTTTAATGGTAAAAGAAACTTCCTATATGTTTGTTACGGGCCCAGATGTAATTAAAACCGTTACCAACGAAGAAGTTACAAAAGAAGAACTTGGTGGCGCAATGACTCATAATAAAAAAAGTGGTGTGGCACACTTTATGGCCGACGACGACGAACAAGCAATGATGATGATAAGAGAGTTGATGGGCTTTTTGCCATTGAACAATATGGAAGATCCGCCCATAAAGCCTTGTTCCGATGACCTTACTCGCCAAGAACCCAAACTTGATAATATCGTACCTGTCGATCCCAACAAACCTTACGATATGAAAGAAATTATTAATAACGTTATCGACAACGGCCATTTTCTCGAAGTACAATCACATTATGCACAAAACATCATTATCGGTTTTGCCCGTATTGGCGGACGTCCAATAGGAATAGTAGCCAACCAGCCTAAAATACTTGCTGGTGTTCTTGATATTAACAGCTCTATCAAAGCAGCACGTTTTGTCCGCTTTTGCGATGCTTTTAATATCCCGCTGATTACCTTTGAAGATGTTCCGGGATTTCTTCCGGGAACAACACAAGAGTTTGGCGGAATTATTAAGCACGGAGCCAAACTGTTGTATGCCTTTGCTGAAGCTACCGTTCCCAAAATTACAATCATTACCCGAAAGGCCTATGGCGGCGCTTACGATGTGATGTCAAGCAAACATATCGGCGCAGATATCAATTTGGCCTATCCTACTGCCGAAGTTGCCGTAATGGGTCCCGACGGTGCCGTAAATATTATCTATCGCAAACTCGACGAAGAAGAACGAAAAGGAAAAGTACAAGAGTATCGCGAAAACTTTGCCAGCCCTTACAAAGCTGCCGAAGTGGGTTATATCGACGAAATTATTTATCCCCGTGAAACACGTCGGAAAATTTTTGAAGCGCTCGAAATGACTAGTAACAAATCCGATAGCAACCCGGAAAAAAAACACGGGAATATTCCTTTGTAAAACACTGCACTACCACAAAATGGCACAAGTCTTAGCGGTGGCAAAAGTGCAAACCGACTTGCAATTACAAAATGGCACAAAAATAAGTGTTAGCTAAAGCGCAGGCTAACTTATGCCATAGATTTTTCATTCATAACTATTTGTAAATCAATGTATATTGCACAAAAAAGCTGTGCCTGCGGTTTTTAACGCCGAGCAAATAGAATTCGGTAACAGCTTAAAGTAGCGACGGAATTCAAGCAATATGTTACCACTAAGCGGCAGGGATGGCAGCGGTAGCTCGTGGCTTGTATTGCCGATGTGGAGCAAGCCGCAAAGAGCGACCGAAGGAAGCTCCTTTGCGGCTTTTGCGACACACGGCAATACAAGCTGCGACTACAAGCGGACAGCCCGATACCGTGTGGGTAGGAAGGGGTTGGGTTGTGGGTTGGGTGGGGTTGGAAAGACGGTAGCCGCCCAAAAAGAAAAACGAAAACATATATATATAGTTAATTTTTATCCAAATTGGCGCAATCATTCGTTTGTAACATCTATAAATATTAAACCAAATCCCATCAATATACGCAGTTGCCATTCCATACTTTTCGTTTACGAGTCAGGTTTTAAAAAGGTATTAAATAATTTTCAGCCACTTTTACCTGCTTCCCATAAAAGGAAAACGGTTGAATATCAGTACACTTTTAAGGGATGAAGCCAACACTGATTTTCAATATTTACACCGAATTACTTTTTTAGATGAGAATCATTTATAAAATTCTATTTTTTGCTTGTTAATAAATTAACACATATATGGTTTTAATGTTTCTTTTCTGTTAATTTTGCCTTTTGAAACTGAAAACATAAAAAATGAGAAGTGATGAATTGTTTAGTGAATTTCCGCCTATAAGCACAGTGCAGTGGAAAGAAAAAATTATAAACGACCTGAAAGGAGCTGATTATCACAAAAAAACCGTTTGGGACACCGGCGAGGGTTTCGAGGTGCAGCCGTTTTATCGACAAGAGGATATCAATCATTTGAAAACAAATAAGATTATGCCCGGAAATTTTCCTTTTTTGAGGGGGAAAAACAAAACGGGAAACAGTTGGCGAATTAATCAAGTAATCGAAGTGCCGGATTTTGAAAGTGCCGGAAAAGAGGCTGTTACACTCATTAATAAAGGTGTGGATTCGTTGGCTTTTTTGTTACCTGCTAATGTTCAGCCCGATAAAGAAAAACTCGGTATGTTATTAAAAGATGTGGATATTGAAAAAATAGAATTAAATTTTAAGACACTTTATTCGATTCAATATTTAAATTTGCTAACAAATATAGCCCGTAATCGCAAGATAAATCTTGAAAGAATAAGGGGTTCGGTATTTTGCGACCCATTGTTGTTTTTCAGTTTGCACGGTTATTTTCAAAACAACGAAACTCTGGATTTCGGGCATCTCACAGATTTGACGGATGCTGCCGATGCCTTACCCAATATGCATGTCATCACCATTGATGCCAGCATTTTTCACAATTCGGGAGCCACTACCGTTACCGAAATTGGTTTTGCGCTTTCCACAGGAGTTGATTATTTGAGTTATTTAACTAAAAACGGCTATACAATTGAAGAGATCGCTGGAAGAATACGTTTTGGTTTTGCCACAGGTTCCAATTATTTTATGGAAATAGCCAAATACCGTACATTGCGTTATCTATGGGCAAATATTTTAACAGCTTACGGCTTGCCCGAACAGAATGCAGTAATGTATATTCATGCTACTAGCTCGCTGTGGAATAAAACCGTTTACGACCCTTATGTTAATATGTTGCGTACAACAACAGAAAACATGTCGGCTATTCTCGGTGGTGTTGATTCGATTACGGTACTCCCTTTCGATGCCACCTATGAATTACCCACCGAAATGGCCCGCCGTGTTGCATGCAATCAACAACTGATACTAAAAGAAGAGTCGTATTTTGACAAGGTAGCCGACCCAGCCGCCGGCTCATATTATATTGAAAACCTCACCAATAATCTGATACAAAAAGCTTGGGAATTGTTTCTGACGATACAGCAACAGGGAGGCTATGTTGAAGCTTTCAAAACGGGTTTTATACAACAACGTATTAAAGAACAAGCCCGCAAAAAGAATATGGAAATTGCACAACGAAAGCACAACATTCTCGGGGTCAACCAATTTCCGAATATTAAAGAAAAAGCAGGAAAAGCTTTGCCTCCTGAACTGTTCTCGCCGCCAATGGCAAGTGCTATCAGCGGTATTGAACCTTTGCGTCCATATCGGGGTGCAGCGGCTATGGAAGCATTAAGATACGAAACCGATAAGTTTTCGAAAACTCACAAACGCCCTGTTGTATGGATGTTTACTTATGGTAATTTAGCTATGAGAAAGCTACGTTCTCAATTTGCCGAAAACTTTTTCGGCTGTGCGGGTTTCACCATCATCGACAACATTGGCTTTGTTAGTGTAGAAGAAGGTATTGAAGCAGCAAAAGCCGCCGCCCCCGACATTGTTGTCCTTTGCAGTTCGGATGAAGAATATTCCGATATTGCCATTCCGGCGTTTGAGGCTTTAAAAAACGATTTTGTTTTTGTGGTGTCGGGCTACCCGAAAAAAATCATCAACATACTCTTGACTGCTGGCATCAAACATTTTATCCACGCAAAATCAAATCTTTTGGATGAACTTCTTAAGTTTCAAAAATTATTGTCAATCAAAGACCCGTAAACAGATGTAACTCACTGTTTTTAAGAGGACATAAAGTTAGTATTCAATATTTACAAAGTGGAGAAAAACAAAAAGTTCAAAAAAATATGAATCCGAATTTCAATAATATTTGCATAAACCGGATACCCGACAGCCCGCTCACGGAAAAAGAATGGGAAAAGCAAAACAATATTGGTTTCAGTTGGAACACGGCCGAACAAATTCCATTGCAAGCTGTTTATACAGCTGCGTCATTAACAGATATTGAACACTTGCAGTATGCTGCTGGTTTTCCACCTTTTTTGCGAGGGCCATACTCAAGCATGTACGTTATACGACCTTGGACTATTAGGCAATATGCAGGGTTTTCCACTGCCGAAGAATCTAATGCTTTTTACCGGCGCAATTTAGCTGCCGGTCAAAAAGGCCTGTCGGTAGCTTTCGATTTAGCCACTCATCGGGGTTACGATTCGGATCACGAACGTGTTGTAGGTGATGTAGGCAAAGCCGGTGTGGCTATTGACTCTGTTTTGGATATGAAAATACTCTTCGATCAGATTCCTCTGAGCAAAATTTCCGTTTCGATGACAATGAATGGTGCCGTATTGCCGGTTTTGGCTTTTTATATTGTAACGGCACTTGAACAGGGAGCAAAACTCAACGAACTTACGGGCACCATACAAAACGACATTTTAAAAGAATTTATGGTTCGCAACACTTATATTTACCCTCCGCTGCCCTCAATGCGTATCATTGCAGATATTTTTGAATTTACAACCCAAAACATGCCCAAATTCAATTCTATTTCCATCTCTGGATACCATATGCAAGAAGCGGGTGCGACTGCAGACATTGAATTGGCTTATACTTTAGCCGATGGTTTGGAATACATTCGCACGGGATTAAAAACCGGCCTAACCATTGATGATTTTGCCCCGCGTCTTTCCTTTTTCTGGGGTTTGGGGATGAATCATTTTATGGAAATAGCCAAAATGCGTGCAGCAAGAATGCTTTGGGCGAAAATAGTAAAACAATTTAACCCGAAAAATCCCAAAACGATGGCTTTGCGAACGCATACTCAAACTTCGGGTTGGAGCTTAACCGAGCAAGACCCTTTCAACAATGTAGCCCGCACTTGTATTGAAGCTATGGGTGCCGCTTTGGGGCATACTCAGTCGTTACATACCAACGCTCTTGACGAAGCTATTGCTTTGCCCACCGAGTTTTCGTCGCGTATTGCCCGTAACACACAAATATACTTGCAGCAAGAAACGGACATTTGTCGCTCTGTTGACCCTTGGGCAGGTTCATATTATATTGAAAGCCTCACTCAAGAAATCGCCCGAAAAGCATGGAAACACATACTGGAGGTAGAAGAAATGGGAGGTATGGCAAAAGCTATTGAAACAGGCCTTCCGAAAATGAGAATTGAAGAGGCCGCAGCACGCAAACAAGCCCGCATTGATGCCAAAAAAGATATTATAGTAGGAGTAAACAAATATCGACTAGAAAAAGAAGAACCGCTCGAAATTCTCGAAGTTGATAATACGGCTGTGCGTGAAGCACAAATTGCCCGTTTAAAAAGATTGCGTGCAGGAAGAAGCGAGGATGATGTACGGCAAAGCCTTGCCGCCATCACCGAAGCTTGCAAAACGGGTGAGAGAAATTTGCTGGACTTGGCTATAATAGCAGCAAAGAAACGTTGTAGTCTCGGAGAAATTTCGTATGCTTGCGAAAAAGTTTTCGGGAGGTATAAAGCAGTGATAAAATCTATTTCGGGAGTATATTCGGCTGAAGCCGGCGATGACAAATCCTTTGAGGAAGCAAGAGAACTTGCTGATAAATTTGCCCGTCTCGAAGGCCGGCGTCCGCGTATTATGATCGTTAAAATGGGGCAAGACGGCCACGACCGCGGCGCCAAAGTTGTGGCCACCGGTTATGCTGATATCGGTTTCGATGTTGACATTGGTCCTTTGTTTCAAACCCCTGCCGAGGCTGCCCGTCAGGCAGTGGAAAACGACGTCCACATCCTTGGCGTATCAAGCCTTGCCGCCGGACACAAAACCCTTGTGCCACAAGTGATGGAAGAACTGAAAAAACTAGGCCGCGACGACATTATGATTATCGTGGGTGGTGTTATTCCCCATCAAGATTATCAATTTCTTTACGAAGCCGGTGTGGCAGCAATTTTTGGTCCGGGAACCGTTATTTCTGAAGCCGGTATTAAAATGCTTGAACTGCTGATTAAAGCAAGAAAATAAACAATTGACCGAACATATGTCGTTACAACAAGTTACAGCGTGTATTATGAGCCTTTGTTGAGCATTCGTTTTTCTTTCAAGATAATGATTACATTTTCAGTTTTTTTAAATAAAATCAAACTTCCCGACATCGTATAAAGATTGGCTGACCTTATAAATTTCAGATAAACTGAAAAGCTACATATGTAGATTGTTGCATTTTCAAATTAATAGCTCTTAAACAACTTTTATGTTTGTTTGCAGATAGATAATTTCTGTTTTGTTCAATTCGTCGCAAAGTACTTCCAGTGCAACATCATCTCAATTTGTGGGTTGTATGGTGTATGAATAATCGTTTATTTTGATTGTTAACTTTAATGTAGGCATTCGATTTAATAAATTAAGTTAGTAAAGCCCTTGATTCTTTTGTCTTTTCAGTATGTTTTCTTATCTTCAATCCCATTCTTTACCCGCTGACATATTATTAAAACCTGTCAAGGTGGTAAAGAAATGGATTGAAAAATATTAAACGGTTCCATCAATAGTGTTAATTGCTATATTTTGAATTAATGAAACGGGGTTATCCGATCATGTCATAGAGTTTTGTTAATAAAGTTGATAATCAGCGAATTACAAAAATATCATATGCTTTTTAATATTTTGATATACACTTGTTTACGTATTTAGCGGGAGAAGATCAGATACCCTATTTAATGAATTTCGAATCTTCAGGAATTATCGGAAATAATACGTTTTGCATAATATAAAATTTCTTCGTAAAATAATTTAATTTTTCTATAAGTTTTTTTGTGAAAATATTATTATACTGATTAGCTTTTAGTTAATGCTCGCCAGAAAACACCAATCTCTTCCTTGGGCTCATGTTGAAGCACAGTCATTTACTCAAGTAAACTCCTGAACTTCAATATTTCATCCGTCTTGACTTTGACGCCTTCTGACAAGCACACATGGAAATACGGAGTTTTCATGCGGATACTAGTTAGTTATTATAAGATCAGTAAGTATGAAAATAGGATAAATATTTTTTACTAATTTATTGATTTTTATTTTATCGTTCTTAATTGAAAATTTTTTAGTTCAAGGAATAAAAAAATGGAAGTCGAGCCTGAACACCTTTCATACTTTCCAACGTTTTTATTTGGTCGATGTACGTTTTCAGGAAGCCGAGTTCTTTATCAACAATTCTTGCTTTGGCTTCGCCGTTGAGTTGTTCGATTAACTGTTGGAAGAATTCTTTTTGTTTTGGATACTCCGTAATTCGGTAATTGTTGTTAAGTCCGGCTTGTTTTGCGGCATAAGCCACAGCAGCCTGCAGACCACCTAAGCTATCGACCAAACCGATACGTTTGCCGTCGATTCCCGACCAAACTCTGCCTCGTGCAATACTATCAACATAAGATTCGCTAAGATGGCGACTATTGGCAACAAGTTTTACAAATTTTTCGTAAATATAAGTAATCGACTGATTTAACCTTTCCTTTTGGAGTGGGTTCATTGGTTCCATAATGTCGATAAAGTCGGAGTTTTCGTTGGTCATCACTTTGTCAAATGTAAGTCCTAATTTGTCGTTCATCAGACCTTTAAAATTGGGGATAATACCAAAAACGCCGATAGAGCCGGTAATTGTTGTGGGTTGCGAGAAAATAAAATCGGCATCTGTCGAAATCCAGTAGCCACCCGAAGCGGCCACATCACCCATAGAAACAATAAAAGGTTTTGTTCTTTTTGCCAATTCCACTTCGCGACGAATAACATCCGATGCCAAGGCATCGCCACCGGGCGAATTAACCCGCATCACAATGGCTTTTACACGCTTGTTGGTACGTGCTTTTTCAATAGCGTTAGCCAATGTTGCCGAACCAATAACATTCGGAGCTCCTTTGCCCTGAATAATTTCGCCCAAAGCATAAATAATAGCTATCTGATTATGAGAAACAGTAGTATTTTTTCTACTGCTTTTCACTTTTGTATATCTCAGGAAATCAATGGTTGACAGCCGTTCCCTGTTTTTTGCACCTGTTCTTTCTTTCAGTTTCGCTATTACTTCATCACGATAAAGCAAACCGTCGACAAAATGCAGTTTCAAAGCGGTGTCGGCTTCTGTAAGTTCAAGGTTGTCGGCAATTTTGTTCAGGTCGGCAACACTAATATGGCGGCTTTCTGATAATGCTTCGAGCAATTTTCCCCATATACTTCCAAGCAAAACTTTAAGCTGTTTCCTGTTGGCATCACTCATTTTGTCGAGCATCAACGGTTCTACGGCACTTTTGTATTTGTTGTCGGGACCACGAACTATCTGTATGTCCACATCTAATTTGTCCAAAAGTTTTTTCATAAACATCACTTGTACGCTTAAACCTTTGAATAATATCATGCCTTTGGGATTCATATAAATTTTGTTGGCAACACTGGCGAGATAATAAGCTTTTTGGTCGTAACCGTTGGCATAGCTGATGATAAACTTTCCCGACTTTTTAAAGTCAAGCAGTTTGTTTCTTATTTCTTCCAAGGTAGCAATGCCTGCCCTAACGCTCTCCATATCAAGAAAAATGCCGTCAATGTTGGGGTCGATTTTAGCTTTGTCGAGGTTTTTCAAAATGTCGTTCAACCCAATAGGTTTTTTTGTTTCGAAAGTATTAAAATCGAAGTCCTTGAAAGGATTGTGCGGAGTACGATCTAAAATACGTGTTTTCCAGTTGATAACCAAAACATGATGAGAAGTTATTGACAATTCCTTTTGTTCAGACATTGAAATTACCGAAGCAATCATCCCCGCAAAAAATGCAAATATTAAAATAATTACCAATAGTGTTCCTGCAAAGGAGGCAAACATAAATTTAAAAAATTGTTTCATCGCTTTTTGTTTTTAATCATTTGATTTTTTATTGTTTAATACGTAATCTCCGCTCTTTTAACCTATCGTTCTAAAAAAACACTTCCGGTTATCTGTTTCCTTCCTACAAAAAATTTGACAACCACAAAAGCATAACTTTCTGCTATTCAAAGGGTTAATAATAAAATGTTCAAAAGTAAAAGCGCTTTTAAAAATAGCTTAAAACACTAAACACTTATGTTCAAATTATTTCCACAATATTAACAAATATGTGTTTATAAAAATAAATTTGGACAAAGATTTTTTGCGTAAAAGTTTTGCACTTTTGAAGCATGCAAAAAATAAGGATAAAAACAATCCGTACAAAAGCGTTTTCCCTCCGGTTAGTTATTGTCTTTTCCATTCTCATATTCAACAGTAACAGCAGTATTTTTTCGGAGGAACATTTGGCAACCATCAAGTCTGGCATTAAAATTAATCAGAGCCACCTTATATTATTAAAACTTCAACGCTTCGGGTTTTCGGTCTTCGTACCCTATGCCTATGTATATGCTAGCAAAAGGGCAAAGAAAGTACCAAATCATTCTCTTTTGAAAATTTCCACAAACATTATGGGCAAGGGTTTGTTCAGTGCAGCTTTGCTCGCTGATTTTCTTAAAAAAAACAACCCCAAACTACACGACAAAAAGGTACGTGAAATTGCCTCTCTTTATGTAAAAGAAGCGCAAATAGAAGGTGTTAATCCCGATGTGGCATTTATACAAATGTGTCTGGAAACTGGATTTTTAAAATTTGGCGGCAACGTGTTGCCTTCACAGAATAATTTTTGTGGTCTCGGAGTAACGGGTATAGGACAAAAGGGTCTTTCGTTTCCTTCGCTTCAACTCGGTATCAGGGCACATATCCAACACCTGAAAGCCTATGCCTCCACCGAAAAACTGCACCAAAAACTTATTGATAGCAGGTTTCGTTTTGTTAAACGAGGGAGTATCGGTGATATTAAAGAAATGGGTGGTAAATGGGCTTCCGATCGGTATTACGGTCAAAAAATAGAAAGTTTGTTGAAACGACTTTATCGCAAATGATGCTATACGCTTTAAAAGAAAAATACTTTTAATTAGTGCTCGTCAGAAAACACCAATCTATTCGTTGGACTCACGTTGAGGCACAGTCATTTACTCAAGTAAACTCCTGAACTTCAACATTTCGTCAGCCTCGACCTTGTCGCCTTCTGACAAGCACACTTGGAAATACGGTATTTTTGTGCGGATACTAATTATCATAATACTCTAAAAGTAAATTTTGCACGTATACGCGCAACATTTCTCAGGTCATCATAAATATCCTCCACATATAAAACCACTTTTCATTTTAAAATGTTTCCTTAGTAGTTTAAACCTAATACGCATAAAAGCAATAGTCAACTAATTGTTTCTTTTTTTCGTAATGGTTTCGCTTCTTCTCTGCCTATGTCACCAAAAATCCTGATCTCTCGTAATTCACTTTGTCATAAAAAATTTGACCTTTTTACATATTTAATGTTTAGGACTTATGTCTATTATCTTGATTGTACGTTCGTTTTGTCAATATTTTTACTTGTTTCGACAAAAGTCCGGTTAAAATCAGGATTCTTAATTTTTTACTATTAGTTACAACACGAGGCTACAAATATTTAACTCTTATCGTGGTCATATCTTGAAAACCAATACTTTAAACCGTTTTAATGACCATAATTAAGGCCTTTGCCATCTATGGGATAATTATTGTAAACAGATGAAGAAATGAGAAATAATTTACGGATAGAAAAGGATCTGCCAACTAAATGTACGAATTCATCCCTTATGAAATATATAAATCGCTTTCCTGAATTTTGAATAGTCGGCGTACAGTTTTTTCGTGATGTTTTCTTCCTGTAAAACCGATGCATCTTTTATTTTCAAGGGCAAATCGTTCAGCAGGTTCTCTTTTGCCAAACAAAGCCACATTAAGGCAAACTGTTCTTTTGTTAGTTTGAATAAATCAAAATCAATGT
>QIKE01000081.1 GCA_003232915.1 Bacteroidota bacterium | reverse complement strand
ATAAAGCGGAGAGTGAGGGATTCGAACCCCCGGACCCGTGAAGGTCAACGGTTTTCAAGACCGCCGCATTCGACCACTCTGCCAACTCTCCAAAATGAGGCGGTAAAAATACATTTTTTCTTTTGTTTTGCCATAGAAAATTTATTGAAAAAAATTTACAATCCGATGCCGGCTTCTTGACTTTGCATACTGCTTTTATCTACCTTTGTCAAAATATTTTGAATACTTATGAAACGTTTCATCATACTCTTTGCTTTAATCATAAGCTCGACTTTCATTATAAATGCCAAAGGGTTAATGGCATACATGTCGTATGCTATTTTTAATACACCTGCCGGAAAGCCTTATATCGAAACTTATCTGATCATACAAGGCAGCAGTTTGCACTTTGAACAAAACGCCGATAAAAAATATACCGGAAGCGTAAATGTTCGAATACTCTTTCGTAAGGTTTCCGACAGTAGTATTGTTAATTTCAACAAATACGTCATCAATAGCCCCGAAACAGCCGACACCGTCGATGCACAGTTTAATTTGATCGACGTACAACGCTATTCCATTTCCAATGGTAATTATTTTATAGAGTTGAATATCAGTGATAAAAATACCGACAAACCACCTTACGTTAATTACGAAAAATTTAGTGTTCAGTTTGCCGATTCCTCTGCGGTTTTTTCCGATATTGAGTTACTCAATGGTTTTGAAGTTTCGAACGATAGTTCTTTGTTGGTAAAAAACGGACTTAAATTGATGCCTTATATTTTTTCATATTTCCCAGCTTCGCAAAATAAACTGAGTTTTTATTCAGAACTTTACGGCAGTGGGAAATCATTTAAATCGGGAAAATATCTTCTACAGGTCTATATCAGACCTTTTGAAGTGGATAAAAAATTGGATAATTATTTTTATATGAAAAAGGTTGACACTTCGGCTGTAAATGTTATTTTAAATACTTTTAATATTGCTGATTTGCCAACAGGTAATTATTATCTTGTATTTGAAGCACGCAACCGCAACAATAAAATTGTAGCTACTAAA
This sequence comes from Bacteroidota bacterium, assembly GCA_003232915.1. Lineage (GTDB taxonomy): Bacteria > Bacteroidota > Bacteroidia > Bacteroidales > F082 > Sulfidibacterium. The sequence goes on along the minus strand of QIKE01000081.1, from coordinate 28,573 downwards.
CATCTGTTTTTTCAGCGGAATAATCCTCGTAAAGGAATGAATCTCAATGGGATTCTTTCTACCAATGTGGATAATACTTTTGCGATTAAAATTACAAACCGTGATTCACTTGTCGAGTACATCAAATATATCAATCCGATTTCAACCGACCTCGAAAAGTCTTTTACAAAGTCGCAAATCAAAAGTGCCGACTTGCTTACATTACAAAAGTATTTTCTAAATTTCTGGATTGAGCGCAACCATCTCCACCCGCTTTTGGCTTGGCGCAACTACAAACATTTGGTCGATCAGGCAAATCACGATTTTAAAACTATTGCACTTAAAGGCTATCAAACCGATCGTGGTCGGGTATACCTGCAATACGGCCCGCCCAATGTAATTACTAAAAGCTATTATGAACCGGCTGCTTACCCTTACGAAATATGGCATTACTATAGATTAGGTTATCAGCGGAATAAAAAGTTTGTGTTTTATACTCACGACCTCGTAACCAACGATTTTCAACTAATTCATTCCGATGCTGTGGGCGAATTAGCCAACTATCGATGGCAAACCTTTATTTATCAGCGTACGTGGGATCCAAACAATATTGATCAAACACAACCACCCGACGCGTGGGGTAATGATGCCAGTGATTATTACTATCACCCCCGCTAAATCATTGCTCATTGATTTTTGTTTATTTTTGCAGTGATGTTTCGATTGATAATCTAAAGTTTTTTTTTCGACTTGAAAAAAGTAGCGGTAGTTATTTTAAATTATAACGGCAGAAAATTCTTAAAAGAGTTTTTACCTTTTGTTGTTAGCAGGAGTACACAATTGGCAGATATTATAGTGGCCGACAATTGTTCTACTGACAATTCGGTAGACTTACTCAACACCGAATTCCCCTTAATAAAGCTTATTATCAACAAAACCAACAAAGGATATGCCGGAGGATATAACGAAGCCTTGAAGCATGTCGAAGCCGAATATTATGTACTACTAAATTCTGATATTGAAGTTACCGAAGGCTGGATTGAGACTATTATCAGGCTGATGGATTCCGATAAAAATATTGCCGCTTGTCAGCCTAAAATCAAAGCATATCATCAAAAAGAACTTTTTGAGTACGCTGGTGGTGCCGGTGGCTTTATTGACCATCTCGGCTATCCGTTTTGTCGTGGACGAATTTTTCAATCAATAGAAAAGGACGTAGGCCAATATGATGATGCTCGTGAAGTGTTCTGGGCTTCAGGTGCATGTATGTTTGTGCGGGCTGATGTTTTTCATCTACTAGGTGGTTTCGATGAAGATTTTTTTGCTCATATGGAAGAAATAGACTTTTGCTGGCGGGCTAAAAACAAAGGATACAAAATTATGGTTGAGCCCCGTTCGGTTGTTTACCACATCGGCGGTGGTACACTACCCCAAAGCTCATCTCGAAAAACCTATTTGAATTTTAGAAACAACTTTTCGCTTTTGTTTAAAAATATACCACAGGATAAATTAATTAAAACATTTGTAATAAGATTGTTTCTTGATGGTGTAGCAGGACTTAAATTTCTTTTCGAAGGACATTATAAAGATTTTTTGTCCGTTTTCAAAGCTCATTTTTATTTTTATTCTAACCTGAAATCACTTAAAACAAAACGAAGACTATTAGAACAAAAACAGGTGGGCCAAGTTTATCATGCCAATATTGTTTTTGAACATTATATTTTGAAAAAAAAAACTTTTACCGACTTGAATCCCAACAAATGGAGCTGAATTTTAACTGTTTAGTCTTTCAGCAAAAAGCTCAAATCGCTAGCTTGCTAAAATTCCTCCATTTCTTTATCATACACGAAATAACGCATAGTTTTTTTGCCAAAAAGTTTTTGTAATTTGCCGAAGAAATAAAGCAAACCTAATTCTCGCATACCTGCTAACCTTGGTATGGCGATTAATAGCCAAAAATTCCTCAATACGTTGTTGACGTGTTTTTCCGCCCTAATTTACCGGAGTAGTATAAAGATAGTGAGGATTAATTTGAAATGGAATAAACTCCAGTTTATCAAAACTTTCGGGCTATATTATGGGCACGTTGGTAGTTTTCAAACTCCTACAGACCACATTAACACCTGCGCTCCAGACCAAATACAGTGTGCCGTTTTAAACTTTTTTTCTTATGGTATTCAATCCGGTTTTATGTATTTCGGCTACCATATTAAAAGTGTTGTCACCTCCAACGGCAATGGCTTTGGCATTTTACACAAGAGTTACCGGATAGTCGGCAGAATGTACCGATTCTATTTCAAAACCTAATTTTCCAAGAACTCCAATCGCCTTTTGTGTATATATATCATAAGATTTTTTAATACTTTCGACAGAAATATTAATACCGGCATTTTGTATAAAGACCACCTTGACAACTGCTTCGTTGTTTAAAAAACCGGCAATATATTAATGTAGCCGGTCAAGATAAGTTTCTCCAACCATAGTTGAATTGCTGATTAATAATAATTTCTATTTTCATTTTTTAAATTTCTAAAGAAAAAATAACATTTACCGCAATGCAAAGGCAATGATATGAAACTGATAAGGTTTTTTTAAACGCTTGAAATTATAATATGTAGGATAATAAAAAAATAGACCTATTTTTGTTTCTTTTTTGTTGGTGAATATGGAAACATTGATATTGTTGCTTAGAAAACATAAACGTCTCGGTTATCTTTTTATCCCTTATCTTGCCACAAAAAGAGATTTTTTTTATTCCTTGAAAAACAGAGCCGATGTAAGCAATTTACGTAATTTTCTACCAAACGACGAACAAAAAAAAATTCTAAAACTTTTGAGCGAATACGACGAACACGTGTTGGCAAAAGTGTTCGATAACCGGAAATTGACCGTAAAAGAGTTTTGGGAAAAACTTGACGAAAAAAAAATAGAAAATCACATTCGACCCTATATCGAAAGAAAGTTGGCGATAGTTTTCCATTTGTTACAAACTTCTCCACTTCCCGTATTTTTTATTCGTAAAAAGCAAGATGTAAATGTTTATGAAAATGAGCGGATCGATATTTTTACCGGCAAAACTGCAACGATTTTTAACTTTGTAAAACATGAATATGGAACCCGATATTTTTTGAGTCTCCGCACTGACGAGGAAGATATTGCACTTTATAAAAAAAAAGGATTGGTACTTACAAATAAGCCATGCATAGTGCTGGTAAACAAACGTTTGATGCTTTTCGAGGACATTGACGGAAAAAAAATTCTTCCTTTTTTTAACAAAGCACAAATCGACGTGCCACCACGTCTCGAAGCAGATTATTACAAAGGTTTTGTGAGAAAAAGTATTATTCGGTATCATGTTAATGGAAAAGGTTTTGAAATTATTGACGTTAATGTTGAAAAAAAGGCAATGTTACGGGTTGAAGAAGATTTCAAGGGAGAATATATGCTTTATTTGGTTTTTCGATATGGCGACAGAGAGATTCCTGCCAAAGAAAAGCAGTTGATTTTTGTTGATTTTGAAAATAAAAACGGGGAGATTGTTTTTTATAAGCTCACACGTAACAATCATTGGGAAATGCAAATGAAAAACCTGCTAAAGAATTACAATTTTGCTGAATCACCCGAGGGTATTTTCAAACCTCGCAACTTACCTTTCGGAGAAAACCAAAAAATATTGTTTATCAAATACTTGTGGAAAATTTCAAACAAGTTGGTTTATGAGGGTTTTGTGCTTGAACAGAATCTTCATCAAAAAGAATATTATTTGGGGGATTTTTATGTGAAACTTAGTCCGGGATGTTTACAGAATGGAACCGATTATTTCGGATTAAAAGCAATTGTACATTTTGGGAAATTTAGTATACCGCTCGTTCAATTGAAAGATTATTTACTGAATAACATTCGAGAATACACATTACCCAACGGTACCATAGCGATTTTGCCCGACGAATGGTTTGCCGAATATCACGACTTACTTCGGTTTGCCATTGACAGCAATGACGAATTGCTGATAAAAAAAATTCATATACCGTTTTTAAACGATACTTTGCAGAAATTCAGGACTGATTATATCGAAAAATACAAAAGCCTGACACAGCCCCAAAATCAAACTGACCAACCACTTCCATTAAAGTTAAACGCCAAACTGCGCGATTATCAAAAAGAAGGCTTTATTTGGCTGATAAACAGACGAAATTTAGGAGTGGGTTCATGTTTGGCCGATGATATGGGACTTGGAAAAACCTTGCAAACAATTGCCGTTTTGTTGCGAAACAAAGAACTAAATATCACAAATACCGATCGCAAATCTTCCTTTGCACGAAAACCCAAAGCCTCTACGTCGCAATTTGATTTGTTTAGCCAAATGGAAGAAACCAAAGAGTTGACAAATATGTCAAGTTTAATTGTAGTTCCCAAATCGCTGATGTTTAATTGGTTAGAAGAATTTGAAAAGTTTGCACCCCAAATGAAGGTGAAAGCCTTAACATCTTTCCCTAAATCTGATGACAAACACATATTTAACGATACCGACGCAATACTGATTACTTACGGCTTGATGCGAAATTATATTAATGACTTAAAAGAAATATCTTTTGAATATGTAGTACTCGACGAAAGTCAGGTAATAAAAAACCCTACATCGCTTACTTATCGGGCGGTTATTCAATTAGTGGCTAAACATCGACTTATACTTACCGGTACACCCATAGAAAATTCACTGATTGACTTGTGGTCGCAAATGAACTTTATTAATCCTGATTTACTTGGTAATTTGGCTTTTTTTAAAAATGAATTTTTAACTGCACACGACAAACAAGAAGAAGAACAAAAACTACAAAAACTAGGTAAATTAGTGTATCCTTATCTTTTGCGTCGTACCAAAGCTCAAGTAGAAAAAGACTTACCCTCACTCAGTATTCAGGTGATGATGACGGAAATGTCGAAAGAACAAAACGAATTTTACGAAACCCTAAGAAACAAAATCCGAAATGCTTTTTTTAAACTTATCGGAACAACCGAATCTAAGAAAAGTGGCATACTCATACTTCAAGGTATGATGAAATTACGTTTGGCAGCTAATCATCCTTTAATGGTTGATGAAGATTATACATTTTCTTCGGGTAAATTTGAAAATAGCTTGCTTATTATCACCACTATAATAGAGGAGAATCATAAAATAGTTATGTTTTCTTCTTTTGTAAAATATCTATTGCTTTTTGCTTCGTATTTCGATAAACACAACATTATATATGAAATGCTTACGGGAAAAGATTCGCAAACCGTCCGTCGCGACAAAGTGCATCGCTTTCAAAATAGCCACGATTGTAAGATTTTTCTTATTTCGCTGAAAGCCGGTGGAACGGGATTGAACATTACTGCCGCAGAATATGTTTTGCTGCTCGACCCATGGTGGAATCCCGCCGCCGAACAACAGGCCATTAATAGGGCACATCGAATCGGGCAACAAAACAAAGTAATTGCATATAAACTGTTGACCAAGGGTACCATAGAAGAGAAAATTTATGATTTACAGAAACGGAAAAAACAACTTGCTACCGACTTGCTCAGTACCAGCGAAAGCATGCTGAAAAATCTTACCGAAGAAGAAATTGATGAATTGTTTAAGTAAAAAAAATGGACTATCTAATCGTCTCCCGTAAAGAAGTATTTTTGCAGAATGAATTATCCGGCAAACCAAGTGGAGTACGAAGAAATGTTTAATACCGAGCCGGATTATTTTGGTTTTTTGACATCAACAAGTGAGGGACTATTATTCCTGTGGATAATGAAGTATACAATGAATACGGACACTATTACATACAAGGAAATTATTAATCAAAATCACGGGTAATGTTGACTTACCCCATTAAAAAAAGATATAACTGTTGAACTCATATATTATAAAAAAGTAATCTTTTGTGGGTTTACTACTAATTTAGTGTAATTTTATAACTACGCAAAAACAGCCAAAATAATTCAAGCATCCGCTTGGGTAAGTCATTAATCGGAAAAATTGGGGAATCAGTTAAGAATAATTTGTGAATTTTTTCGACAACCATCTTGTTTTGGGTATTTAAATTTAAACTCGTAGCATTGAATCGTCCCGAAATATTAGCTATCAAGCAAAACTGTTTCATGGTAAAGAACACGTCCTTGCGTCTGTGCCCTCCCCCACTCTCGGCACATATGAACTAATTGTGTATTTTTGATAAATTTTTTTTATGCAATTAACGAATAGACAATTATTTTATCAATACCTTGCGTTGCCTTCGGAAGTACCTTTTGCATTAGAAGTTGTAAAAGCAATAGGAATTTATCTTTATGATGATAATGGAAACGAATACATTGATTTGGTTTCAGGAGTATCGGTGAGTAATGTTGGACACTCGCATCCCGAAATATTAGCTGCCGTAAAAAAACAGATAGATCAGTATATGCATCTTATGGTTTATGGAAAATATATATTGTCGCCGCAAGTGCAACTCGCCGGTGAAATGGTACAGTATTTACCCGAAAATCTTAATTCGGTTTACTTTGTCAACTCGGGTAGTGAAGCCGTCGAAGGGGCGTTGAAATTGGCCAAGCGTATTACAGGACGTACCGAAATTGTGGCTTTTAAAAATGCTTATCACGGTAGTACCCACGGTGCGTTGAGTGTGCTTGGCAACGAAGAGTTGAAATATGCGTTTCGCCCTTTATTACCCGATATTCGTTTTTTGAATTTTAGCAAACAGGCCGATTTAGAGCAAATTACAGACAAAACGGCATGTGTATTGATTGAACCGGTACAAGCAGAAGCGGGCATTCTTATTCCCAGTATCAATTATTTGCAAGCTTTGCGTAAACGCTGCAACCAAACGGACTGTGTTTTGATATTCGATGAAGTACAAATGGGCTTCGGCCGAACGGGAAAGCTTTTTGCCTTTGAAAATTTTGGTATGGTTCCCGATATTCTTTGTTTGGCAAAAGCTATGGGTGGAGGAATGCCTATCGGTGCGTTTGTTTCATCTCACGATAATATGAACTTGCTGACCCACAATCCGGATTTAGGACATATCACTACTTTTGGCGGACATCCCGTTAGTAGTGCCGCTGCACTAACTTCCCTAAGAATTATCATTCGAGAACACCTTCCTCAAAAAGCTAACGCCAAAGGAAAACTTTTTGTTCAACTACTCGAAAAACATCCATTAATAAAAACTATTCGCCAAATCGGATTGATGCTTGCCGTGGATCTTGGCGAAGCTTCCATTGCCGATAAATTGATTCTCCAATTGTTTGAAAATAAAATAATAGTTGACAGATTTTTGTTCAACAACACGGCTTTTCGTATCGCTCCGCCTTTAACAATTACTAATGAAGAAATTCGGTTGATTTCGAAGCAAATTATTTTTAGTTTGAATCAAATAATGTAATTTGTGTTTGCCCAGAAATGCCAATTTCTTGTTATGCTTGCTATGAATACTGATGATATGCTCTCTAATAAACTATTAATATTCAAAGCTTTGCAAGCTTATAACTTAACGTTTTATGATTATACATTATGAAAAAATGGGGTTTTCCTGCAGATAATAAACACAAAAATGCATGCGAATTCCACTACTTGTATTTAGTGCTCGCCAGAAAACACCAGTCTCTTCGTTGGACTCATGTTGAAGCGCAGTTATTTACTCAAGTAAACTCCTGAGCTTCAACATTTCGTCAACCTTGACCTTGACGCCTTCTGACAAGCACACATGGAAATACGGCTTTTTCGTGCGTATACTAATTATAAATTAACAATTGCAAAATAGTGATATTCCGTCCTCCTACTCAATCCCCGAAGCTAGTACGTCAACGATATGAGCAACCTTAATGGGGAGCTTGTGTTTTTTGATGTAACCATACTGATGCATCAGGCAGGACGAGTCTGTGGAAACAATGTATTCGGCGCCGGTTTCGAGGGCATTTTGCACTTTTTGTTCGGCCATAGCGCTGGAAATGGCTTCGAATTTTACCGAAAAAGTTCCCCCGAATCCACAACACACATCTGTTTCTTTCATTTCGATAAGTTCAAGCCCTTTTACTTTTCTCAATAGTGTGCGTGATTCGTCTTTTAAACCGTATTCGCGCAATGCGGCACACGAGTCGTGGTAGGTAATTTTGTGTTTGAAAACAGAGCCGAAATCGGTAATGCCAATAACATTAACAAGAAAATCGGTGATCTCGAATATGTTGTTTTTCAATCGCGTATACTCTATGTGATATGACGTATTATGAAAAAGTTTCTGATACGAATTTCTAACATAACCTATGCACGAAGCCGAAGGTCCCACAACAGGCCGGTGACTTCTAAAATCGTTTAAAAACTTTATTCCTAACTTTTCCGCTTCATCCCAAAAGCCGCTATTAAAAGCCATTTGTCCGCAGCAAGTTTGATTAGGATTGTAATGCACTGTTAATCCGGCTTTTTCAAGGATTTTAATCATGTTAAATCCCGTTTCGGGATAAACCTGATCAATAAAACAGGGGATAAACAAATCGACGTCGGTAATTTTCTTTTCACTCATTTTGCAAAACTACAAATTCCTACAATTAAACTTCCATACTTTTGAAACGAAATATTCCTGTTTTTTCAAGTTCTTTCCAGAATGCCGGATATGACTTATTTACAACATCCGGATTTTCAATCTCAACTTTACCATATCGAAGCGCAAGTGGGGATAGACTCATAGCAATACGGTGGTCGTTGTGGCTGTTTAAAGGGGGTATGTCGCACGGTGAGTTACCGGGATTTAAACAATAGCCGGTGTTTATTTTTGTAACGGAGGCACCAATTTTATGCAACTCTTTGTCGATACTTGCTATCCGGTCAGACTCTTTGTACCGGAGATGTTCTATATTACTAAAAATAGCTCTTTTGCCGAGTGCGGCACAACTTACCATTACCGAAGGCACGATATCTGGAAAACTCGAAAAATCGAAATGTAAAATACCGGTTTTTAGTGACGACTTTTTCACGAGTCGTATTCCTGTCTTTTCGAAAACGGTTTCAACGCCCAATTGCACGAATATTTCTGCAAGAGCTTTGTCGCCTTGAAGAGTTTCTTTTTCAAGTTGTGGTAAGAAAATTTCAATATTATCACCAAAAGCCACTATTTGATACCAATAAGCTGCTGACGACCAATCGGCTTCGATTTGTATCGGTTTTAACGAATATTTTCCGTGTTTCACAAGTACTTCTGCTGAATTGAGTTGGACGTCAATACCCATTTTCTTCATTAAGCGAGTTGTCATTTCAATATACGAAAACGACACGGCTTGATCGCCGAAATGAATATGCAAACCGTTTTTTAAATATGGTGCAATGAGCATCAAAGCGCTGATAAACTGACTGCTTTGGCTTGCATCGACATTTATTTTTTTGCTTTGCAATTTTTTCCCCGTGATTAGTAAAGGTGGAAAACCTTCGTTTTCGGCATAAACAATATCGGCATTAAGTTTTCGTAACGCTTCCACAAGTCCGCCAACGGGGCGGTTTTTCATACGCTCGCCGCCGGTAAGTAACCATTTTCCATTGAGCTGAGAAAAATAGGCGGTAAGAAACCGGACAACCGTACCGGCATTGCCTGCATCGGCAATCATAGGAATATTCAACGAGGAACAACTTGACGATAGTTTTAATATTCGTTTGATTTTAAGTGTGTCATCGGCTTCCGAAAGTTGTTGAAAATGTATTTTGCTTCCTGCAAGTGCCAGCATTATAAGCAACCGGTTGCTAATGCTTTTGGAACCTGGCAAAAGTATTTCGCCGCGAAATTTCTTTTTATTGGAAATGATTCGATAAACTTTCACCTATGAAAAATTTTGCTTTTGAATATAAAATTGCAGACTTTCGATTACGAGGCTATCGTCAACTTCCACATCATGTATAGCCTTTCCAAGGCGTCGTAAAAGACTGAACCGGAATTTTCCCTTTCTTATTTTTTTATCTTGTTTCATTATGTGCAACAGTTCGGAAATGTTTTCTTCCGTAATGTCGAGCCGGTCGAAATTTTTATCAATGAGTTTCCATATTTCACACTGTGGACTGCCTTCGAGTTCAGAAAGTTGCGAAGAAAGCCATGTTTCACAAATCATTCCGGCGGCTATGGCTTGACCGTGTGTTATTGCGTCATTTTTTTTTAGGTAAAAGGTCTCAATGGCGTGCCCGATAGTATGTCCGAAATTGAGTATTTTTCTGATGCCTTTTTCGCTATTGTCGAACCTCACAATATCAATTTTATCTTTGGCAGCTTTCATAATCAGCTTGTTCCATTCATCGTCAAGTTCTTTGTAATTTCTATGAATTAGCATCGCCCACAAATCGCGATCCATTATCAAGCCGTATTTCATCAACTCGGCAAAGCCCGATTGCCAGAAAATATCATCAAGTGTTTTTAAAAAGATCGGATCAACAACCACAGCCATCGGATCGATAAACAAACCAACCTGATTTTTAAAACCCATAAAATCAACACCTGTTTTTCCACCTATGGCAGCATCAATTTGTCCGAGTAAAGTAGTGGGAATATTAACAAAGTGGATGCCTCTTTTATATGTTGCCGCTACAAAACCGCCAATGTCGGAAATTACTCCTCCGCCAAGGTTTATCAAAATTGAATCTCTGTCGGCTTTGAGTTTAGTCAGTTGTTCCCATACAATAATACATTGTTCGATGTTTTTGTTGACTTCGCCACTCTGAATCCGTATAATTCCATGAACCTTGAGGTTGGGTAAAGCTTTTTTAAAAACCGGTAAACAATATCTTTCGGTGTTTTCGTCCTCAAGAAGAAAACATTTCGAAAATTTTGTGAAATGCTTACCGGCTATTTCTAACGCCCCTTCGCCTATGTTGTAAGCAATAGTGCCAAGGTCTAAATTTACAGGTGATTTCATGATGCAAATGTATATATTAACTGAAAACTAACCATTTTATTTGTTGAAAAGTATAGTCGGATAATGTTTTTCTATGTTAGCTTGGCAAAAACGATTGCAACAGAATATTTACGTTTTTTTTAGTGTTACTCCAACTAATTACACTAATCGGATGCTTGAACTCATTGTTTCTTCGTTGCAAAAGCGAAACTATTTGCTGTAAAAAAAATAACGTTATAAATTTCAAACATCTCTTTCTATTTAATTTTCAATATATTGGAGGTTTCTATTTATAGTAGAACTAAAAATCAACTTTAGTTTGGGAGTGGGAAAATAATGGCACAAGTCGACCAGTGTTTTGGTTGATGATAGATCTTGCATCATTTTGTGAAAGTACACAATTTTAGTTAGTGTTTTCCTTTTGTACAGATGTGCGATGGTGTTGGTTTTGTGCGGTGGCACCGAAGACGCCCAAAAGATAAACCTTGGCTTTTACGTTTCAAAGGTTAGTTGACAAAATTAAAACCGGTTGAATTTTTTTTAAAACAATCCGCCATTTCGGTAGATTTCCATTTGCACCTCATAAAAGGGGCCTACGGTGGTGGAAAGATTTTTGCTTTTATTGACTATTTCGCCTGTTTTGAAATTTATGCCAATGACATTGCCGTTGTCAAGCCGGATGCTTTCGAGGCTGTCGTAAGTGAGGATAGGCAAAGCCGCGTTAATGGCGTTACGCTCGTAGATGGCGCCAAACGATTCGGCGAGAATAGCTTGAACACCAAGAGTTTTGAATCCATCGACAGCTTGTTGGCGAGAGCTCCCGGCACCGAAGTTTTTACCGGTTACAACAATGTCTCCTTTTTTCACTTTTTTAGAAAAATCTTTGTAGCCCCTGAGATTGTCGAAAATATATTGTCCCATTTTTTCGAGATCGGTAATTTGTAGATAGCGATTGTGATAAATCATGTCGGTATCAATGTCGTCAATGAGAATGAGCCAAATACGACCTTCTACGTAGGTAGGGTTTTGGCGATGTTCGAGGTGTTTTTGGGTTGCTTTGTACAATTCTTCGGTACGTTGTAAATGGTCGAAAACAGCTGGTTTGTCGGGGATATCATCTTCGGTGGTGATACGGCCGGCTAAAGCTGAGGCGGCCACAGAAGCCGGTGAAGCAAGATAAACAGAGCCTTTACCTTGTTTTCCGGGAAAGTTTCGGTTGCCGGTGCTAATAGTTATTTCACCCGGCCCGTTCTGTCCCACCTGTCCTGCTGCGCAACCCGCACATCCGGCATTAGACACAAGTGCACCGGCGTCTTTGAAAATTTTCATTATACCGTTATCAAGACATTTTTGCCACACATCGTCGGTGGCGGGAACAATTTTCAGTACTACTCCTGGCGCAACTTTACGGCCTTTTAGAACTTTGGCAACAGCTTGCATGTCTTCAATACGGCCATTAGTACAACTTCCGATAAAAGACGAGTCGATTTTTACCTGCTTTGCTTCCTGTATGTTAACCGTGTCGTGAGGTTTGCCAGGACGACTCACCATAGGAACAAAGTTACTAAGGTCGATGACGAATTCTTTATCGTAATGTGCATTGACGTCAGCTTCGATTTTTTTTAGCTTGCTGCCGCTACGTTTTCTGCAATAATTCATTATCTTTTCGTCGGGTGGAAAAAGCAGAATAATAACTCCCATTTCTGTGCCCATAGAGGCGATGGTAATTCGTTGATCTAACGTAAGATTATCAACCGCATGGCCGTAGAATTCAACGGCATATCCGAGAAGAGTATTCGCACCGAACTGATGTAAAAGATTTAGTACCAAATCTTTAGCTGTAACATTTGCGGGTTTTTCACCTACAAAAATAATTTTTACACTTTTAGGAACCTTAAACCAAACTTTTCCAGTATGAAAAGCGGCTGCTATATCTTTATCGCCCATACCTTGCCCGAAAGCTCCGATAGCACCGAAAATGTTAGCATGCGAATCGGTGGTAACAGTTGTAGAACCCGGCCATGCCAATCCTTTATTTATCATGGTATGCGTACCGATACCATTATTAATATCGAAAACTTTAATGCCGTGACGGCGGGCAAATATTCTGATTAATTGCTGGTTAGCAGCATACTTTTGATCACTGCCGGTGGGATTGGTGTCGAAAGTGAAAAATGTTTTGCTTACATCGTCGATATCAAGTCCGTATTTTTCGATATTTTTTACGACGTTAGGTCCGCCAAAATCGCGTGCTACCCTTGCATCTATCTTAATGTCAACAATATCGCCGGGTACTACTTTTGCCTTGTCAGAATGTGAAGCAATAATTTTTTCAATAATATTCATGCTTTATTGTTTCGTGAGTTGAGAAAGCAAAAATAAACGAAATTAGAAAGGTAAACGAAGATTATTTGAATATATAACTGTTAAGGGGAAATTGATAATTGTTAAAAATCCGTAACTTGTTTTCTTCGTAACGCATTAAAGTCATCAATGAACTTTTTTATTGTTTTGGGTTTGAAAAATAATTTACTAACAATTGTTGGTTAGCAAGTATCAATTTGTATTTTTGAAATATGGAAAACAGTATCTTTATAGATAAAAAGGAAACATCAAAAACGAGAGCTAAAGATTTCGCAAGCAACTATATAGAACACGGTAAAGTACCGCCTCAAGCTATTGATCTTGAAGAAGCGGTGTTGGGAGCTATGATGCTTGAAAAAGATGCCGTGTCGGAGATTATAGATATTTTAAAACCCAATGCTTTTTATAAGGAGGCGCATCAAAAAATATTTTCGGCTATTCTACGCCTTTTTGGGAAAGGTGAGCCTGTAGATATTTTAACGGTAACAAACGAGTTGAAAAACGTTGGAGAACTTGATATGGTAGGCGGCCCTTACTATATTACCATACTCACCAGCCGTATAGCATCCACTGCCAATATCGAATATCATGCCCGTATTGTTATTCAAAAGTACATTCAGCGCGAATTGATAAGAATTTCATCAGGTATTATTAAAGATGCTTTTGAGGATACAACTGATGTTTTTGATTTGCTCGATCGTGCCGAACAAGGTTTGTTTAATGTGTCGGAGTCGAATCTTCGCCGTAATTTTGAAGATATGCCTTCTTTGGTGAAACAAGCTATTGATAACATTGAAAATGCGAGGAATCAGGAAACACATATGAGTGGTATTCCTTCGGGATTTACCGAACTTGACCGGAAGACTTCGGGCTGGCAGAAGTCCGATTTGATTATTCTTGCTGCAAGGCCTGCAATGGGGAAAACGGCATTGGCCTTGTCGATGGCACGAAATATTGCAGTGATGTTTCATATGCCTGTTGCAGTTTTTTCTTTGGAAATGTCGGCCGTACAGCTTGTTACACGTCTTATTTCGAGCGAAACCGAGTTGCCATCCGAAAAGTTGAAAAAAGGAAATCTGGCCGAGTATGAATGGCAACAGCTGAATACAAAAATAAACAACCTGATTAATGCTAAGATTTTTATTGATGATACACCCGCTCTCTCAATATTTGAGTTGCGTGCCAAGTGTCGCCGGTTGAAACAGCAACACGACATTCAAATGGTGTTTATCGACTATTTGCAATTAATGACGGTAGGAGGTGATGTAAAAGGCAACCGTGAGCAAGAAATCAGTATGATTTCGCGTTCGTTGAAAGCTTTGGCCAAAGAACTTGATGTACCGGTGATGGCACTTTCGCAATTGAGCCGTGCCGTTGAAAGTCGACCGGGCGGTTCAAAAAAACCAATACTTTCCGACCTGCGCGAGTCTGGTGCCATTGAACAGGATGCCGACCTCGTGCTTTTTATCTATCGTGCCGAATATTACAAAATTGACACTTTCGAAGATGGTACACCGACACATGGAATTTCGGAAGTAATTATTGCAAAATACCGAAATGGCCCCGTTGGAGAAGTAAAACTTCGTTTTATCGACCGTTTAGCAAAATTTGAAGAGTATATAAGTAGCAACGAAAATACACTTTCCACAGAAGATGTGTCTGCAGGTTTCAAAACCATTCCTTCTCGCCTGAACGATATGCCCGATATTCCCGACGAAGCTGACAACAACGACGAAGTTGCTCCTTTTTAATCGTAATTATTTTCTTTTAACAATAAGTAAGAACATGAACAAACAACGACTTAAATTTGCTATTATTCTAACTTTCTTGCTTTCGGGATTGTTGAGTAATGCTTTCGGACAAAAGAAAATTGCACTGAAATACAAGCTACATCTCGGGAATGCATATAGTAAAAATATGAAAATGAATCAAGATATTACTTTTGTAGCAAACGGCCAGACGGTTACCTTATCACAAGAAATGGATATGGAAACAACTGTTACCGTACAAAGTATAAATAATGATAAAACTTTCACACTTGTTTCGCATATCGACCGAATACGTATGAAACAAAATATTTTTGGGGTGGAGATGTTTTATGACTCCCAAGACTCGTCGACATTTAGCTCGGGTATGGGGAAAAAAATGGGAGAAGTACTTAATAAAATTATCGGCACTACATATTCCATGACCTTTGATAGGTTTGGAAATGAAATAAAAATGAACCTTAACATTTTTATCAGCAGTGGCAATAGCAACATGGTCGATAATTTAAATCAAACTGCTTCTTATGCCGTTTTTCCCAAAAAAAAAATACAAATAGGTGATAGCTGGGAGACAGATATTACTCCTCTAAATAATTTAACTATGCAAGTACATACAAAATATACTTTACTGAAAGTCAAAGGCAAAAAAGCAATTATCGGTTTCGAAAGTATTATTAGTTCCAATGATAAAGCGGGAGGTAATGCATCCGAAATGAATATATCGGGTATGCAAAAAGGTAAGATGACCATAAACATAAAAACGGGTTGGTTGATGAAGTCGACAAATGATCAGGAGATGAAACTGGATTTAAATCAAAAAGGAATGTATATTCCGGCAGAAATTAGCGGCACTATCGAAATGACTTCTAAAAAGAAATAATTCGAAAGGAGGTAAAAAAAAATCGGAATATATATTTTGTTTCAGCCTTTTGGGGGTTAGCACAATACGTTGGTTTAACTTTCACTACATTTTCAAATGTCGCAACACCTCGGGCATTTTACTTTTAGCCACATGTTCGCGCCAATATTTTCGCACGTCGGTAGCTGGAGAGCCCATATAGATTTTACCACCTTTAAGCGATTTATCAGCAGCCGTGGTAGCAAGCAAAACGGCACCTTTACCAATTACAATATCTTTGTTAATGGAAACGTTGGCCCAAAGAATAACATCGTCTTCGATGATAGTAACACCGGCAATGGCCGCAAACGCACCGATAAGACAGTTTTTGCCGATCACCGTGTCGTGTCCTACCTGACAATGGTTGTCGAATTTGGTTCCCCGGCCTATAGTTGTGTCGGCAGTTACACCTCGATCAATTGAACACAAAGCTCCGATTTCCACATTATCTTCGATAAGTACTCTTCCACCCGAAACAAATTTTTTAAAAGTATCGCCCTGTTTCTGAAAGTAATAGGCATCGCCACCTATAACCGAATTGACGTTGATAACCACTTTGTTACCTATAATACTGTGGTCACATATACTTACATTTGCATGAATAAGGCAGTTTTTTCCAATTTTTACGTGATTTCCAATAAAAACGCCGGGTTGTATAATCGTTCCTTCACCGATCTCGGCATCGCGACTGATTATTTCGGAGGCTGATTCAAAAGGTCTGAAATACCGTATTAATTTAATAAAAGCATCGAAAGGTGCATTATGATACAAAAGTACTTTTCCTTTTGGCACTTTCATTTTTTTATTAATAATAACAACCGTAGCTTCAGATGATAAAACTCTTGAGTAATATTTCGGTGCATCTACAAAAGTTATGTCGCCTTTACGCACTTTGTGCAATTCGTTTAAACCCAAGGTCTCTTCCTCTGCATTGCCGAGTATTTCGGCGTCAATAATATGTGCTACTTCACTAACTTTGAGGGGTTGTGAAAAATCCATGATGTTATCCTTTCACTCTTTCGGAATAATTGTGCGAACGTGTATCCACTTTTATTTTATCACCAATATTCACAAACAAAGGTACTTTTACAATGGCTCCGGTTTCAAGCTTAGCATCTTTAAAAGCATTCGTCGCCGTATTTCCTCTTTCACCCGGTTCGGTGTATATTACTCCAAGTGTTACATAAGCTGGCATCTCGCAAAACAATGCAGTATCGGTTTCGGCGTGGAAAGCAATGGTTATCATATCACCGTCTTTTAAAAGATCGGGTGCCGAAATCATTGATTCATTAAGAAAAGTTTGTTCGAATGTTTCGGCGTTCATAAAATGATATTTGTCATCTTCACGATACAAAAATTGATATTCGTGTTTTTCAACGCGTTGAATATTGATTTTCACACCGGATGTAAAAGTGTTTGGTATGACCTTTCCTGTTATTACATTTTTTAATTTGGTACGGACAAAAGCAGGTCCTTTTCCGGGTTTCACATGTTGAAATTCAACAATTGACCATAGATTACCGTTATATTCAATTATTAATCCATTTCTGAAATCTACTGTTGATGCCATCTTGTTTCAATATATCTTGTTAATTATTCTTTTGTTCTGATATAGCCTTTCATTACTCCACGCTGTGAATTAGCAATAAAGCTCAAAATTTCGTCGCGATCGGGTGTAGCCGGCACATTAGCTTCGATATAACGTACGGCCTGTGTAATGTTTTGTCCTTTAAGATAAAGTATACGGTATATTTCCTGAATAGCATTGATGCTTTCATTAGTAAAACCTCTACGGCGTAAGCCAATAGAATTTACGCCCACAAATGATAGGGGTTCACGGCCGGCTTTTGAAAACGGGGGTACATCTTTTCGCACCATACTACC
The DNA here is from genome assembly GCA_003232915.1 of Bacteroidota bacterium. GTDB lineage: Bacteria > Bacteroidota > Bacteroidia > Bacteroidales > F082 > Sulfidibacterium. The sequence goes on along the minus strand of QIKE01000081.1, from coordinate 10,786 downwards.
TCCTGAAATCATAGTATGTTTTCCGATATGTACAAACTGATGTACGGCGCTTAGTCCGCCGATAATTGCCCAGTCGTGAATTCCGATATGGCCGGCAAGGTTGCAGGCATTGGCGAGTATAACGTTTTGGCCGATAATGCAATCGTGAGCAATGTGCACATAAGCCATCAAAAGGCAGTTGTTGCCGATGACGGTTTCCCAATTGGCCTTTGTTCCACGATTGATAGTTACAAATTCGCGTATGGTAACATTATCGCCAATTTTTACAAGGGTTTCTTCTCCGTCAAATTTTAAATCTTGAGGAATAGCTGAAATAACAGCTCCCGGAAAAATTCGGCAATTTTTTCCAATCCTTGCTCCTTCCATAATGGTTACATTAGAGCCTACCCAAGTCCCTTCGCCAATTTCAACATTTTTTTCAACATTAACAAAAGGCTCTATTACAACATTGGGAGCAACTTTTGCCTGAGGATGTACGTACGCTAAAGGTTGATTCATCGAAACTAATTATTCTTTTGTTTTAGCAATTTGGGCTGTCAACTCTCCTTCCATTACCACTTTATTCCCAACAAATGCCTTACCATGTAAAGTGCTAATACCTCTTTTCATTGGCGTTAACATTTCGAGAGAAAAAACCACTACATCGCCAGGTACAACTTTGGCGCGAAAACGTACATTATTAATTTTCAAAAAATAAGTGGAGTAATTTTCAGGGTCGTGTACGCTATTTAATACAAAAATACCACCTGTTTGTGCCATAGCTTCAATCTGCAATACGCCTGGCATAATGGGTTCGGCAGGAAAATGACCTGTGAAAAAAGGCTCGTCCATAGTAACGTTTTTCAATCCAAGAATGAAATCATGCCCCATTTCCAAAATTTTATCTATTAATAAAAACGGGGGCCTATGCGGTAATATCTTTTTAATCTGATTAACATCAAAAAGTGGTTCTGCATAAATATCAAATGGCGGTTCTTTTATCATATTCTAATTTGTATTGATGATTATGAATGATTTTTGCAAACTGAGTGTTCACACTATGCCCCGGTCTGTAGGCCGTTATATGACCCTTAATAGGTTTGCCAAGTAAACTCAAATCGCCGATCACATCAAGTAATTTATGACGTGCAGGTTCGTTTTCAAAATAAAGTTCTAAATTGTTAAGAATACCCTCTTTTTTTACTTTGACTCTAGGCTTATTAAACAAATCGGCAAGACGGTCAAGTTCTTCTTGCGATACTTTCCGGTTAACAAAAACAATCGCATTGTTCAAATCACCTCCTTTAATTAGATTGTTTTTCAACAAAAATTCCAACTCATGTAAAAAAACAAATGTTCGACAAGATGCTATTTTAAGTTTGAAATCTTCAATTTTTGTCAGCCGTGCTATTTGTTCTCCCAAAACTCTCGAATCAAAGTCAATTAATACCGTAACCGAAAACTCGTCGGCAGGCACTATTTCTATTTTCACTTTTTTCTCGGGAATTTCAAATACGACAGTTTCTTCAATTTCGATGTATTCTTTTTCGGCATCCTGTTCTGTGCGCCCAGCTTTTTCTATGGCTTCAACAAAATATTTCGACGAACCGTCTTTAATGGGAATTTCCTCCATATCCAACTCTATCAACAAATTATCAATACCCATACCGCTTATGGCTGCCATAACGTGCTCAATAGTGTATATTTTCGTGCCGTTTAATCCGATAGTTGTTCCCCTTTCGGTACTTACTACATTGTTGATATGCGCCTCAATTATAGGTTGACCTTCGATATCTGTTCTTCTGAATTTTATTCCATGATAGGCCGGTGCTGGCCTGAATGTCATAATACCTTGAGTACCAGTATGTAGCCCTTGTCCCGAAATAGACACGCTTTTACTTATGGTCTTTTGTTTTTCAGACATTTATAAAAATTAGAAATCATAAATCTATGTAAAAAATGCAAAAATAACATTTTTTGTTTTGCAACTCCTTATAAAAATAAAACTAGTTTACATCTTTAAAATAATTTATGAGAATGGGGTAATACTTTAATATTTCCTCATAAACGGGGATAAATATTTGATGTTTTCAAAGGAATACGAAATTGAATATGATGAAAGCCATTTGTGGAATTATTAACATACTCTTTCATAGCATTGTATATCAGGATATTACATCCACGAGTGTTACTCTCGGGTTAAAGTAAATTAGGCTTTCGGCTCGAAATTTAATATCCCAAAAGCGCATACTTACATTATAAAGAGTACCTCAAAATATTATCTCGCCTATCGAAAGGCTGTACCGAAAATCCTGTAATTTTATTTAAAGATTTTCGCTGTTGTGAAACCAAACCAAATGCTTATTTAAAATGGAAATGGCTGAAATAAATAATCAACCTTTTTAGAAGATGGTTTTGGTTTGCCTTGAGGTGGTGATTTTGAGCTATTTCAATTTCTATGATTACAGAACATTGCTTAACGATTTTAAAATCTTGAAGTTTTAATTCCCTTTTTAAACTGTGATTCGTTAATTAATATTCATTATTCAATTTATCTCAAAAGACAAAAAGGTATAGACAAAAGAACATTACCACGCCCAAAGGGTGTAGTTTTTCAAGTTGAAATAAAAATGACCAAATTTATCCCCTGCCATTTATAAATTAGGTAGCACATTAATAGCAACAATTTATTATAAATCCATTACAGAATATATTGATTATGAAAGAGATATATAAAAAGATAAACCTTTTATGCAACTACATATTCATTCATTCTACTCCCCTACGTTTTTATGCACTCAAATTATTATTTTTTTCAAGATATGAGTACCTTTGTCGGTTGTCATTTATGGAAAGCCGACATAATGAGTTCCAGATTGCGATAAGGTAGCGAAAACCGTTCGCCGATTTGCGTGTTGGTTAATATTCCGTTGAAGATATATACACCTTTGCTAAATCCTATGTCGGTATTCAAATAGTTTTCTATACCGCCGGCCTCACCAATTTCAAGCAAGAGTGAAGTAAGTAGGTTGCTAAGTGAAAACGAGGCTGTATGAGGCACTCGTGAAGCAATATTGGGTACGCAATAATGAGTTATTCCGTGTTTAACAAAAACGGGCTTCATATGTGATGTAGGATATGAAGTTTCAAAACAGCCACCTTGATCAATGCTTACGTCGACAATTACCGAGCCTAGTTTCATCTGCCGTACCATTTCTTCGGGAATAAAACAGGCTGGAAATCCTGTGGACGAGTGTTTTGCCGAAATGACTACATCGGCATCTTGCAATGCTTTGAGCAACACTTTAGGTTGTAGAATTGAAGTAAACAAGCGTGTGCCAAGGATGGTTAGTAAGTTGCGTAACTTGTATACTGAATTATCGAAAATTTTCACCTGTGCACCCATTCCAAGGGCAGTACGTGCGGCATATTCGGCAACCGTTCCTGCACCGATAATCACCACTTCGGCAGGTTTAATACCCGGAAATCCTCCGAGCATCATCCCTTTGCCGAAATTAGGGTCGCTAAGGTATTCGGCAGCTATAAAAATGGCCGTATTACCAACAATTTCGCTCATAGAACGGATAACGGGAAAATGACCTGTTTTATCTTGAATAAATTCGTAGGCAACAGCTTTCACTCTTTTATTCATAAGTGTTTTAAAGTAATCACTATTACGATTTTTGATTGTGATAGACGAAAAAATGGTTTTGTTTTTCCCGAGCATCTCAATTTCGTGAGTTTCGGGCGATGCCATTTTAATAATCATTTCTGCCTGAAAAACTTCTTCGGTTGTTGACACAAGTTGCGCTCCTGCTTCGGCATAGCTTCGATTGTCGAAGCAAGCAGCTTCTCCGGCACCTTCTTCGATAAGTATGTTGTGGCCGTTTTCAACAAGCAAATGTACCGCTTCGGGCACAAGAGGCACACGCCTTTCATTTTCCGAACGTTCTTTGGGAATGCCGATTGTAAGACGACTTTTCGATATTTTTTGCTCCAGCATTTCTTCTCTCGGCAATAAACTTTCTTTTTGCGAAATACTTAAAAGATTTTTTCCTTCTGTCATAATGATTAAAATTTCGGAAAGGGAAATCCGTAGAGCTTATGTTGTTTTAATAGAATAATGTATCAATCGCTCATTTAGGTTATTTTCCTCAATCGAAATATATACGTAAGATTTGGGCAAAAGTTCCGTTATCATTTCAGGCCATTCCAAAAAACAATAGTTTCCACTATACATATATTCCTCGTACCCAATATCATACACTTCATTAATGTCATTAATACGATAAAAATCAAAATGAAAAACAATTTCTCCTTGTTTTGTAACATATTCGTTTACCAAAGAAAAAGTGGGACTGCTTACTACATTTTCCACGCCCAACACATTGCAGAATGCTTTTATCAGCGTTGTTTTTCCAGAACCCATTTTGCCGAACAGAGCAAAAATTCGTTCACGCGGTAAATCTGCCACAATTTTGATAGCTATTTGCTCCATATCATTGGGCAATCCGGCTTTCAGGTTATTCCCTGATTTCGGTAACATTTTATTTGGGTATTAGTGTAATTATAGGGATAAGTACTTCTTCGAGCGAAATACCTCCATGCTGAAATGTGTTGCGGTAATATTTGGCATAATAATTATAATTGTTCGGATATGCAAAAAAGTCGTTGCCGCGTGTAAAAATCCAACGGGTGCTCACATTCATCTTGGGTAAAAAGAATTTTTCGGGATCAGTCATCTCGTATACTTCTTTTGAATTGTAGCCCAAACTTTTGCCGAATTTATAGCGTAAATTGGTATTTACATTTTTATCGCCGACAACTTTTATGGGATTATGCACTTTGATGGCGCCGTGGTCGGTACTTATCACCACTTTCACATCTTTTGAAGCAAGATATTTGATAATATCGAACAAAGAAGAATACTTAAACCAAGATGCCATCAGCGAGCGGTAAGCAGGTTCGTCGTTAGCCAGTTCACGTATAATTTCCATTTCGGTACGCGCGTGCGAAAGCATATCTACAAAATTGTAAACGATGATATTAACATCGTATTCCATTAAGTTGGCAATTTTCTCATACAACTTTCTTCCTGCTTCGAGGTTGAGGATTTTATTGTAAGAATATCTCACATTTTTACCATAACGTTTAAGTTGTTCACCGAACAGTTCGTTTTCAAATTGGTTTTTCGAGCCTTCTTCGTGCTCGTCCATCCAATATCGTGGATAGCGTCGTCGAATTTCGAGCGGCATCATTCCCGAAAAAAAAGCATTTCGAGCATATTGTGTTGTTGTAGGTAAAATGCTGTAATACAAATCATCTTCTTCCACTCTGAAATATTCACCGATAGCAGGCTCTATCACTTTCCATTGGTCGTAACGCAAATTGTCGATTACCAATATAAATACTTTTTTGCCGGAATTAATGATCGGAAACAACTTTTCTTTTACTAATGTATGCGACATTGTAGGCTTGTTGTCAACCTTTGAATAAAGCCAATCTTCGTAGTTGTCTTCGTAAAACCTGCAAAACATATTATTGGCTTCGGCTTTTTGCATATTTAATATTTCGGAGATACTATCATCGTTGGTTTTTTCCAATTCAATTTCCCATCTCACCAGTTTTTTATAAATATCTTTCCATTCTTCTTTGTTCAAACCATACTGTAGTTGCATTCCTATATCTCTGAATTCACGCTGGTAGCTGATTGTGGCTTTTTCGCTCATAAGTTTTTTGTTGTCGAGGTTTCTTTTGAGCGAAAGTAAAATCTGACTCGGTTTTACCGGTTTTATCAGATAATCGGCAATATTTGAACCAATAGCATCTTCCATAATCGTTTCTTCCTCACTTTTTGTAATCATCACAATAGGTAAATTGGGCTGACTTTTTTTTATGCTTTCGAGAGTTTCTATTCCACTCAACCCTGGCATTTGCTCGTCGAGAAAAACAATATCGAAAGGTAGTTCATTTATCAAATCAATGGCATCGTCGCCGCTGTTTACAGCTTCTACTTCATAACCCTTTTCTTCAAGAAAAATAATGTGGGGCCTGAGCATCTCTATTTCGTCGTCAGCCCAAAGTATTCTTGTTTTCGACATAATCAATTTTTTTTTAGAAAATAATTCAAGTATAATTATAATGCAAAAATCAGGCATTTATTACTTTTGTCGCAACGAAACAATTAAAATTAACAATATTTATGAGCGCTTTTCCACACAACAAACGTAAAATTTTCAACGATCCGGTTTACGGTTTTATTTCAATAACCGATGAACTGATTTTCGATTTTATAGAACATCCTTACTTTCAACGTTTGCGCAGAATCAGACAGTTAGGCCTGACATATCTCGTGTATCCGGGAGCATTGCATACTCGCTTTCATCACTCTATGGGAGCTATGTATCTTATGTCTAAAGCGCTTTTTGAATTGAAATCCAAAGGACACAAAATTTCCAATGAGGAAATAACCGGTGCACAACTTGCTATGCTACTTCACGACATTGGGCATGGCCCTTTTTCTCATGCACTCGAAAATGCTATTGTGAATAATGTGAATCATGAAAAAATTTCAATGCTTTTTATGCGAAAGCTCAATGTAGAGTTTGATGGTAAACTTAATACGGCTCTCAAAATATTTACCAACAATTATTCCAAAAAATTTTTACATAAGTTGGTTTCAAGTCAGTTTGATATGGACCGTTTGGATTACCTGAAACGCGACAGTTTTTATTCAGGTGTTTCCGAAGGAGTGATCAATTACGAACGTTTGCTGAATATGCTTGATGTTAAAAACGACAGACCGGTAATAGAAGCCAAAGGAGTGTATTCGGTGGAAAAATTTATTACGGCACGCCGATTAATGTATTGGCAAGTATATTTACACAAAACGGTGATTGTTGCCGAATATATGATAATGCGTGTTTTGAAAAGAGCCAAAGAGCTTAGTTTGCAAGGCGTTGAGTTGTTTGCCACAACAGCATTAAATTTTTTTTTGAAAAACACTATTAGCGAAAATGATTTTAAGAAGAATAAGCAGGTCCTTGAATATTTTGCCCAACTCGACGATTACGACGTATTCGCATCAATAAAAATGTGGTGCAACAGTAGCGATAAAATTCTAGCAAGTTTGAGCAAAATGCTGGTAAATCGTCGCTTGCTAAGAATTGAAATGCAAAATACTCCTTTTGATGAAAATTATATTAATAAAAGGCGACAACAGACCATCAAAAAATACAAGCTAAGCGAAAAAGAAATTTACTATTTTGTTTTTCACGATTCCACTTCTAACTATACTTATCAACCCGGTGAAGATAACATCGGTATTGTTTTTAAAGATGGAAGCGTAAAAGATATTACAGAAGTTTCCGATCAATTAAATATCAATCTGTTACGGAAACCAACGGTTAAATACTTTTTATGCTTTCCGAAAGATATAGAATAATCAAATGATTTGAAGGTGAAACTTGAATATCGTATGTGAATAAGGCCACGATCGTAGCAAAAAAACAAAAACTTCCATTAAAACAATATAATTTTTTATTTATCAAGCGCAATCGTAGTAATTTATCAAAATGTTTTCTGTTCGTTAATCTGGATATGCTATACGTATATGATGGATATGTAGTAATTTTTTTTTCAGAATTTTTTTGGTTTGCGAAAGTTGTTTGAAGGTTATCGGAGCATTGGCAAATTGACCATCGTCGGCAAGAGTGTTCACAATAAGTTCAACTAAATCGTTGATTTTTTGTTCGGTAGGTTCGGTAATACTTCGCGAAGCAGCTTCAACCGAGTCGGCCATCATCACCACAGCTGTTTCTATGGTAAAAGGAATAGGTCCGTGATAAGTAAAATCGGTAGAATCGACTTCCATACCAGGATTAAGTTTTCGTTCGAGACGATAAAAATATTCAACTCTTCGCTTGCCGTGATGCGTTCTGATAAAGTCGATGATTTGCTCGGGAATGTGTGCACGTCGTGCCATTCCGATGCCATTGAGAACATGCCCAATGATAATTTTGGCACTTTCTTCATAGGTAAGTTCATCGTGAGGATTGTATCCGGGCATTTGATTTTCAATAAAATATTTCGAGTTTTTCATCTTTCCAATATCATGATACAATGCTCCTGTGCGTGCCAGCAATGAATCGCCGCCGATGACAAAAAGTACTTCCGATGATAAATTGGCTACTTGCATAGAATGCTGAAATGTTCCGGGAGCTTTTTCCGCCAACTCACGCAGTAAGATGTTGTTGGTATTTGAAAGTTCGAGTAGCGTAAGTTGGGTAAGTATGCCAAAGAGTTTTTCATAGACAAAGATGAACGGAAAAGCAAGTAAAATCAATAATGAGCTACCTGCCACCATAGTAATAAACGGGATAGAGATATTTTGGAGCGATCCTTCCTGTACCAGCAACATACTTAGGTAAACTATTAGGTAAGTAAGAAAAACTAACAGCGATGTTTTTACGAGATACCAGCGTCGCGACAGACTTCCCACTGCAAATACGGCCACAAATCCTGCAATAAACTGCGTATAGAAAAATTCGAAACTGTTGGGGGCATAAAAACCAAGAATCATCAGGGTAATTAAATATACTACAAGTGCCGCTTCTCTGTCGAGAAAAGCCGCTACTATGATAGGCAATATGGTATAAGGTATCAAATAACTCCACCCAGGAAAACTTGCAAACACAAAATCGGAAATAACAATGAGCACTACTTGAGTTAGCAAAATAAGATTGATGTACTTGAGTTGATTAAAAATTTGTTTTTTGAAAAACTTAAGAAAAAGAAATTCGGTATAAAACAGTAGAAAATTTAACAAGATTATACCGAGTAAAACAAATTTCCATGAGGCCGATTCGCCCAACTCACGCTCGTAAATAGTTTTTAAGGAGTTTAGAATCTGGTACTTTTCATTAGTAACAACCTCGCCTTGTGAAATAATCAACTCGCCTTTTTGAATTAGCCCCCTCGTAGGTAAAATTTGTGAAATCAGCTCCTTTTTGGCAATTTTGTTTTTCCTTGCATCATATATAGTATTTTGAACAAGTGAATTACCAATAATCTTCATTAGCATTGAACTGTCTATATTGCCTAACATATTTTGCAAAACTTCGTGAGCATATTTATTTGCTTGATTAATTGTGTAAAACGCTTTTAATTTTTTCTTAAAAGATTTGTTTCCTCTAATTAGGCGGATGGTAAACGATGGAGGCTTTCCTTCAATGGAAGGATGCGAACGGATAATGCCCTTTTCTACCTGATCGTAAATCGAAAGCAACGTCTGTAGCTCTGTTAGCGAATCGGTAACCCCTTCGCCGTGATGTAATTCGCTCCAGCTTTGACTGAAACTATTGATTAGTGTTTTTCGTCCAGTCTGTGTAATGTTTTTGTCATAACTAAAAAAAGGCTTGTAGTTGGCTAATAAAGCTGTTTTTTCAGCATTTAATTGATCGGGGGTTTTTAAAATACTAAAATCGAAGGGCGCAATCAAATCCTTATGGTTCCATGGTTTACCAACCTGAAACTCGTATTTAAAGCGGCTTTCACGTGGACTAACCCAAACAACAACAAGAATAGCAATAGCGAAACTTAAAATTTTTAAAATTTCGTAATAATTATGTTGTATTTTTGAGATGATGGAATTCATAGTTTTAAAATTCAGGACAAAAGTACTAAAACCAAAGCATAAAGCTTTTATAAAATGAAAAAAATGAATTATGCCTTTTGTAATCTATCAATGATAGCTGTTAGACAACAACCATACGAGAGAAGCCAAATGATTAATCAACTGCTGTTTGGTGAACTTGCATACATTGATGAGGCGTTTAATGACTGGTATCATATCAGATCGGCATTTGACAACTATGCCGGTTGGGTGAATTCGTTGCAACTTTGTTTGCTTTCGAAAAATGAATTCTTCGATACCCAAAAAAAAACCAAGTTTTACCTTGTGAATGCATATACGGAAATTAATTATTCGTCGATAAATAAAAACAGGATAACTTTCGGAAGTGTTCTGCCAGGTTTCGACAAAAATATTTTTTTTATTGGTGAGCAGCAATATGCTACTAATGAAGATATAAACCTTGTTTCGGGTAAACAACCGGTAAAACTTTTGTCGAATATTGCAAAAAAATATATAGGTGCTCCTTATCTTTGGGGCGGGCGTTCTGTTTTCGGCCTCGACTGTTCGGGTTTTACACAAATGGTCTTTAAAATCTGTGGCTATTTGCTTCCACGTGACAGTTTGCAACAAGTGAAAACAGGCGAAACCATCAGTTTAATTTATAAAGCAACTACCGGAGACCTTGCTTTTTTCGGAAAAGAAAAAAATTCCATTACACACGTAGGCATTCTTTTAGATAATGAGCACATTATACACGCATCGGGAGAGATTCGTATCGACAAAATCGATCAACATGGTATTTTCAACGAAAAAAAAAACAAATATACTCATCAACTGAGAACATTACAGCGAGTGATTTTTTAACTTCATAACTCCTAATCCCATATTTTGATTATCATACATTTACAGTAATTGCCTCGTAAAAGCCAATTATCAAAATTATGGTAATTCAACTGTCTTTAACCCAACTTGAAAATTTAAGACAGAACCTCGAAACACCTTAGAAAAAATTATATCGTAAATAGCTGAGTATCATTTGAGTATCAAATTGATTAAAATTGTTAACCATTATAGATATTAGTAACTAAAGTTTCGGGTTTCGTAAGCATTTGATATACAGCTTTAAAATAAAGTGATTTAATCAAAAAAACAACAATGAAAAAGGGCTAACAA
>QIKE01000152.1 GCA_003232915.1 Bacteroidota bacterium | reverse complement strand
AATTTTTTTTTGTGAAAATACGACATTTATATTTTACGACAAACAATAGGTAACTATCTGATTATCTATTAGCAGGTCAGGAGGTCTGAATTTTTTTTTGATCAATTGACATAGTTGTGATGAATTTGGAATATATTTTCTCAGATCCTTTTTTATTGAGACTTGTTTACTTTGCATTTTTTCAACAATAGTAGTCCAACTATAATTGATGTGATGTTCTTTTAATTTATGCCGGATATAATGTGCTATCTGGTAAGCCACATTATCAAGCCATATGTGTGGCTCAATATAGTTGTCCTTTTTATGAAATACCAATAGGATATTTAAGTCTGTTTTTAAAAATTCAAACCATAATTCTACATCTCTTTTCAGCTTATAAATATCCATTATCCGTTTTCCCTCTAAATATTTCCCAAATAGCTTAAAAAGTACTCACTTTTAGGTCTTTATTTTTCTTCTTGTCTTTTTTACAAAATATCTGTTACAACTCCTTTTTTCTTATCTTCTTGATAAGTGATCTTATAACTTTGCCACTTTTAAAAGTTGGTCTTTTATCCTTCCCACGGTTTCGTGGACTGCCGCTATTTTTTTTCTACGAAGTACAGATAAATCTTCTTTCAAATAGGTCAACTTTTCGATAGAACGCTATGTAAGTTTTTCGTCTATTGAATTCTCTTTTAATTGTTTCCGTTCATTTTTCAGATACAAGAATACATCTTCTTTTTTCTCAACCGACACCTTTGTTACCTCAATTTTATATCCGCAATTGTCCACTAATTCAATAGCCGCTTCGGTAGATTTTGTATATTCTTTCGCAATGATGCGACTAACACAAATGCAATCATATTTTCAATAAACCTTTTTTAAGGTGTTTCGAGGTTTTGTCTCAAATTTTCAAGTTGGGTTAAAAATTCCTGAAATAGCGTAACTTTGTATTTACTTGCTAATTTAAGGTTAATAGATATAAAAAATCCAAATCGGGTTTTTTTTGGTATCTTTAATTAACTATACAATTGCCGGGAGTATTATTCCGGCAACTGTTTACGCACAAATGATTTTCATTTGTGTTTAGTTTGTTACTTTTGAATCTACTTTTATTTGGTCGGTTTCTTTAACAAGTTAACAAAAGTTGCCGGCAATAAAGATAGTCGGTTAAAAAAGAAAGATGAGTAGGATTAATTGTTTTTATCTTTTCAATAACGTAAATTTTCAGGCTAACAGTTTAATAAATTCAATGTGTTTTCGTAATCACGAGCAAGTTGTTCTTTTAATTCTTCCAAACTATTGAATTTAACTTCATTTCGCATACGGCTAACAAATGAAATAGTAATGGTTTGGTAGTAAATATCTTTGTCGAAATCGAATATATTAACTTCAATGGTCAATTCGCTATGATTAAGTGTAGGCCTGATGCCGATATTTCCCATACCCGAATACCATTTATCTTCTACCTTTACTCTGCAAGCATACACTCCGTTGGCGGCTATCAATTTGTATTCGTCTTCGATGAAGATATTGGCAGTAGGAAAACCGATTGTTCGTCCGATGCCATTACCACGCACAACGGTTCCTGTAATAGAATATTCATAACCAAGTAGCTTGTTGGCTTCGGCAATTTTTCCCTCTTGCAATAAATTCCTAATTTTAGTGGAACTAACGGTGATACCGTCGATTACGAGTGGCAAAACTTTTTCTACGGTAAAATTATGTTCACGTGTTAGTTGCATAAGAAGTTCGTAGCTTCCTCGACGATGTTTTCCGAAATGATGATCGTATCCGATAATAATTTTTACAGGATGAACTTTGTCGATAATAAATTTTGTAATGAATAGTTCGGACGATAATTCTGAAAATTCTTTGGTAAAAGGTATTATTATCAGATGATTGATTCCTAAAGCTTCCAAACGTTTGATTTTTTTACTCTGCGTATTGATAAATTTCAGGTTTTCAATATCTTTGTTAAGCACAATGCGGGGGTGAGGATAAAAAGTAAGTACAACGGTTTCGCCATCAAGGCTTTTTGCTTCGGCTTTCATACGGTCGAAAATGGCTTTATGCCCGAGATGAACACCGTCGAATGTTCCCGTGGTTACCACCGGACTGTTTACCGGTTTAAAATCTTCTACACAATTATATATTTTCAATATTTTTCTATTGATTAAAAAAATCCTTTTTCTATCAAAATTTCTGCAATTTGCACAGTATTGGTGGCTGCACCTTTGCGTAAGTTGTCGGCAGTTATCCATAAATTCAGGCCATTTTTTATGGAAAAATCGCGTCGGATTCTACCTACAAAAACTGCATCTTTTCCTTGTGTAAAAATTGGCATCGGATAGCTGCTATCTGCCGGATTGTCGATCACTTCCACACCTGGCATTTCTCTTAAATAGCAATAAACATCTTCCAAATCGAATTTTTTTTCAAAAACAATATTCACGGCTTCCGAATGTCCTCCGGTAACCGGTACCCGAGCAGCCGTAACTGCAATTGCAAGCGAATTGTTGTTCAGGATTTTACGTGTTTCGTTTATTAGTTTTATTTCTTCGCTTGTGTAACCATCTGAAACAAACTCGCCGGCTTGTGGCAGCACGTTATTGAAAATGGGGTGCGGATAAGCTGCCGAAGAATGTTTTCCCTGTCGTTCGGCTTCTATCTGCCGTAGTCCTTTGGCACCACTACCCGTTACCGACTGATAAGTAGCTACTACTACCCTTTTTATTTTAAATTTCCTATGCAATGGAAACAACACCATTACCAGTTGTATAGTCGAACAGTTGGGATTGGCGATGATGAAATCGTTTTTACCTAAAGCCTCACCGTTTATTTCTGAAACCACCAACGGAACATTTTTGTTAGTTCGCCAGGCCGATGAATTATCAATAACACGTGTGCCGTTTTGAGCAAAAACAGAGGCCCATTGTAACGAAATCGCACTCCCGGCCGAAAAAATAGCAATGTCGGGTTTTTCGTCGACAGCTTGCCGCAACGAAACAACACTATGCGCTTTGCCTTGAAACATAATTTTTTTTCCGATAGATTTTTCAGAAGCTACTGCTACAAAGCTACTAACGGCAAGTTTTCTTTCGTCAAGAACTTCCGTAATTTTTCTTCCCACAAGACCGGTTACACCAACCACTGCAATTTTCATTTTTTTTGTATCTTTCGGATTCTAAAATTAGTTTGCAAAAATATCAAAATAATGAAACCCTTTTTCATTCTGTTTCTTTGGTTTCCGTTGCTGCTTACAGCGCAGGTAACCGACAATTTCGACGACGGCAACTTTACACAAAATCCGGTTTGGGAAGGAACCCTTAACAAGTTTAGGGTAAACAGCGACAAACAATTACAGCTTTACGATACCATTTCGGGCGAAGCACGGTTGGTTACAGCAGATAATCTCGTTGCCAATACCGAATGGCGTTTTTGGGTAAAGTTTTCGTTTAGTCCTTCGGCAAACAACTATGGCCGCATCTATCTTGTTAGCAATAAGGCCGACATAAGCGGTCAGGTAAACGGCTATTTTGTACAGCTTGGCGAGTCGGGCAGCAACGATGCTATCGAACTTTTTAGGCAACAGGGCGAAAACCTTACTTCAATCTGTCGTGGACAAGAAGGATTTATTGCGTCTAAATTTACTCTCGGGTTAAAAATAATTTGTAACGAATCAGGGCATTGGCAACTGTTTGCCGACCCAAGCGGTGGCGACAACTATCAACTGCAAGCCGAAGGCGACGACAACACCTTCGACTCGTCGGCTTATCTTGGCATTTTTTGTCGCTTCACCAAAAGCAACAGCAACAAAATGTATTTCGACGATGTGTATGCCGGCCCAATAATCATCGACCACGATCCACCGCTTGTAAAAAATGTTTATCCTGTAAGCGACAGCAGTTTGCTCGTAAGTTTTAACGAAGGCCTTGATAAACCATCGGCAGAAACCGTCGGAAATTATCTTCTGGGACAAGAAAACAAACATCCGCAATTAGCAGAACTACAAGATGATATGACATCGGTAATGCTTGTGTTTTCAGAAAAATTTCAATCGGGAATCACTTATTTCATAACTGTTTCGGGTGTAAAAGATTTGGCAGGCAACACTATGCAAAGCGCCGGCTTTTCGTTTTCGTATTATATTCCTCAGCCTTTCGATGTGGTTTTCAACGAAATAATGGCCGATCCGTCGCCACCGGTAGCATTGCCCGAATTCGAATATCTCGAACTATACAACCGTACCGCAAACACCATCAACCTCAACAATTGGAAATTGGTAATAGGAACATCGGAAAAAGTTTTTGCACAAGCAGCTATTGTACCCCATGGTTTTTTGATTATAGCTAAAGAATCGGCGACTTCCGGACTGTCAGGCTTCGGTTCGTTTTACGGCTTTGGTAGTTTTTCGTTGAAAAATTCGGGTCAGGAACTCACTTTATATAATAACCGGAAACAAATGATTGCCCGAATAACTTATTCCGATAGTTGGTATCAAGATGCCAACAAAGCAGACGGTGGATGGTCACTTGAGCAAATCAATCCCGATAATATTTGTTCGCAAGCCAAAAACTGGGAAGCATCAACGGATATTCGTGGCGGAACTCCGGATAGTCAAAATTCGGTTTTTGCTCAAACAAAACTTTCTCCAAAATTAATACGGTTGGAAATACTTGCCGACAATATTCTGAGTTTGAGTTTTAACGAGTTGATGGACAGCTCTAGTTTGGCGAAACATACAGCCTATACTGTTGATCACAATATCGGGCTTCCGGAATATATTTACACTTTTGCCGACGAACCCAACAGAGTGGAATTGTATTTCGACAAAAGTTTTGTTGCCGGAATACAATATTATTTATTCATTTCAAAAAACCTTACCAACTGCATCGGACAGTCCTTGCATGCCGATACAAGCGTTGTTTTCGGTATTCCCGATACAGCCAAGTTTAACGATGTGATTATCAACGAAGTATTGTATAATCCTTTGGGGAATGGTGTGGATTATGTGGAGCTTTATAATCGTTCGAAAAAAGTTACGGATTTGTCGAAGATGCTGCTCGGCGGAGTAAAAAACAGTCCTCCCAATCAGCCCGATACGGCTTTTTATGAAATTGCCGGCAAACAAATGTTGTTTCTTCCCGCTACCTACCGTCTGTTGACTATCTCGCCCGAAAAGGTAGTTAAACAATATTCTACCGATAATTTTGGAGGCTTTGTAGAAATGGAACATTTTCCTACGCTACCGAATGATAAAGGAACCGTATTGCTTGAAAATCGTTCGGGAAGTTTAATTGATGCCTTTAACTATTCCAGCGATATGCAGTATCCTTTGCTTAACTTTACCGATGGCGTTTCGCTTGAGCGCATCCGTTTCGACGGTGCTACCAATAATCGCAACAACTGGCATTCGGCTGCCGAAACCGTAGGTTTCGGAACACCGGGCTATAAAAACTCACAATTTGTTGCAAACGACGCAACTACAGCAGAAATAAAAATTGATCCCGAAATTTTTTCTCCCGACGACGATGGTTATAACGATATGGCCAACATCCGCTATCACTTTGCACAACCTGGCTATTCGCTAACCGTACTTATTTTTGACCATTCGGGAAACCTTATCCGCAATTTAATAGAAAACCAATACATTGGAACTATTACCGGTAGTATTTCGTGGAACGGCTTGCAAAACAACAATACCAAAGCTCCGATAGGTATTTACATCATATATATCCGGGTTTTCGACTTGAACGGCAATTTAAAAGAATATAAAAAAACGATAGTTTTGGGTGGGAAGTTTTAAGAAAATTGAAATGATAATTTTAAACGTTGAAGAAAACAAATAAGAATAAAAACGGAGTATGTAGTTAATAATAATATCATTTATGAAAAACAAACCGAAATTCGGACTGGCACTTAGCGGTGGCGGGGCAAGAGGTATTGCCCATATCGGGATACTAAAAGCACTCGAAGAAAACGGTATAAGTCCTGTAGCCATTTCAGGTACCAGTATGGGAGCCATTGTTGCCGTTGCTTACGGCCTAGGAATCGAATACGACGAAATGATTCGCCTTATCACCAATGAGGCCAAACCCCTGCGACTAAAAGATGTAAACCTGAGAAAAACAGGTATTTTCAATTTGGATCGAGTACGTAAAATATTTGAAGCATATGCCAAAAAAGATGATTTCAGTGTGCTGAAAATACCTACATTTATTACAGTTACCAATTTGAATTTAGGTACTTACGAAATAATATCCGAAGGTAAATTTATTGATTATACAATTGCGTCAGCTTCCATTCCATTGCTTTTTTCACCCAAGCAAATCGGAAATACTTTTTATGTTGACGGTGGACTTACCAAAAATATGGCTGCAAAGGTATTGCGAAAGCACTGCGACAAAGTTATCGGTGTACATGTAAACCATATCGCCAAAACCAACGAATTTCGCCGGATGAAAGACATTGCTTCCCGAGCTTATCATCTTGCCGTTTACAACACCATTCTTGATGAACTTGACTTTTGCGATTATTTGTTAGACCCGCCGGTTATACGCCAGTTCAAAACCCTTGATTTTAACAAAGCACAAGCAATTTTCGAGTTGGGCTATAACGAAGGACTGAAACTGTCTAATCTTTTGCTAACGGAAAAAGGTAACCGACTACGTAATAGCATTGAGAAATTAAGGAAAAGCATTTTGGATCGGATAAGGTGAAATAAATACGAAAAACAAACACGAATACTATCGCAGTTAATAATTATAAGGAGGGCTTGCCACGTAAAAAGCGACGCTTGACCTAAGAAACTTGAGGTACGAAAATATTTCTCTATGGTAAGGAACTATTTCACTAAAAGAAAATAATCCACCTTCTAAGAAGATGGCTCTGGTTTGCTTACATAAGAGATTTTTAAGTATTTTTTTTTTTTATATATCGAACACCAGTTAACGATTTTAGAATTTTTAATTTACCTCTCAATTATTATTCGTCGATTGATATTCATCATTCAACTTATCTCCACAAACAAAAAGGTATAGTCAAAAAGATATTATCACGCCTAAAGGAAAAGGTTTTTCACATTGAAGTAAAGCACATAGCGCTTAATTACCAAGCAAAATGTACTTCTTTACACCGTTTAATGTATAATAAAGTCCTATTATTCTTCAATAGCGGCAATTCCCGGAAGAGTTTTTCCTTCGATGTATTCGAGCATAGCGCCACCACCGGTAGAAACATAGCTTACCTTATATTGAAGATGGTATTTATTTACGGCTGCTACCGAATCGCCACCACCTACGAGCGAAAAAGCACCTTTTTCGGTTGCTTTTACAATGGCTTTGGCTATTTCCACAGTACCATTGGCAAAATTGTCCATCTCGAAAACCCCCATAGGCCCATTCCATAAAATTGTTGCGGAATTTTCAATTACGGTTTGAAAATTTTTCACAGTTTCGGGGCCGATATCAAGCCCCATCCATCCATCGGAGATTTCATCGGACTTAGCGATTTTATGTATAGCAGCATTGTCGAATTTATCGGCAATAACCGTATCGGAAGGAAGGTAGAAATTTACACCTAATTTTTCGGCTTTGGAGAGAGCAGCTTGTGCTGTTTCTATCAATTCGTTTTCCACCAGCGAGTTCCCCACTTTACCACCCTGTGCTTTGATAAACGTAAACATCATTCCACCGCCAACAATCAAGTTGTCAACTTTGTCGAGTAGATTGTTGATAATTTCTATTTTGCCCGAAACTTTAGCTCCACCGAGAATTGCCGTAAAAGGC
Source organism: Bacteroidota bacterium (assembly GCA_003232915.1). Classification (GTDB taxonomy): domain Bacteria; phylum Bacteroidota; class Bacteroidia; order Bacteroidales; family F082; genus Sulfidibacterium. The sequence goes on along the minus strand of QIKE01000152.1, from coordinate 22,685 downwards.
TTCTCACCTTCTTTCATCACTTTGTTAATGCTTTTAATTTCGTTGGCTATCACGTAGCCGAAGAGTTTATTGTGTGGAAAAAATTTGGCAATTACGGCGGTGGATGCGTGGGCACGATGAGCCGTTCCGAAAGCATCGTTGATATACACATCGGCAAGTCCGGCGAGTTTTTTGGCAAAAGCCTCTTCACCCTTAGTTTCCCCATTATGAAAACGTAAATTTTCGAGCAAAAGTACTTCTCCTGATTTTAAAGCAGTAGCTTTCTTTTTTGCCTGTTTTCCAATACAGTCATCGGCAAATCGCACGCGTGTATTTAATTTTTCGGAAAGGTTTTTCAAAAGATGTTTTAACGAATATTTTTCTTCATATCCGTTTTTAGGCCTCCCGAGATGCGACATCAAAATAACGGCGCCACCTTCTTTCCTAATTTTTTGAATGGTAGCAATGGCCGCCCTGATTCGCGTGTCGTCAGTAATAACGAAATTCTCGTTTAACGGAACATTAAAATCAACGCGAATAAGGACTTTCTTACCTCTAAAATCATAATTATCAATAGTTTTCATTTCTTTTTTATTAAAAAGTTTTTTAGTCGTTTATTGTATTACAAAATTAACAAGAAATTGGATATTTCTTTGTAAACCATAAATTTTTTAAACGTTTTTAAATTATTTATCAAGTTGATGAAATTCGCTAATTCTATAATAACCCACAATAACATTGAAAAATTTAACGGTTTTTAAAACAACTTTAAATATCTATATAATTTAACATTATTAAGTTCGCTAGAAATGAATGTTTAGCCTGTATATTTTATTTATTGCTATCAGCTTCACTTTTAGCACTATCTACCAAACGTCCTCTATTTATTTGTTTGGCCTTTAGTGCTTTATTTTATCCAGCTTTTCAATACCGTCAAAATGAGTTGCATACGCTTCTTCAATCAGTTCATTTGTTGATTTACTAAATTTTAACATTGTATTTTTCCTTTTTCCATGTTTATTGTAAGCCGTACATAATTTCTTTAAATTCCATCAAACTGAAAATTTCTTTTACTATTTTGTTGACGGTCGATAATGTTTTCAAATTGATGCCCTATACTTTTTCAAGATATTCGATTTTCTCAAATCTCCATTTATCATAATCCTTTTCTGAAAAAATAACCTAATTTCAACAGTGTATCAATAGGATACAAATAACCATTTTCTTCAATTATTTCTTTTCCGATAAGTTTTATTCTTTAAATCTGAATTATTCATTTTGAAACAGTTTCTTTAAGTTTAATTATATTTATTATTTCGCTGATAGACAATGAAATACGTTGGATTCTCCTGTTTATAATTCATAGCCAATAACGGAAATGAAGTCATTAAGGCTTGCTTTTTCATAATAAATTCAAAGAAAGATAACCGTATATCGTTGTTTTTTATTTGTTTTTATGTATCACACCTTAATTAACATAACAAATTATAATGAGTAGAATATAGGGCAATTAATGTTTAAAAAACCGCAAGATATTTTCGATGCTAATTCCCCGTTCTTTTTCTATTAGGCGATAGCCGTTTTGCAGCACATCAATCAAATGGTCTATGTCCGATTTTTCTTGGTATAAGCTAATTTGAATCCTTACACCGGTATTGTTATACGACACGGCTGGGAAAATTCCTGCGGTTGTAGCTATACCATTTTTTTGCAAATAATCAATGAGAAAATAAATTTCTTCGTTTTTTCCCGAAGCAAAATAGCTTAGAGGTGTTAGATCGTCGGAAATAAGTGGTAAATTACTAATTTTTACTTTTTCATAAAAGTAATGCATCAATTCATTTATAGCATTTTGCTTTTTGTAAATTTCATTGCTTAGATGAATTTTTGAAGAGGTAATTAGTGCGCCCAACATTGAGGGTTCAATGGGAGAAGAAAACATTAGCGGACCACCGGCGTAAATAATTTTTTCTTTAGTTTCGATATCGGGACAAATAACTGCTCCGCCTCCTGCGCCAAAACCTTTGCCCAAAGAAGTTGTTAATATCATTTGGGGATGGTACCCCATTTTTGATAACACGAAACCTTGTCCATTTTTACCATACCAACTCATTCCGTGTGCATCGTCGATATACAAGCGAAGTTGTGGGTATTTGTCGAGCAGATTTCTCATTTTTTCAATAGGAAATTTATCACCGAACATAGAATACACACCGTCGGCAAGATACCAAACAATATTGTATTTATCCTTTAGTTTTTTAATTCGTTCTTCGAGTATATCAAGGCGGCTGTGCCTTATTATCTCTACATAAGTACCACGCGCTTTAACAATTTCGGCGCCCGATTGAATAGTTGCGTGTACCTGTTGATCCAAAATGATGGCATCTTTCTTTTTTATCAAGACGGGAAGAGTGCCTATATGCGCCAATGCTGTTCTGGCAAACAAAGTTACTGGTTTGCCAAAAACGGATGCAAGAACTTGTTCCGCTTCTTCGTACAGATGCAATTTGTAATATGATCTTGAAACGGCAAAATTAATTCCATGGTTTTTAACAGCTTGTATCGCCGCCGCTTTAATACGTTCGTCGGGCATAATTTTTAAATAATCGCACAACGAAAAAATAGAAAACGATCCATTGTCCGTTTCGATCTTTTTTCCATTGAAATAATTTTCTTTGGTAGTGAGGTATCCGATACCCAATTCCCTCGAATATTTGACAGCCTCAAACGCCTTTTCCTGTAAAGTTTTACTCATTAGATGTATTTTGCAAAAGTTGCTAAAGTAAACTTTTTTTTTGGGAAAGTGTCTTATTTTGGGAATTTTTTTTATCTTTGTTTAAAAATTTTCAGTAAACGTTTAATGAGATAAAAATGTATAACCTGTTACAAATAAAACCCTTTAAAAATGAAGCTGTTGATGCTATTGATTTTGAGAGAAGATTTATTCTTCCTATAAGCCTTGCCGGTGCCACTTTTTCATTGGCCTCAATTCTCACTAATGGTATTTTAAATTTGAATCAAATTATTCAACTTACACCTTATGTAAGTTTTATTGTTTACATTGCAATTTTTCTTTGGGCATGGTATAAAGAAAATGTAACTGTTGCCAAATATTTTATACTTATTTTTACTCTTTTTCTTATCAATTTTCTTTGGTATTACAATTATGGTTCGCATGGGCCTATTTTATATCTCTTCATTTTATTGTACAGTTACCTTATTTTTATGGTAAGTGGCCGGCAACTTATTTTTTTCACCCTCCTTATTTCGATTAATATTGCCATTCTTTTTTATACGGAATATAACTATCCCGATATAATTACCGATTATTCAACTCGGCAACAACAAGTTGTTGATGTTTTTATGTCGATGTTATTTTACGGACTTATTGTTTTTATTTTAATGTCTATCGCTAAAATAAGCTATGTGAATGCTTATATGGAGGCCAAAAAAGCCGAGCGATTGAAAACTTCATTTCTCGAAAATATGTCGCACGAAATACGTACACCTCTTAATGCTATTGTAGGGTTTAGCAATTTGCTTGCCGATGAAAGTCTATGCCAAAACGAACGAAACGAATACATAGAACTTATAAACGATAGCAATCAATCGCTGCTACGACTCGTGAACGATATCCTCGATGTTTCGCTTATTGAAGCTGACCAACTGACACTTTCAAAAGCCGATGTGGATATTAACGAATTACTGGCAATACTCGAAAAAACCTATCGGTTGATTTTGAATAAAAAGAACAAAAATATGTTGCATTTGATAATAGAAGTTCCCAAACAACAGTTTATTCTCGTTACGGATGCTACAAGACTAAAACAGGTATTTATTAATTTGCTCGACAATGCAGTGAAATTTACTGACAAAGGCGCTATTACTTTTGGCGTTAGCGAAGAAAAAGAGAATCTGATATTTTATGTAAAAGATACAGGTATTGGCATAGAAAAAAAATACAAATTTCAGTTGTTCGATCGTTTTTTCAAAGTGGAAGAAAATAAAGATACGCTCTTCAGAGGCACAGGTATCGGTCTGTTCTTATGTAAACGTATTGTTGAGATGATGGGTGGAAAAATTTGGTTGGAATCGCAACTAAATAAAGGTACCGAATTTAAATTTACAATACCTAAAAACGGCTTTCGTAAACTTGATACTTTTCAGCCTGTTCAAACAAAAAAAATTGAGTTGCCTGACGGACAAATGAAAGTTCTTGTGGTGGAAGACCAACCTTCGAGTCTAATCTATTTTAAGATAATTTTCAAAAGTATGAATATGGACGTGCTACAGGCTACTGACGGAAGACAAGGCGTAGAAATGTTCAAGGCGCATCCGGATATCGACTTGGTACTTATGGACTTAAAAATGCCTGTGATGGATGGTTTCGAAGCATTAAAGGAAATAAGAAAACTCAATCCTACTGCACTAGTTGTAGCACAAACAGCTTTTGCTATGGAAAAAGACCGTGAACGATGCCTCGAAGCAGGTTTTACCGCCTACATTGCCAAACCCATTGATAAAGATACACTAATGAACATTTGTATGGAACTAGGTTTGGTCAAATAACAGCAAATTATTTTTCTCTAATATATTTTTGCTATCTGTTGGATTTATAAATAAATGCCTGTTTATTAAATAAGTATCTTTTAAAAACATTATCGTTGAAGAAATATGCAAGAACAAAAGTCGTAATTTGTACTTACCGGAAAACGCCTATTTTTTCGTTACGCCCGCTTTGAAGACTAATGATTTACTCTAATAAACCTTTAGTACTCGAAGATTTGCAAGCCTCTACCTTAACGTTTTCTGATTAGACATTCAAAAATAGGGAATTTTCTTACTTACACTAATTAGAAAATCTTTGGCACAAGTTAAACCTGCCCTTTGACCAACGCATAAACTTGCACCAATTAGAGATCACTTTCGCTCCCACTATCCCATTCGCTTCCTCACTCTCTTGCGCCTTCGCTTTTCTCTTCTTTCAGCCGGTAACTAAAAATATTAAATTACCACATTTTCTCTTTCTCCGCATTGCTTTATTTTGTATTTTTGCTTGATTTTTATTCAAGGTATAAGGAAGGATAATAATTTGAAATCGAACAAACTAAAACCAAAAAATGATACTGAACCTGCGAAAAAGGCAAGGCCTCAAGCAGAATTTTCCAAAAAGAAAACCAAAAAATCAACAGGCGCAAAAAAAGTCTCGAAAAAACAGATAAATCCCGGTTTGAAGATCAGTATTGGACTGTTTTTGATTTTAGCATCGTTTTACCTAATTTTATCGTTTAGTGTATTTCTCATTAATTGGTTCGACAGCAATCCCTCTGTAATTAGCCATACACTCGGATTGGAGCACTATTTTGCCGACCATGCCGAAATAGTTCGCAATTGGACAGGACGATTCGGAATATATCTTTCAACAATTTTTGTGAAGCGTGGTATCGGTCTTGGTGCCTATTTCATTAGCCTGATACTTTTCGATGCCGGTTTACGGTTTTTGACTAAAATAAAAATTCTCACTTACCGGACGATGTTTCAGCTTTTACTGCTTGGCTTTTTATGGCTGCCAATGACAATGTCATTACTTTTTTCACAACATCCTGATAATATCTTTGGTGGTTTGGTAGGTCATCAGCTTAATTTATGGACGGATAATTTAATTGGTACTGCAGGTTTAATTTTTCTGCTTGTTTTCGTGCCCGCCATTTTTATTCTTATTCGATTTAATTTTTTCAGAAAAAATAAATTTAAAAAAGACAAAGAAGATCAAGCTGGTATGATAGAAAAGATACGCGGTTCAAAACCCAAAGAAGACAAATACAATACTGTAGAATTTGCAATAGAGGAAGAAGAAACCGAAATTGAAGAACACCGAAAGGAATCGGTACAATCGAAAAACGATGAGCTACCGAAAGATATTACACCTATAACTACGGCTACTGGAAAAGCCGAACTTGAGTTTACCATTGAAAAACCCAAAGAAGAAGCAAAAGCAAAAGTACAGATAAAACCCGGTGTTCACATCGGTCTCGACACCGAATTCGACCCGCGACTCGACCTGCCCGATTTTATGTTTCCTGGACTGGAATTGCTCAACGACTACAACAGTGGAACGTTCCACATCGACAACGAAGAACTATCTGCCAACAAACAAAAAATTGTAAAAACACTGAAAGATTACTCCATTGAGATTACTAAAATAAAAGCCACAATCGGCCCTACGATAACGCTTTACGAAATTGTTCCGGCACCTGGAGTTCGCATTGCCAAAATTAGGAATCTTGAAGACGATATTGCACTTAGTCTTTCAGCGATGGGAATTCGAATTATTGCGCCCATACCCGGAAAAGGTACGATAGGTATTGAGGTTCCCAATCGAAACCCTGCTATCGTGTCAATGAAATCGATACTCGAATCGGAACGCTTTCAAAACAGCGGTATGGAACTGCCATTAGGTCTTGGAAAAACAATTTCCAACGAAAGCTATGTTGTTGATTTAACAAAAATGCCCCATATTTTAATGGCAGGTGCCACCGGACAAGGCAAATCTGTAGGGCTTAATGCCATTATCGCCTCGTTGCTTTACAAAAAACATCCTTCCGAGTTGAAATTTGTAATGGTTGACCCCAAAAAAGTAGAACTCACACTTTTCTCACGCATCGAACGACACTACCTTGCAAAGCTTCCCGATTCGGAAGAAGCCATTATTACCGATACACGAAAAGTTGTCAGAACACTCAACTCGCTTGGTATAGAAATGGACAACCGCTATGAGTTGCTCAAAGACGCACAAGTAAGAAACATAAAAGAATACAACCACAAGTTTAAAGCCCGTAAACTCAACCCCAATCTCGGACACCGTTTTTTGCCTTATATCGTGTTAATTATCGACGAATTCGCCGATTTAATTATGACTGCCGGAAAAGAAATTGAAGGCCCTATTACACGTCTAGCACAACTTGCCAGAGCCGTTGGCATTCATCTTGTTATTGCCACACAACGCCCGTCGGTTAACATTATTACAGGAACTATCAAAGCTAATTTTCCCGCCCGTATTGCCTTTCGTGTAATTTCAAAAATCGACTCACGTACCATCCTTGATACAGGTGGTGCCGACCAATTGGTAGGACGTGGCGATATGCTTATGGCTACAGGTAGTGATTTAATCCGCTTGCAATGTGCTTTTATCGACACAGACGAAGTGGAAAAAGTTACAGGATTTATCGGTCAGCAGAGAGCCTATCCCGATGCATTACATCTACCCGAATATTACGATGAAGAAAAAGATAGCTCTAACGAAGTTGACCTTAGCGAAAGAGATGAACTATTTGAAGATGCCGCCCTTATAATTGTTAAAAATCAACAAGGTTCAACCTCACTTTTGCAACGAAAACTTAAACTAGGCTATAACAGAGCAGGTCGTATTATCGACCAATTGGAAGCTGCAAAAATTGTCGGCCCATTCGAGGGAAGCAAAGCCCGGGAAGTAAGAGTGGCCAACGAAATGGCTTTGGAACAGTTCTTGAAAGACTTATACACTAAAACAAATAAAAATAATAACGCAGAATTTTAATTGCAAATCATAAATTTTTTAAATCTATGAAACTCCATGATTATTGTAAACACACAAGAGAATGATTAAAAAGACTCAGAAGGAGCGTAACATCTATAGCCGCAGGTGTTAAATTGTGTCATAAAAAAACGACATAACAGTTTTGGCGGGATTTTTGTCTTTTTTGATAAAAATCATGACAAAACAAAACACAGATAAAAAATAATATACAAAATTATAAACATATGAAAGTAAAAATAATAGTACTTTTTCTTGCTGTTTTTGTAACTTGTCAACTTAATGCACAAGAAAGAAATGCTAGAAAACTTCTGAAAGCAGTCGTCGATAAAACCTCTTCATATAAAAATTTCAAAGCCGAACTTTCTTATACGATGGTAAATACCGATATGAACATCAATGAAAAAAAAACAGGATTGCTTTTTGTCGAAGGTGATAAATACCGTATAGAAATGGAAGGACAAATTGTAATTTCCGACGGAAAAACAATTTGGACAATACTCAAAGATTCGAAAGAAGTGATGATAAGCTCGGCAGAAGACAGTGACGAAAGTATGTCGCCGACAAAAATACTTTCAACCTATTCGAAGTATAAAGCCAAATTCGACAAATCGCAGTCGTTTAAAAATTCAAGTCTGAAAACTATTGACTTAAAAGCAAAAAAAGGCAAAAAATTCGAAAAACTTGCTCTCGTTGTTAACGCACAAAAACACAGCCTCGAAAGCTTTTCTATTTACGACAAAAACGGAAATGTTTTTACCTATCACATAGTTAATTTGAAGCCCAACATCAATTTGCCAAAAAACACTTTTCATTTCGACACTAAAGCTTACCCCGATTACGAAGTTGTAGATATGAGATAATGACAAATATCCGGCAAACCCTGTCAGGGAGTGAAAATGGATTAAAAGTTATTTCAACATTTAAAAGTTTTAAACCATTGGAATATGCAAACTACATTCCGTTCATAAAAGCCGGAAAATGAAAAGCGTTTTTCCGGCGAGTGTCAAAAAGACGTAATTTTGCAAAAAAAGAAGATTATGCGTTTTGTATTTTTCAAGACACCCAAGCCAAAAGAATTCAATTTTTATCCGCGTTACTACGATCCTAAAAAAGAAGAGATAGAAAGACGAAGAGCCGCAAGAGGCTTAAAAGGCAACTTGAGCCGCCACGAAACTTTACGTTTGCAAATGTCGAAACGCTGGAAAAAAGGAGAAGTCGATCCAGGTAATAAGGGCATTACAAAATTGATTGTTTACGGGTTTTATGTTCTCTTTATCTTCGGCAGCATTTATCTTATTTTATTTACTGATTTTGTAGAAAAGCTACTTTTACTTTTCGGTTTAACAAACAATTAACCGGTCTGATATGTCGAACATTATCAAATTATTGCCCGATGCCGTTGCCAACCAGATTGCCGCAGGCGAAGTAATACAACGTCCGGCTTCGGCTGTAAAAGAATTGTTGGAAAACGCCGTAGATTCAGGGGCAGCACACGTAAGCTTGATGATAAAAGATGCTGGAAAAACACTGGTTCAGGTCAACGACGACGGTTGTGGAATGGCGACATTGGATGCACGCATGAGTTTTGAACGTCACGCCACTTCAAAAATCAGCAAAGCCGCCGATTTATTTGCCATACATACTTTCGGTTTTAGAGGCGAAGCACTGGCATCTGTTGCAGCCATTGCACAAGTTGACATGAAAACCCGTCAGCACGACGACGAGTTGGGCACTTGCCTTCGTGTCGAAGGCTCGAAACTCACGGCTCAGGAAACCTGCCAATGCAAAGCAGGAACGAGTATTTCGGTGCGTAATCTGTTTTACAACGTGCCCGCTCGGCGCAATTTCCTAAAATCGAACACTACCGAAACAAGACACGTCATTGAAGAATTTATGCGAGTAGCGCTTATCAATTCCCACATCAATTTCGAGATAACAAGCAACGCCAAACTCGTGTATAAACTAACGCCAGGAAGTTTTAAAAAACGCATTGTAGATTTGTTCGGAAAAGTTTACGACGAACGATTACTTCCCGTGAATCAAAAAACCGAATTGATTACCATAAAAGGTTTTATTTTAAAAGCCGAGTTTTCGAGAAAAACACGAGGTGAACAGTATTTTTTTGTAAACAAGCGTTTTATCAGGCATGCATATCTTAACCATGCTGTTACCAAAGCCTACAACGAGCTGTTGCCCACCGATGCTTACCCATCTTATTTTCTTCACATCGAAACCAACCCATCCGACATAGACATCAATATACATCCCACAAAAACCGAAGTAAACTTTAAAGATGCACGCTATGTTTACTCGGTTCTGCATGCCGCCGTACGAGAATCTATCGGCAAACATAGCCTCACTCCAACCCTTGATTTCGACGAAGACCCCTCCCTCACCGAAGCATTTACCACTTTGCCGAGACAAGATTTGCAAGCACCGTCGGTAAAAATAAATCCCGATTACAATCCTTTTAAAACAAACGATCGGGCAACAGACAGAGGCTTTGAACATAAGCACGATATGGGCGACAAAAATTGGGAAACATTATACCGTCAAGATGAAAAAATAAGCATGGCTTTTCCAACCGGCAATGACAAAGAAAATACATTTGCATCTTCGGAAAATACCAGTGTTGAAAAAGAAAATCCGAACCGCTTTTTCCAAATTCACCGACGCTATATTGCCTGCAATGTACGTTCGGGAGTAATGCTTATCGACCAACAAAGAGCACACGAAAGAATATTATATGAAGAATACTTAGAACGCTTGGCGGGTCGACATCAGCCATCGCAACAGCAATTGTTTCCACAGCAACTTCATTTTTCGCCTGACGATGCTACACTATTAAAAGATTTGAAAGAAGCACTTAGCCAGCTTGGATTTTCAATAGAAGAACTTGGAAAGCAAAGCGTTATAGTAAACGGAATACCGGCCGACTTACAAGATACCGACATTAAAGCCACTCTTGAAAAAATTGTTGAAGATGCCAAAAGGTGTAACAACAATCCTGGCAACGATAAAAATATTCAGCTGGCACGTTCAATGGCTGCCCAATTGTCAGTTAAGCCAGGCACTACATTGTCGGAAACGGAAATGGCAGACCTCTTCGACCGGTTGTTTGCTTGCAAAGTTCCCGAAACTGCCCCCGAGGGTAAAAAAATTGTCGGAATTCTTAAACTAACAGTGTTGGAAGGCTTTTTGCGTTAAACGAATACCAAAAATAATAACAGAGTAATAACAAAAGAACAGATTATGCGACAATACAGCCCCACAGGCTTTAAAGTACTGCCACCGGTAGTAAAAAACCTGCTTATAATCAATACACTCTTTTTCCTTGCTACATTAGCATTGAAAAAATATCATATAGACCTTGTGGCTATGCTCGGATTGCACTACCCCGGTGCTTCCCAATTTAAGCTTTATCAATTAATAACTTATATGTTTATGCATGGTGGCTGGGAACATATTATTTTCAACATGTTTGCTTTGTGGATGTTTGGCAACATTTTAGAAAATGTATGGGGTGGTAAACGCTTTCTTATTTATTACTTTATAACGGGAATCGGCGCCGGAATTACTTATATTATCTGGATACATTTTGAAATCAGTCCGGTAATTAACAAAATAAATGCAGTGATAAGCGACCCCAATCTCAACAATCTTGGAGCATTTATAAGTGTGCATAAATTTGCTGTTTCACAATATTCGGGTGAAATTTGGACGCATTTTCTTAAATTTCAACAAAATGTTAATTTACTGGAAAACAACCCATCGGATATTCATGCAACACAAGGTGTAGTTTCGTTTTTATCGGAATATAAAGGTTATTTACTTAACCAGCAAGTGGTTATAGGTGCCTCGGGAGCTATTTTTGGTATTTTGCTGGCCTTTGGAATGATGTTTCCCAATACTTTAATTTATCTTTATTTTGCTATTCCCATCAAAGCCAAATGGTTTGTATTGGGCTACGGCGCTATAGAATTGGTTTCGGCCGTAATGAATCGCCCTGGCGACAATGTTGCGCATTTTGCTCATCTCGGAGGTATGTTGGTTGGCTTTTTGATATTGACATATTGGAAAAAGAAAGGTATTCTTTTTTAATTTTGCAACAAAACAATTTCTTTTTTTATTAAACAAGGCATTAAATTAATAAGGAATATGTACGGATACTATCAACAAAATCACAGAAATACGGGAGACTTCTTAAAGCATTTGTTTTTGGGAAATAATATCTTGTCGCGTCTAATTCTTATCAACACCGCTGTATATTTGTTGGTTACTGTTATTAACTTGTTTGCATGGCTTTTTAGCATGCATTCCAATGAGATAGTTCCACTTAGCTACCTTGGACGGTTGCTCGCTTTGCCTTCCTATTTCCACGAGTTGTTTTTAAAACCTTGGACACCCTTAACCTATATGTTTCTCCACGAGGGATTTATCCATCTATTGTTTAATATGATTGTACTCTATTTCAGCGGAACTATTTTTCTGGAATATTTGAGCCAGAAAAAATTGTTGTGGACATACATTATGGGAGGTCTTGTGGGTGCTTTGTTTTTTGTCGTTGCTTTTAATATTTTTCCTGTTTTTGACAAAATAAAAAATCTCGCAGTAGCACTTGGCGCCTCGGCATCGGTTTTGGCTGTGCTAATAGCCATTGCCACTTATGTACCCAACTATTCGGTTCATCTGTTTTTGTTTGGCAGAGTGAAAATGAAATATCTTGCCCTCATTTTTGTAGCTATAGACATTTTGAGTATCCGTTCTAACAATCCTGGAGGGCATATTGCTCATCTTGGCGGAGCTTTATGGGGTTTTTTTTATGCCATGTCTTTGAAAAACGGAAAAGATTATTACCGTTTTTTAAACAATATCAACTGGCCTAATTTCAGTTCTGAAAAAAGAAGGTTTCGTCGTTTCGACACGTCAAGACCCGATTCGGGACGTCCGTTGACCGACGAAGAATATGGCAATCGAAAAGCAGCAAGCCAAAAAGAAATCGACCATATCCTTGATAAAATTGCCCGCTCAGGATATCAAAGCCTTAGTAAAGCTGAAAAAGATTTGTTGTTTAAATCAAGTAACAAAAGTAAATAGTTAAAAATTAAGTATGAGTCACTTAAAATAGGCTTATATTGTTGATACATTACTTATTACATATGCTTTTGCATTTTTATTGCCTTTATGTAGCCCCTTTTGGTTGAATAATTTTTTGCCTTCTCAAGTATGCTTGCATATAGAATCTATGAATTAATTCTTCGTAAAGTTTTTAAAATCCCTTGAGTCCGCAACAAAGTTGAGAAATTATTATGCGCTTTTTTTATCAATAAAATCATCAGATTGCCTTACGAGGAAAAAGCACTAAGGTAATGAGCATATGTATGCACTATTTTAGCAAAACAATATTTTACAAACTCAACTCACTATTCAATATTAAACCCGCATAAGTTACAAAACAAAACACCTACGCATACTTATTAATTCGCCTTTGCTCTCATTTTTGATTTTTCAAGAAAAACCCACAATCCGCCACCGAACAAAACAAGAAAAACTGATATAATTTCGGCCTGCGTAATGTGATAACCGAAGATGTCGTAGGTATTATTTACTCGTATTAATTCGATAAAAAAGCGCTCTACACCATTTAATATCAAATAAATAGCAAAAAGAACGCCAGGCGTTTTAAGTTTTTTTCGTATTGCCCACAAAAAGGCAAAAATCAACAAAGCCAAAGTAGTTTCATAAACAGGTGTAGGAAAAACTCCTTGTGCCAATTGCATACAGTGCTGACCATAACAACGAGGGATGAGTATCCCTTCGTTGATGATGTTGTGAGGATAGTTGTACGCCCAGAGCCAATCGGGTAAAAATTTTAGCCAGCCGGGTCTAACGAGATTGTTTACAATACCCCAGTCGCCATCGCCTGCAATTTGGCAACCGACACGCCCTATACCATAAGCAATTATCAACGAGGGAGCTATGCTGTCGCCGAGATGCCGCCATTGAATGTGGTGTTTTTCGGCATACCAAATAACAGCAATACCCGCAACAATTAGTCCGCCATAAAACGTAAGACCACTAAACGAAAACAACGAACCGATAGGATCTTGCACAAAACTGTTCCAATTTTCAAGCTGATCGAAAATTTTAGAACCGATAATCCCGAAAATAGCAGCAATAAATACAATCGACCATGTATGATCTTCGGGCTTAATAACCACTTCTTCCCACTTGGGTTCGGGAAGTTTCTTTTTTTCTTTTGAATACCAAAGCCAAAGTGTATATAGAAAACCGAGAGCAAATCCACCCCAAAACGAACCTTCGGCCGAAAATAAAAATTTTTGAGGATCGTTAGCAAAATTCGTATAATCGGTAAAAGCTACCGTTAATTTATAACCAATAAAAAAACTTATTATAAAACTAACTACCAATTCGATGATACTTGCTGCTTCACCAGTTTTTATCTTTTTTGTCTCACTCTGAAACACTCCAGCTTCGCCTTTTCGTTTCAGTTCGAGATAGAGAAGCCACGCTCCTACCAAAAAAGCTAGGGCCACAAAAAAACCGTAACTCATAATGGGCAAGTCAATATGAGTACCGAACAAATCGTTTATCAGATCACTTAACTTGGGATACATACATTTATATTTTTATGTGGCCTGCAAAAGTAAACGCTATTACTTACAAAAAAAACTATTGTGAATTGTTTTAAGAAATAAATATTGTTTTAATGTTATGCTTTTTTTCAAAATGATTAAAATTTCACGTCATGATAAAGTTCCAAAAATTGACATAACCCAACTATCAAATCCATAAACGTACAACATTCAAATACAAATTAAAAGTTTAAATTGAGGTAGCATTTTTGTTTTACGTACAAATGGTCTGGGTTTAAACTTTAATGCATTATTGATTGATTGTTGATAAGCCGTAAGGCGTGTAATTAACTTTGCTTAAATCTTTTCATTTTCTTTTTTGCTTACACTTATCAGTAATAGTTGTTGACTTTTCATTTTTTCAACAATTGTTTACCTTGAATAATTAATGGCTGACGATTTGAGTTTCAGGCGTATATCCATCCTATCTGTTATGCTATAAACAATTGAGTAAATATGTCTTTCTATATCCTCTTTACTCAAGTTTCGGAGCAAATTCCAGTAACCTCATAAATAGTTAAAGTCCAGCAAAAAAAAATAATAAAAATGTAACATATTTTAAGCTAAAAGCTTATCTTTGTTGGACTTACAAAGTCCAAAAGACGTTAAATATGCTACATATCAAAGATAGTAAAAATTTATTTGAGTTTACGCATTATTTTAAAAGTCCCACAAAGGCGTTCTCAAACATTGTGGAGGTTTTGATGTTTACTCCATTCGTTCCATTACAAGCAATATATTCAACTTTAAATCAAAGGGTTATTCGCCGGTTTTGTTACTTCGGATGCTTATTTTCATGCCTTTTCCCGAGGATAGAAATATTTATAATCTTTTCAGCACCTATTTATAAGTTGTTTTATGAAGGGAAAAAAGATGATATTGTCGGGCAAATATTCACCGACAGATTGTTTGTGCTGATAATGGAATTAATAGAAATGTTTGTAAACATATTATACCTTGCCATTGATGTGGATAAAACCATTTCTTCTTTAATCGAAAAAACCAATTTATTATCGAAAATATCGTTCGTTTTTTCCACCTCTATTGATTAGAGTCTAATAAAAACTGCTACTTAGACTAATTTTTGAAATTGGTATCTCGTTGATTACCAAATATAAGTGAAATTAATACTATTGATTATCAGTATTTTATGCCAGCTCCGAAATTTGAGTTAATAAAAGAACGGATGATATTTATAGTCAGTTAAAATGGGAAGAGTATTTGCAAAAGCGGGAAGAATTAGGAGTGCCGGAAGAGTTGCAATTAAAAAGAGAGTAACAAACCTCAGCTAGTATGCGTGAAGGATTGTTTTTTTAAATTTGAAATAGTCCAATTATGTGACCAATTATACCGGATGTTTTTTCAATAGGATGAGGTTATGTTGTTGCTACTTTATTGGGTTTTGATTTTAATTTTGTAAATTTCACTTTTATTACAAGAGGCGACCCTGGAGTATATCTCACACCCACATTAAATATTGCTGTAGGTGATAGAAGCAAATGCAGGTTGTTTCTATGAGTAAGGGATTGGCTCCACAGGCAATCCCATTGATATTAGCTCATCATCCCTTCCATATCATACCTTTAGCTTTTAGACAGGTTCGGGAGTTGGACATGATTTCTCTGTCGGTGTTGCTTAAACACCACAATACAAGTTTTTAATGAAAATGAAGGATTTATTTATGTTGACGGAACAATCTTTCTCCAAATGGAAAATATCTTGCTTTTACTGAAATGAAAAAAAATGGAACAATAAGAATTAAAATATATAATCTATCTGACAATAGATGTAAATATATTAGTTCCTAAAATTTTAATAATTGTTTTGGAGCAGTTTGGTCTCCTGACAGTAAATACATTATTTTTAATGTTTCTATTGGGTAAATCCCTCTTGTATTTTGTCCATTAAGCGAGAAAACAGAAGAACTTCATTTGGCTTTTAAGCACTTTATTTTTCTGTTGAGCTATATTGACTATAAAATAAATACCGCCTCTTGGCCGCAAAAAAACTGTTTAGAAAAGCACAATTTAACTTCTCTGCATATCAAAATGTTTTCTTGACAGGAAAAAGATGATTTTTCAGGTTGAGATGTTAAGGGCAATTTTTATCTTTGTAGAAAAAAAAATAAGAAAAAATGAAAGAAGCAATTGCTATTTTGTGTGGAGGAGGACCGGCGCCAGGAATAAATTCGGTTATAAGCTCGGTATCACAGGTGTTTTTAAAAGACGGATATCGGGTTTTGGGTATTCACAACGGCTATCAAGGACTATTTGCAGATAATCCTATTGTTGAAGAAATTGATTTTGGTTTTGCCGATGCCATACATAAGCGAGGTGGTTCGGCTTTACGCATGAGCCGGTATAAACCAAAAGACGGGGATTTTAAAACTGATTTTTTTATTAACAACAACCTACAACTGTTGGTAACCATTGGAGGCGACGATACTGCTTCAACCGCCAATCGCATTTCAAAATATTTGCGTGAGCACGATGTTTCCATTCAAAATATTCATGTTCCTAAAACCATCGACAACGATTTGCCTTTGCCCGAAGACACACCCACTTTCGGTTATCAATCGGCCAAGCAAGAAGGAGTGCGTATAGCACAAACCATATATGAAGATGCCCGCACGAGTGGCAATTGGTTTGTGGTAGCAGCAATGGGACGCGAAGCCGGACATCTTGCTTTTGGTATTGGTGCTGCTTGTCATTTCCCTATGATTATTATCCCCGAAATGTTTAATAATGTGAAAGTAACTTTCGACAAAATTACGCGCCTGATTATTTCGGCCATTATAAAACGAAAACTCCTTGATATTAATTATGGTGTAGCCATTGTAAGCGAAGGGGTTTTTCATTTTATGTCAGAGGAAGAAATAAAAAATTCGGACATCAACTTTACGTACGACGAACATGGCCATCCCGAATTGGGTAATGTAAGCAAGGCACATATTTTTAATATATTACTTCAAAATAAATTAAGAGAATTGGGAATTAAAGTAAAGAGTCGTCCGGTAGAATTGGGTTACGAGTTACGCTGCGTACAACCTACAGCCTTCGATCTGATGTATTGCGCTTTGCTAGGTTATGGTGTGAAAAAACTCTTCGACGAAGGACGTACGGGCTGTATGGTAACAGCCAGTCCTTCAGGAAAAATATCACCGCTTTATCTTGATGACGTAACCGACGAATCGGGCAAAGTAAAACCCCGACTTGTAAACCTCAAAGGCGACAAGCCAAAACTGGTTTTTAACAACGGATTGCAGTTTCTAGAACCCGGCGATTACGAGGCGGCAAAAGATTACGTCGCAAATCCTAAAGATTACGATTTTAGAAATATACTTAACTGGTAAAAAAAAATTCAAGGTAAAAACAAACACGAATCGCCATAGCTAAGGAATCTGAAATCATTTTTCAGAGCAAAGTTGTAAACTTTTTTCCAATTGTTGCCTATAAGAGCCGAAACGAGCAGTAGCAATGTGCTTTTGGGTTGATGAAAATTGGTAATCAGTCCTTTGGCAAAGCGAAAACGATAGCCCGGTACAATAATCATTTGGGTTTCTCCTTCGAGACTATGCGATCTTTTTTTTTCCAGAATAGAAAGAAGTATTGTAAGCGCTTTTTTCATATCAAAATCTTTGGGAACATTAAGTTGATAAGGGTCCCATTGTTTTACCGAGTTAAAATTATCTATCCCGTGATAGTATCGCAGCGCCATCCAAAACAGGCTTTCGAGGCTACGCATACTTGTTGTTCCGACAGGAATTATTTTTTTGTTATCTGCTTTTAACAGATGCTGTAAAGTGTTGGACGAAATGCTAATTTTTTCGGAATGCATTTCATGGCCGGCAATAGTCTGGGAAGAAACCGGCTTAAATGTTCCGGCCCCCACATGGAGTATCAATTTATCGGTTTCGATTCCGTTACGACGAATTTTATCAATAATTTCGGGCGTGAAGTGCAAGCCTGCAGTGGGCGCAGCCACCGAACCATTGAGCCGGGCATATACGGTTTGATATCGTATTTTATCAGCAGTTTCGGCTTTGCGATGCAAATAAGGTGGTAAGGGTGTGAGACCTTTGGTTTCCAAAATACCGGACAATTGTACATCGGATGGCTCCCACGAAAACTCAATAAAAAACCAATCGTTGTTACGCTTTTTTTTCCGTGCGTAGAAAATCACTTCTTTTTCATTGATATGAAAAGTTGACTTCAATCTTCCCGTTTTCCATCTTTTAACATTTCCCACGAAACATTTCCACACAACGGGTGATTTCTGTTCAAAAGCAAGTTGAAAATCGTTGACCGGTTCTATCGGCTCAAGACAAAATATTTCGATAGACGCACCTGTTTCTGTTTCAAAAAGAAGTCGTGCCTGAATTACTCGTGTTTCGTTGAAAATAAGCAAACTATTTCGATCTAAGAGGTAGTCGATTTCGTTAAAACTCCGTTCTTCCATATTATTTCCCGAAAAATAAAGTAGTTTGGAACTATCGCGCCGTGGCAACGGATACTTGGCAATACGATTGTACGGAAGCGGATAATTATAATCTTCTATTTTTATTGAAGGTATACCCATAGTTTTGATGTGAGTTGCAAAAATATGAAAACCTGCACAATATGTGGTATAGGTTTTTTTTGAATTGCTCAATAGTAAAACAGAAAAATTCAGGTGTATTATACACTGTATGTGTGAACATCCTTGTGATAATGGTAAAGTAGATAAGTTAAATGGGTAAAAAACTTATTGCCTGATAAATAGAGATATAAACAGCTTTGAAGAATTGAGAAAAGAGGAGGATCAAACGGTATTACTTTATAACAAAGAAAAGCCACATTGAGCTACAACGAAAAGCGCCCATTCAATTTGAAAAGGATTATCTTTGCAATGGACATAGATCTGACGCTTGCAAGTCAACGACGGAATGAGCAACTCAGAATCCGGTGGGCTTTTCAGCTCTCAGGGCTGTGGACCACAATCCTTCTGACTTCAATATCATTTATGAATTAGCAACTCAAAAGATGATTATAAGTGAGTAAAAACGATCAACGCTATTCATGTATCAACATTTTATTTATTATCGAAATAAAATATTAAAATCAATATCGTGAATGAAAATAAGAAAATAAAAATTGTTTTTCTCACCCTGTTCGGCATCACTATGGGTTTGCTCGAAACGGCAGTGGTGGTTTATCTTCGAAAGCTTTATTATGCCGGAGGTTTTAAGTTCCCGCTTAATACCATCAACGACTATACCGTTAGTATTACGGAAATATTGCGTGAAGCGTCAACTATAATTATGCTTGTGTCGGTTGCCTATCTTTATGGGCGAAATTTTCTTACCCGTCTCGCAGCCTTCCTTTTCTGCTTTGCCGTTTGGGATATTTTCTATTATATTTTTTTAAAAATGCTACTCGACTGGCCACCATCGTTTTTTACATGGGATGTGCTGTTTCTTATTCCAGTAGTATGGACGGGTCCGGTGCTGGCGCCGGTAATTATTTCTTTTACCATGATTCTTTTCGCATGGGTATTTATCAGAGCCGATAAACTACATAATGGAGTGAGGCTTTTGGTCTCCGACTGGTGGATTTTCAGCTTCGCAGCTTTAGCGATATTTATTTCATTCACAATTGATTCAACACTGTTTATTTTTGAAAACCATAATTTTTCCGAAATTTCGAATCTTAATTTTAATGAGTTGTTTGCTTTGTTGAAAGACTATATTCCCCAGCATTTCCGTTGGTGGATTTTTTTGGTTGGTGAGGCGGGACTTCTAACTGGTGTTGGCAGAGTTTGGTTGAGGACGGGATTAAAATGAAACTACTGATTCATAAACAATTTATTAAAACTCAATTTTTTATTGCAATGTTGTATCAATTGGATTTATTGCAAGAGTTAAATTTAATTTGCCATAAGCCCGTTTACCAATAAAAGCCATAACAAAGTTTTTTAATAAACTGTATGAAAAATACAGTTCACAGTTGTTGATATCAGATTAATTGATTCGAGAGTTTACTATGTAGAACTTAAATAAATATACACTTTCTTAAAAAGCGGCTTTGGTTTACCCCAAAATAGGCTTTTGGGTTTTTTCTATTTTTTTGAATATCGAATACCGGTTAATGATTTTAGAATCTTGAAATTTTAATTCATCTCTTAAATAGTGATTTGTGAATTGATATTCATCATCCAATTTATCTCAACAAGCCAAAAGTCATAGACAAAAGAATATTACTACACCCAAAGGACGTGGCTTTTCAAGTTGAAATAAAACATTAGAATACGGCACGTCCGATAGTCGAGTATGTTATGGGCTGTGTTTTTTTTGTTCAATTGTGTAACCTTTCGATTTAATCACTTCTTCAATTTTGGTAATATTAGTTTTAGACTTGTCGAATATAATTTCAGAGATTCCGTTTTTATATGAAGTGTGGATTTTTAAAATGCCGTCTAATTTTTTAACCGAATTATTGATATTTTCTTCACATCCTGCACATGTCATTCCACCAATATTGAGTTTTATAGTGTCGATATCAGATTTTCCAATGATTATTATCTCTTTTTTAGGTGTTTGATAAAATATTTGAGGAAAATAAGAAATAATAGACATTATGATAACAAAAACAGCTATTATCCAGACATATAGCTTAGTTTTTAAAAATGGTATTTTGTCTGTTTCACAATTTTCCGAACAACGGCATTCTTTTTTCTTTGGTTTATAAACTTGGTAAAAAGCAAATCCTAACGATAAAAAAGCAATTGTTAATAAATATGGCTTCAAGGTAATTAGCCATGTAAAGTAAACAGAACTACCACTTACACCTGCAATTCCCGTTAACAGTAATGGACCCCAACAGCAGAGTTTCAAAGAAACTGCTGAGAATACAGCAGTTCCTATTGAGGCTTTTTTATTAAATTTAATTCTTGTCATAAATAACTTAACAACTTCCTATTCCTGCATTAATCAAATCCTCCTTTTTGATTTCTATATTTTTGCAACAACCTAACAGTTTTCCGTCAACAGCAATGGCTGGAAGTCTTTTTACTCCGTATTCTTCCATTTTTGTCAGACAGATTTTGCTTTCGCATCGTTCGGATAAATTGTGAATAGTTATTTCACAGTTTTCGCCAGCAGTTTCTTTTACTAACTGCACAACAGGCTCACATACTGGACAGCCTGCCGTAAAAATTTCAATTTGTCGTTTCATCTTTTTTAAATTTTAAATTAATAACGGGACAAAGATGAGAAGAGGTTATGGGGGGTAACCAAATTTATTTAAATCTTTTTTTCGTTGTAGTCTTTTAGCCTGTTTTCAATAGTCTGAATTTCTTTCAATTTATTAGTCAAGTCAGACAGTTCTAAATTTGGAAATTCATTTTTTAAGTATTCTATTTTATCTTCATTTCCACAATTTCCGGGACAAGAGTCTATAGCCTTAACAATTCCGATAGCAAGTGCTTTTCGATATACCTCATCTAATAGCAAATAATGTGCTTTTTGTATTCCTTTGTCAATAGATTTGAATTGAATATTTATTTGTTCCGGATCTTTTCCCTCATCAAGCATTTTTACAATCCCGTTAATCTGCCCACTTAATGTTTTTAGTCTGGTCTTAATGTCTGAGATTAAGTAGGAGGGTAATTTAGATATTTCTTTTTTCATTTCAGTTTGTTTTTTGCTTTGCTGATAATGTTGAGTATATGGTTTTTGGCTATTATAAAACCACAAGTTTTGCAATCGGTACTGTTTTTATTAATAATTAATGCATTCATAATCATAACTTTATTTCGCATAAGCTATCGACTATGCTGAACATAACCTCCCTTTCGGAAATTAGTTCAAATACAAAGCATTTGCAGATAATTAATATGACGTTTATAGTTTTAATTTTAAAAAAAAATATTGGTAAAAGTACATTTTATTCCTAAACGTGCTACAAAGTTTTGGAATTTCAGGATAGATAATAAATTGAGATGTTCTATAATGTAAATATGCACTTTTTGGATATTAGGTTTCTGGGGTGAAGGCCCAACTTATTTTAATCTATGAGCAACGCATGGAAAGTTTAAAGTACTGATGAACATTGCACTGAACGGGCAAAATAATTATTCCACAAATACCATTTGCCGTATTTAATTTCTTATCCATTTAAAAACAACAAATACTCCTCTTCGAATGCAAAGCCCTATTGTGTTTGTGCTGATTTCTTAATTATCTTTAGTTCTTGTCGTGTATAGAAGGACTTATGGAGAAGCTGCCATAATCTCTTTGCGAGACAAATCAAGAATACTATTTTCCTTTTGTCTTAATCCAACGGTTATTGTGGCGTTTCATCCCCTCTATTATCTGCACTAACAATATTTTTAGGACAGCCCCCCGCACGATTGTATCGTGTGGTAAAAAAACATATTAGAGCCCTTACAAAACTTTAGAGTTTTTTCATAAATAAAATATTACATTTGTCGTTATG
>QIKE01000063.1 GCA_003232915.1 Bacteroidota bacterium | reverse complement strand
CCGGCCAATATGCGGTAAAAATAAATGCCCGACGGAAAATCAGAGCAATCAATCGAATGAACACCTGCCTTATCAACCGTTATGCGGTTTATTTTTTTGCCAAAGTTATCATAAAGTTCAATAATAGCCTTTTGTACATTATCGGGTAAAACATATTGAAAGGTAACCATACTGTTGGCAGGGTTAGGTTTGGTGGTAACAACCAAGCTACTGTTTCCTGTATTTGAATCACTGTTAATTTTGGCTGATTTTACAGTTCCTCCTGGCGATCTGGGGAAATCGGTATAAGAATAGAGTGAATCGTAAGCAAACAGCAGGATACCGCGAGCCTGTGCACCTGCCGTTCCTTTGCTGCTGTCGGCAATGGCAATTAAACTGTTGATTTCGGCCGTTGTCAGGTCGAATATTGTTCTTCCGTCGGATAACCATGATGCCTGTTTGTGTTTAAAATCCTTATAAAGCGGATATTCAACTCTGTCGTAAGCCGTAAAGGTAAAGCGGTAGGGCAGCAAGTCCACTTTGTTTAGAGCCGTGGTGTAATCGCCCTGTTGCAGGTAAAAGTCCACCATAGCTTCGGCCGATGCATAAGTATTCAGCTTTTCCATCCATGTTTTAAACCTGTCGGGGTGTGCTATGGTGTCGGCCAAATCACTACGAATAATATCGTAAGCCGCTCGTGCCATTTTGGTGTTGTAATACGACATTTTACCGCCCCAATAGCTGCGGGTTGCCAAATCGGAAGCCGCATCGTAGCTTGCCGAGGCACTGTTGTAGAAAGCCGAAGCATTGTTGTAGTCGGTTTCGCGCTGTTGGTAGTCGATACTGCTCATTCTAATATCGCTACCGTTGCCGTAATGCGAAGGGCAAACTTTTGTTAATAATTCGGGGTGTTCATTAACATTCTTACGTTTTGCAGGATACTCATATTGGCTGTTTTGATCGTAATAGTAATCAATTGTATAATTACTCTCATTATCAAAGTTTCCTATATCGTTTGGAACCGTGCTAAAGGTATTTCCGGCAACCAGCGAATTGGAACCTTGATATTTTTGAATGCCATCATAACGTCCGATTTTTTTCACATAAAAATCATACTCGTTGTTTTGGTTGTTGTTGCAGTAATAGGCAAGGCCGTATCTATTATTTCCCGACCAGTTTTTCCCTTCTGCCAGGATGGATACATCAAGGGTATTGAAATCGTTTTTATAGAGTTCATCTTCGGCGTTGTTGGTATTTTTCACGCGGATACCGATATTTTGTGCCGGCATTGAGGAGGCATAGATTTCAAAATAGTTTTGCTCAATAGAGAACAATTTGGAGTTATCAAGATGGATACCCACACCTACTTTGTAGCCGAAACAGTCATCAACAGCACCAATCTCGAAGCTGTCGTTAACGATAACCGGAGCATAAACTGCACTCAAATAAATTCCGTATCCGTTGTTGATAAAATTAGCATCGTAAACACCTATGTGCGACATGGGTTTGGTGCTATTTGCCGTACGAATGGCATAATAAAAACCGCTGAAAGAAGAGCGAACAACGAATGTGTCGGGGCAGGGCAAATAATCGCTGTTACAGTAGTCGTTTACCCGGTAGCCAGCATTATATCCGTCTATTCCAGCATTCCATGTGGAAACATTGGGGGCATTTTGGTCGAGGCTAAAGTTACAGCCTTCGAAATCAATGCCTCTTACCTCGGCAAGGTCAACATGTTTATAAAATTTTCCGGTTCCGGAATAATTATCTGATAATTCGAAAGAACAATTTTTAAAAGTTGCATTGTAATCCACCTCTTCATGGTTTGTACTGTAAGGATTAAAATTCCGATAATACAATGCTTTAATTGCTTTTGTATTGTTACGGAAGAGCGTTGATCTGGCATGGACAATTCCCCCTGTGGTACTCCAGTCGCCCAGCTTCCAAAGTTCAACCGCAGAAATAGAATTTTCGATAACGGAATTGTTTCTTATATCCAGAAATCCTTGTGCGTAATTACCCTCTGCATCGGGATACTGGCTTGCCGTTGAGTTGCCCCACACCTGTATGCCTTTCCAATAGCAGTTACAGTTAGCTATATATGTAAGTGTTGAATGGTCGATGGTAAGTTTAGCACCTTGTTCCACAATAATTTCGGCTTCGGGGCCGAACTGCAGGTAGCTGTTCGAAATGCTAAAGTCGGCGCCTACATGAACATAAATACCATATTTAAAAGTTCTCTGTTGGTTATTCCAATCCTGCGTTGAGTCGTAAATATTAACCGTATCATCATCAGTATAAAGATTTTCGCTAACATCAATAGTAAAAGATTTTTGTGTTACGGGAGGGTATGTATTGTCGCTTACATATACCGTATAATTATTTTCCGGTAAATTACTTATACTTAAAAAGTCGGTTTGAATGTTGTTGTCTTCAAACTGTAATTTGGTAACTTCCCAATTGAAACCACTTTGAAAAGGAATATTCCAACTTCCTTGGTTTTGCGAAAAAAGCCTTTGGGTTTCTATTGTTAAGGTTGTTATCAATAATAAAAATAATATTTTCTTCATAATTTTTGTTTTTAAGTTAGTAAGTGTTAGTATTATTTGTTTTGGTTGTATGAAATCCCATCCGATTAAAAACATTTTCGATAAACGGAGGGACCCGTCATTCGAATTTATTCATCCCCAAAATAAAAATATATTTGGTTTTGTAGCAAGGCACATAATTAAAACCTGTTTTGAAATTTCCGGCGAAATTTGCTGGTGTAAAAAGTGTAACTCCGCCGTTGTGTTGTTGAAATACATTGTTGAAAAAGTTAGCAAGGACGGTTAAAAGGAGAATCGCCGGAGTTGATGGTGCGGGGGTATAAGCCTGTGTTACTACACTATACAGAATTGAATATAAGTTTTGCTTTTGTAATTTATTAACAGCTATCATATTGGTATTTTGTTTATGTGGGTAAAGGTAAAAAAATTATTAATACAAAAGTATAATTTATTAAATTTTATTTTGTGTTTAATAGCACACTGATTAAACTGATTTAATAAGATTAAAAAAATCATAACCTAATCATAAAAATCAGTGTCCCTTTCAATAGCACACTGATCGGACTGATTTATTAAGATTAAAAAAATGAATGAATTAATTTAACAAAGTAGAACTAAGTATTAATTTGATAAAATTAATTGATAATCGTAGCTGCTTACAAAACATTAGTATCTTTGTAACGATAATGGTAAAGGGAATCCTGTGAAAAACAGGAGCTGTCCCCGCAGCCGTAAGTCGTGTTATTGCTTTGGTATCATACAGGCCACTGTTTTGGTTTTTAACAAGATGGGAAGGCAAACCAAAGTACGATGAGCCGGAAGACCTGCCATTATTTGTTTTTTCGAAGCTTTCGGGCGAAAAGCTGGAGGAAATAATACTTCTTCCCTCTTAACTTCCGGTTAGCTTACGAAAATTACATCAAGGGATTTTTTTTCCGTTGATGATGATGCTTGTGTTATTCCAGCATCACAGTAAATTTTTGTAATGTTTAACTAAAAATGGTTTTTACAATGAAAACAAAGTACTTTTTTAAGGCTATTGTGGCCTTGGGCATTTTATTGCCAGTATTGTCAAATGCACAAATTTCGACCTTTGACGATCTGACGCTTTCAGCCGAGTCGTATTGGAATGGCTCCGACTTAAATGGCGGTTTTGTAAGCGGTAGCGCTTATTTTTTCAACAACTACGATACAACTTATAGTTCGTGGAACAGTTTTTCGTATTCCGACATTACCGACGACACCACTGCCGGTTGGGCTAATCAATACAGTGCTTTTACGGGCGGTGGCGCAAACGGCTCGTCGAACTATGCCGTTGGTAACGTAACTCTCAATTGGTTAAGCGGTACTTACAACCCCATCCCCATTAGCGTAAAATTGCAAGAACCTTTAGCCGGTTCAATTATTAAAGGTGTTTTTGTTACAAATTCAACTTATGCAGCACTGTCGATGCGTAACGGCGACAATTATGCGAAAAAATTCGGTGGCGACAGCGGTAACGATCCCGACTGGTTTTTGCTTATTATTCGCGGCTACAATCAGGGTATCTTTACCGACTCGGTGAACTTTTATCTCGCCGATTACCGTTTCGCCGACAATTCGCAAGATTATATCATTGATTACTGGGCCTATATCAATTTAACCATTCTCGGTTCAGTTGACAGCCTTACGTTTAGCCTTCGTTCAAGCGATGTGGGCAGTTACGGTATGAACACACCTGCTTTTTTTTGTATTGATAATCTGAATGATATCGACAATGGTATCGCCGACAATTTTACGTTTGATACAAAAGCGTATCCCAATCCGGTACAAAATATTTTAAACCTCGAAGGTGTACGCAACGCAAAAATAGGTGTGAGCACCCTTACGGGAAAAATTATTTATTCGGTCGATTCGCACTATGATAAAATACGTATCGACTTGTCGGAATATCCTGCCGGAATGTATTTTGCGACAATACAAAAACAAGGCAAATCGGTTACCAAAAAAATCATCAAACAATAATCTCCCAAAAAGGCAAGATTATCTTTTTTTCTTTTAAAAAGAAGAAGAGGATTTATAGCCGTTGCCGGCAGATTTGCTGCAAAGTTGTAAATCCTCTTCTTCTCTGGTTACGAAATAAAAAAATATGAAAAACCTGATCCGCAAAATTGTTATATGGTTGTTTTTTGTACCTCAGTCTATTTTGGCACAATTTGCTCCTGGAGCTGGTAATGTAGGAACTACAGCCATCGGCAAAGACAGTAGCATTTTTGTTGCATGGGCAACAGGCTGTACCGTGCAACGCGGATACATCAATATTGAAGACACCACGCAAACATATTCACAAGGCGGCATCACCTCAAACAAAGCCTTTTTCGGCCTTGCCGGTAATGCTACAGGTTACCCCGAAAACAATATGGACGTGCTTAGCCTTGGCGACGGCGGAAGTGCCATTTTGAGTTTTCAAAAACCCATTGCCAACAAGGAAGGTTCCGATTTTGCCGTTTTCGAAAATGGCTTCTCTTCTTCCTTACCGCCTTTCAACGATTTTCTTGAACTTGCTTTTGTGGAAGTTAGTACCGATGGGATACGATTTGTCCGTTTTCCGTCAGTTTCGCTTACACAAGATACTGCTCAAATAGCAAGTTTCGGTCAAATTAATCCCCAAAAAATTCATAACCTTGCCGGAAAATATGTATCGGGCTACGGAACACCTTTCGACCTTGAAGAACTGGCAGATAGCTTCGGCATTAACATCGACAGTATCAACTTTATCAGAATCGTTGATGTGGTGGGCGACGTAAATCTGCCATTTGCCACTCACGACGCAAAACAAAATATTATCAACGACCCTTGGCCAACACCCTTTTGGACAGGTGGTTTCGACCTGAATGCTGTTGGTGTTATCCATCAATATAAACATACACAAGTGATAAATAAAAATACCGTTTCCGAAAAATTAAAAATATTTCCCATACCTGCCGACAACGGATTATCTATCACTTGTCAAACTAAAATATTGCAAGTTGATTTGTTCTCGTCGCAAGGTTCGCACCTTCTAGGTTATAGGCCGCACAACAACGCATTGCAAATCAACACTCGCATACTTAGCAATGGTTTTTATGTGTTACGAATTGAAACTTCTGATGGCTCTATGACAAAAAAAATTATGATATTTCATCGGTGGCAATGAAACAGTTTTGGATGATAATATTGATGTTAAACGCATTTTTTGTTTTTGGACAACTGCCGACAGACACCTTAAATCTTCCCGAATTTGAAATTATTTCATCAAAAAATACGGCTGCCGCGGGAACCCTAAGCTATAAAATCGACACGCTTGTGCTACAAAGCGAGGCAACGGTTTCGCTATCCGATTTGCTCGACATCCACAGTTCGGTTTTTGTAAAAAACGAAGGTCGTGGCGCATTATCAACTGTGTCGTTTCGTGGAACCGCCGCTTCACATACCGACGTGTTATGGAACGGTATCAGCATTAGTTCGCCTATGCTCGGACAGGTTGATTTTTCATTGCTTCCGGTTTTTCTTTCCGACGATATTTCCATTAGCCCCGGAAACAGCTCAATAACCGAAACTTCTGGAGCACTCGGCGGAAGCATACAACTTGACAACCAAACCGATTGGTCGAAACATTTCGGACTAAATGTGCTAACAGGTTTTGGAAGTTACAGCACCACAAACAATTTTTTGCATATACAAGGCGGAAACCGGCGGCTACATCTTGATACCCGCATTTTTTTTAATTATTCTAAAAACGATTTTTTGTTTAAAAATAAAAATATTGCCGACATCGACAGCCTCACAGGCCGGTATATCTATCCCGTGCAAAAAAACAAACAAGCTGACTACAGGCTTTACGGCATACAACAACAAGTTGAATTCAGACTTGGGAAAAATTCGTTATTTAAAGCTATCTATTGGTTTCAAAAATCAGACCGTAGCCTCCCGCGCTTAAATACTTACGAAGGGGACGATTACTCGAATATCAGCCGGCAAGCCGAAACCGACCATCGTAGTGTGTTACGTTACAGCCATTTCGGAAAAAATGGAAAACTTAACTTTCAAACGGCTTTTGTTTCGCAAAAGCTGATTTATACCCTTAGAAACAAAATAGCAGGACAAGGTTATCAATATGCTATTTTTTCCAATTCGCAGTTGTTTAGCCTTTTCAACCAAATTACTTACCGTTTTCAACTTTCAGAAAATACTGCTTTCAAAGCAGAATACGATTTCGATTTTCATCACGTGAATACTTTCGATAGCATTGGGAAAATAGGATATAACCGCTTGCAAAACGAACATCGTTTGCTTTTTTCGTGGCGACAAAAATTTGGAAATCGAATTTCGACAGCTCTTTTGTTGCGCAAAAATTGGATAAACAACCGAAATCTTCCGTTAGTCCCGTTTTTCGGCATCAGTTTAAAAGCCTTACAAAACGGCCGTCTAAACATCCGTGCCAATATAGCACGAAATGTACACTATCCAGCTTTAAACGATTTGTACTGGTATCCGGGTGGTAACCCCAATTTGAAAACCGAAGAAGGTTTGGCAACCGAAGCCGGTGTCGATGCACAATTTAAAATAGCTACGATAACATTTCGATCCCAATTAAGCTTGTTTTACAACAACATCACGGGCTGGATTATTTGGCTACCTGCACCACAGGGCTATTGGCAAGCGCAAAATATTAAAAAAGTTGTTGCCAAAGGACTGGAAATGTCGTTGAACATTGCTTTTCCAATTGGCAAAATAAAAGTTAAGGTGCTTGTAAACTATTCCTATACACGTTCACTCAACTATGGCGATCCCATCGTTTGGGGTAGCAATGCTATCGGAAAACAATTGCCATATATTCCGCTCTATTCAGGAAATATGACAATTGACTTGCGATACAAAGGCATTAGTATAAATTACATCAACAACTCATACAGCGAACGTTTTACTACTTCAACCAACGAGTTGCAACGACGTGATTGGCTGTATCCATATTTTATGAATAACCTCTATTTATCGAAACTATTTGTATTCGGTTCTACCTCGCTTTCGTTACAACTGAAAATTTATAATTTATTAAATGAAGAATACCGTTCGGTTTTGGGACGCCCTATGCCACGACGAAATTATTTGTTGACATTATTGTTGAAAATATGACAAAATATTTAAAATATTTTATGTTCGTGGTATTGTTAGGCATACAAAACGCTTGTATGAATGATGATGCGTTGCGCGATTTCAACCTTTTAAACAAAAACGTACAAGGCGTCGGCGTTTTTATCGTCAATGAAGGAAATTTTATGTATGGAAATGCTTCGCTTTCGTATTACAAACCGAAAACGGGACAAACGCTCAACAATATTTTTTACAATGCCAATGCCCTCCCACTTGGCGATGTGGCTTTTTCAATGAGCATTAACGATTCGCTGGGTTATATTGTAGTGAATAATTCGGGGAAAATATACATTATCAACATCCGTACTTTTCGCTATGTGGCAAAAATCACCGGTTTCACTTCACCGCGCTATATCCTTTTTGTCAATAAGCAAAAAGCATATGTATCCGATCTTTATGCCAAGGCCATTAGTATTGTAAATTTAAAAACCAACAAAATTACAGGTAGTATTTCGCTCAACAACCACAATCCCGACTTTTATCAACATCCATCAGAACAAATGATAAAATTTCACGAACGGGTGTTTGTAAATGCTTGGTCGTATGACAACAAAGTGCTAATTATCAATTCACTAACCGACCGTTTGGTTGATTCTGTTGAAGTGACTAAACAACCAAATAGCATGGTGATAGATAAGTACAACAAACTTTGGGTATTGTCAGACGGGGGAACAATAGGAAGCCCGTACGGACAAGAAATGGCAGCACTTACCAAAATTGATGCTAAAAGTTTGAAAACGGAAGCGGTTTTCCTATTCAAAGATATGGCAGCCTCACCATCAAATTTGTGTATAAATAATGGTGGCGACAGTTTGTTTTTTTTGTACAACGACTGGTCGGGTAGCGCAATAGCCAACGCAGGAGTGTATGTTATGTCAATAGAAAGCAAATCGTTACCTGTCAATTCTTTGATACCGCAAGACGAAAAATTGTTTTATGCACTCGGCATCGATCCTGTAAATTCGTCTCTCTACGTTTCTGATGCCATTGATTTTGTACGTTCTGGCAAAGTTTACATTTTCCGCCCCAACGGCTTGCCCGTCGATACTTTAACGACCGGCATTATTCCGGGAGACTTTTGTTTTAAAAAAAAGGGGGAATAAGACAAAAGGGGGGAAAGAAAGGAAAAATGTTCGGGGTTTAAACGTAAACACCCAAAACAGGTTTTCCGTAGAAAAAATAAATGAGTTTTTTCTTTACAAATTTTCTCTACACGAATTCTACTATTTTTTAGTGTTATTAAATGGTCAAAGTGCTAATATTTCAACAATTCGGTTTTTTTCATCCCTCTACCCCCAAAATGATGCAAGTGCTCGCATATGTCATAACTTATTTGCCTGACCTATTGATTTTAAGCATACCCTTTTGGTATCGGACAAAACAGATATTGCATTAATTAGATAGCCAGAGCGGACGTTTTAACCATTTGGTTGGAAACATAGTAGAACTGAAAGGTGGAATACTTGGCAAGTTATAGAGGCTTAATAGATGGGCTTTATAAATGAAAAAGGGTTACAAATTAAATCTGCAACCCTTTGTTGTCCAACGTGGAGCATATCGGAATCGAACCGATGACCTCTTGACTGCCAGTCAAACGCTCTAGCCAACTGAGCTAATGCCCCAACGAAGGTGCAAAAGTAAATTTTTTTATTAAAAAATGATTATCAGGCCTAATAATTTCAAAAATTAAATCATAAAGCTCTTGTTATAAAACAATTTTAGTATCTTTGGGCGAAGTAATACTACCCATTTTTATAAAAAAGAAAATGAATATGAAAACGTTGTATTTTTACTACTCTATTTTATTATTTAATGTTTTATTATTTTGCGCTTGTTCAAAAAACTATGTTTCAAAAGAAAACCGGCCACCGATAGCCGAATTTTCCATTAGCCCGGGCACAGGCGACACTACCGTTATGTTTATTTTCGACGCCAGCCTTAGTAACGATCCCGATCAGGGGAAAGATTCGTTGCTTTACAGTTGGGATTTTGAGGGAAATTATAATTGGACAGAGGTTTCACTCTCAACCATAACCCAGTATAAATATGCCATTGCGGGCACTTTCGAGGTTGGCCTTCAAGTAAAAGACAAACATGGCTGGACCGATGAAAAACGCAAAACACTTGTCGTTACAAATAATTGAGAATGAAACGTCTTTTTGCTGCCATTAAATTGTATCCCGACGAACAATTTCTTCAGGTTTATTATTCGCTGAAACAAAAACTGAAATACGATAAAATAAAATGGGTAGAACCCGAAAACATTCATCTGACATTAAAATTTTTTGGCGAAATACAGGAAAACCGTTTTCACGACATCAACAAAGCACTTAGTGCTGTAACGAAAAACCACAAACCTTTTAAGCTTTCGATAACCCGTACAGGAATTTTTGGTAGCCGCTACAAGCCACGAATTATTTGGTTTGGAATTGATTGCCCCGAAATAAAATTGCTTGGCGAAGATGTTCTAAACACTTGCAACCGTTTTGGTTTTTTCTACGATCGACAAAATTTTGTGCCTCATCTCACTGTCGGGCGTATTAAAAATATTGAGAATAAAAAGTATTTTCAAAAAATTATCGACCAATATAGCGAAGCTTTTTTACAAACATTAAATGTAATGGAATTTGTTCTTTTCGAAAGTATCCTTCATCCTACCGGTCCTATTTACAAAGTTATTGAACGCTACCCGCTTATTTGTGTTTAATTGTTTTCTATATGTTCTTATACAGGAGTTCGTTTCTTGCTTTTAACGGAATTTTGGTAAAATTTGAATAATAAAATTGATGTAAGAATAATGAATGCGAGTTTATTTTTTTTGAAAGCGTAATGAAAAATTTCGTAAAATTAGTATCTTCCAAAGGTTAAACATTATTCCGAATGAAAAAGGAATGCGTAGCATACGGATAATCTATGATATCCTTCCGACTATCAAATAAATACGTATCTACAAGTTAATAGGTTGCCACAAAATGATTCTTTTATCGTTCTTGGTGTTTTATTTACACAAAAACCGGTTGGTTCTGATTTGTATTATGGAAGAATATTAATGACACATTAACTTCTCGAATTGATAACCTTTCGTTATAAAATATTCGAGATAACGAGGCAAAGCATACAGCATGTTTTCTGCTGCTTTTTCGCTGTCGTGAAAAACAATAATCGTTCCCGAACGTGTATTTTTTTTCGCAATGGAAAGACATTCGTAAGGCGAAATATTTTTATTGAAATCATAACTTAACGCCGACCACATTACTATAAGGTAATTTTTTTTTACAACTTTTATTTGTTTCGGGGTTATTTTCCCATACGGGGGTCTAAATAGGGGGGAATAAACTCTTTGATTGCATTTTTCAATATTATCAAAATATTGTTGATTATTTACTTTCCAGCCGTTTAAATGGTTAAAAGTATGATTTCCAACAGTATGGTTTTCATTCTTAATGGTGTTGAACACTCCGGGATACTTTTTCACATTTTCGCCAACGCAAAAAAAAGAAGCACGGGCTTGATATTGTGAAAGAATATTCAATACTTTTGGCGTTATTTCGGGGTGAGGACCATCGTCGAAAGTGAGATAAATTTCCCTGTCGGAGGTTTTCACATCCCAAACTAACGAAGGGAATAAATTATACAAAAACGATGGGGTTTGACTTTTCATTATGGCGCAAAGATAAACCGAAAGGATGGAAATTTGTCAAAAGGATTTGTTTTTCCTTTCAAATCGGTAAAAAAGTATAAACAGATTAAGTTGTTTTTATAATATTAAAAATAAATAAGTTAAACCATTAAACAAAAAAAAGATGAAACGTCTTGTATTGGTTCGTCATGGGCAAAGTGTTTGGAACAAAGAAAATCGTTTTACGGGTTGGACGGATGTCCCACTTTCGGAACAAGGAATTGAAGAAGCCAAAAAAGCCGGTCATATTTTAAAAGAAGAGGGTTACATTTTCCGTTTGGCTTACACTTCTTATCTTACTCGTGCCATAAAAACGTTATGGCTTGTACTCGAAGAAATGAATTTGATGTGGATAGAAGAGCGCAAGAGTTGGCGTTTGAATGAAAAACATTACGGTATGTTACAGGGTCTTAGCAAGGTGGAAACGGCAAAGAAATACGGCACTGATATGGTTCAATTATGGCGCCGCAGTTTCGATGTCCCTCCGCAACCTCTTGATGCCGGTGACGAACGTAACCCGCGTTTCGATCCACGCTATGCCGATCTTTCACCTAAGGATATTCCAATGACCGAATCACTGAAAGAAGTTATCGAACGTTTGTTGCCGTATTGGGAAAACGAAATGAAACCGGCACTTATCGAACAAAACCAATTGCTGGTTTCTGCACATGGTAACAGTCTTAGAGCCTTGGTGATGCACTTGAAAAATATGAGTAAAGAAGAAATTCTTAAATTTAATATTCCGACGGGAATTCCTTATATCTTTGAATTCGACAATGAAATGAATCTGTTGAAAGATTATTTTCTCGGCGATCAGGAAGAGATAAAAAAACTGATGGAACAAGTTGCTAATCAAACAAAAGGAAAATAAATGTCATCTTATTATCGAATTTTACTGTTTAACCTGAAACCGGTGAACTATGACTAAAACTTGGATAATTCCCGATATACATGGTTGTTCAGATACCCTTGCCATATTGCTCGAACAATTGATTAAGCCTAATAAAAACGATCATCTTATTTTTTTGGGCGACTATATCGACCGTGGTCCGGGTAGTAAAGGGGTTATTGATCAAATAATAGCAATGCAGGAAAACGAGTATAATCTAACCGTGTTAATTGGCAATCACGAAGAATATTGCATAAAAGTATGGGACATAGATAAAAACCGGAATGTGTTTCTTGGCTTGCATACCAAAAGTAAATTTCAAAAGGAATGGGAAGTGTTTGGTGGAAAGCAGACTCTTGATAGTTTCGACGCCGTATGGCCCCAAGAAATACCTGAAAAGTATATCGACTGGATGCGCAAACTTGATTATTTTGTCGAGTTAGAAAATTTTATTGTGGTGCATGCCGGTTTTAATTTCAAAATCGACAATCCGTTTTCCGATAAAAGAGCAATGCTTTGGATTCGTGATTATCAGGTAAACGTCGAAAAAATTCATAATAAACGGTTAATCCATGGCCACGTTCCTGTAAACCTCGAATTTATCGATCTTGCTGTCACTAACAACAATTATAAATTTATTGATTTGGATAATGGCGTGTATATGAATAATAAAGTCGGTTATGGTAATTTGTTGGCTCTCGAATTAAACAGTATGGAATATGTTGTTCAGCCGTTGTTCGACGAAGTTACTTTTAAAGATATATTTTAGTTTTATTAAAATACAATACATTTTGAAGCCGTTGAATTTGCCTTATTTTGACTTCAAACGGAGGAAACTTCCCGAAAACAGAGAAGAAATCTTCGATATTTACAGAAAAAAATGGGTAAAACTTACTCCCGAAGAATGGGTACGACAAAATTTTCTTAAATTTCTAACGGAAGTAAAAAATTATCCTACCGGTCTTGTTACCGTCGAACGCAGTTTAAAGGTTAACAGGATGTACAAACGTTTTGATGCGGTAGTTTACGACCGGAAAAGTAAAGTTCAAATATTACTGGAATTTAAATCTCACGAAATAAAACTTTCACAAAATGTTTTCGACCAAATAGCTGCTTACAATACTACAATTAATGCTAAATATCTGATAGTAAGCAATGGACTTAAACATTTTTGCTGTATTATGGATTATGCTAACAATCGTTATACTTTTTTAAAGGATATCCCCGAATACAGTAAATTATAGTATTTTTGCAAGATTCTTTAAAATCAGAACAAAATAAATTTTAAAAATCAGAGTGTTTAAAAACAAAAAATAATAAATTTGTACTTTAAATAAGTAATGTTATGAAAAGAACAATCATTCAAACCGTGTTATTTATCGTTATTGTTGCGTTGGGATATATGGTTTACGACAGTATTATGGAACCTGTACGTTTTAACAAAGATAAAAAACACAGAGAACAAATCGTTGTTGAATATTTAAAAGACATTCGTAGTGCCGAACTGTTGTATAAACAATTGAACCAAAAATTCACCGGTTCGTTCGACACCCTTATTAATTTTATAGCGACGGCAGAAATTCCGGTAGTTAAAATGATACCCGATCCCACCGATACTACTTATACCAAAACTATCAACGATACTGTGGGTTACGTGAAAGTTGCCGATTCTCTTTTCGGAAAAAAATCTTCTTTTGATTATCATAACATCAATATTATTCCGTTTTCCGATAACAAGCCTTTTGAACTCCATGCCGGCGTAATCAAAAAAGGGGGAGTAACAGTCAATGTTTTTATGGTACGGGCATCTTTTAAAGATTTCTTGAATGGACTTGATCAACAAACAATTATTAATCTTACGGCCGCCCAAAATGATATTGATAAATTTCCGGGATTGGAGGTGGGTTCAATGACAGAACCTTCAACCGATGGAAACTGGGAGTAAAGGTTTGCCCTATGCTTTCGGAATTGAAGCCACATATCAGCTGTATTGATAAATCTTTTAAAGAATCACAGGTACGAAATTATAAACTGGCCATGCAACTTAGTTTGTATGGGCTTGATTTTGTGGTATATAATCCTGAAAAAAACAAATTTATCGCCTTCGAAAATTATCGTTTTCCCGATGAAACCAAAATTGAGGAAATACCATTAATGTTCGATAAAGTGATGAACCATCGTGAGTGGTTTGCTTTCCCTTTTGGCAAAGTTTTTCTTCTTTATCAAAATCAGCTCAATACGTTTATTCCAACGCCACTTTTCGAAGAAAAAGAAAAAAATCTTTACCTCGGCTTTAACCAACCTTTCAGTGAAAATCATCGAATACTTTATGATAATTTGAAAACCACCGAAGCGGTGAATGCCTATTATTTTCCAAATCCCGTTGCAGAAAAAGTTAAAGATTTTTGGCCTAACGTCCAAATTAGGCATTTCGTTAGTGGCTTCGTTGAAAGTTTGGCTATAAATTTTAAGAACAAAACCGATAATAAAGACCTCTTCTTGAACCTTCATGAAGAGTTTTTCGATCTGGTTTATTTTAGAGATAATAAACTTTATTTTACCAATACATTTGCTTTTCGTACAAAAGAAGATTTTATCTATTTTTTGCTTGCTACCATTGAGCAATTGCTTCTTAACCCCGAAGAAGTGCAACTAATTATTATGGGAAATACAGATAAGAGTACTCCCGAATATGACATGATTTATCAGTATATCCGAAATAGTCGTTTTGTCGATCGAAACGAAAACTATCTATATTCATTTGTCCTTGACAATGTGCTCCATTACCGTTATTATGTGCTCTACAATGTTTTGCAATGCGAATCATAAGAGGTAAATATAGCAGGCGCATTTTGCATCCTCCGAAAAATTTACCTGTACGGCCTACTACCGACATGGCCAAGGAAAGCTTGTTTAATATTTTACATAATAAACTTGACTTTGAAGGAAAGTCGGTAATGGATTTATTTGCCGGAACAGGTTCAATTTCTATGGAATTTGTTTCGCAAGGTTGCCGAAACGTGCTTGCTGTTGACAACAATCAGCGATGTATAAACTGGATACGTAATACGGCAAAATCGTTTAATATGCAGGAATTAACGGCGTTGCGGATGGATGTTTTCAGGCTTCTCAACTTGCATTACGATAGCTTCGATATTATTTTTGCCGACCCGCCTTATGATATGAAAGAAATTGATAAAATCGGCAAGTTGGTTTTTGAAAACAAGCTACTACGACCCGAAGGCTTCCTTATTGTTGAGCATTCCAAAATTGTCAATTTGTCTCAACAACCTTATTTTGTCGATCATCGTAAATACGGAAAAGTTAACTTTAGTTTTTTCAAATTTGTAGGATAATAAAAATTGCTTTCTCAAAAGAAATGGAAATATGGTTTTTTGTTGCAAATAATAATTAGTATTCGTCTTCGTTAAAAAAGAAGTCTTCTTTTGTAGGGTAATCGGGCCAAATATCTTCGATACGGTCATAAACTTCTCCCTCATCCTCTATCTCTTTTAAATTTTCAATCACTTCCGATGGTGTGCCGGTACGAATACACCATTCAATAAGCTCATCTTTGGTAGCCGGCCATGGTGCATCTTCCAGTTTAGAAGCTAACTCTAAGGACCAATACATAGTTTTCTATTTAGGTTTAAATTTTTGCAAAAGTAATTTTTTTTTAATTGATTGGATAAAAGGTAAAATATTTTCTTAAATTCATTAAACACGTGGTTTCCAGAGGTTTTCAGGAACATTTAAATCCTTTGAAAATTTACGGGCAAGTACAAAAAAATAATCGGACAGTCGGTTTAGGTAGCGGACGGCAAGTGTGCCAACAATGTAAGTTTCGTTAAGTTTAATTGTAAGCCTTTCTGCCCGGCGACAAACCGTGCGAGCAATATGACAAAATGAAACCGTTGGATGTCCTCCTGGTAAAAGAAATGATGTAAGTGGGGAAAGTTGCTCATTCATGGCGTCAATTTCTTTTTCAAGTAGTTCAACATCCGAATCATCTAAATCAGGTAATGACTCTCTCAATTTACTACCATCTTTTGCTAACAAACTTTCCAATATAAACAAATGTTCCTGAATCTTGATTAAAACCTCTCTGATGTGTTTGTTTTCAGTATTATCGCGGATGAGACCTACAAAAGAATTCAACTCGTCAACCGTGCCAAAAGCTTCTATTTTTTTGTGATATTTCGGAACACGTGTACCGCCGATTAAGTCAGTGGTTCCTTTGTCCCCCGTTTTGGTATATATTTTCCGATTATTTGGCATAAATACCGTTGTTTTAGACTTCTACCGATTGAATATTATTAACTATTAAGATTTTTTCATTGGGGATGTCGCTTTCGACGAGTCCATCACGCAAACGGACAATACGGTGAGCATGAAGGGCAATATCTTCTTCGTGAGTAACTAGTACAATGGTATTGCCGCCACGGTGAATTTCTTCGAGTAGGCCGATAATTTCTATCGAAGTTTTCGAATCAAGATTACCGGTAGGTTCATCGGCAAGTATTATCGAAGGATTGTTAACCAAAGCTCTTGCTATAGCAACACGCTGTCGCTGACCACCCGAAAGCTCGTTAGGACGATGTGTCATCCTGTCGCCAAGCTGTACTTTTTGCAAAGCTTCTTCAGCCATTTCTATTCTACGATACTTTGGTATACCGGCATATATTAACGGAAGCATTACATTTTCGAGTGCGGTGGAACGTTGAAGTAAATTAAATGTTTGAAAAACAAATCCTATTTCTTTGTTTCGCACGTCAGCCAATTCATTATCGGTCATTTTGCTCACATCCAAGCCATTAAGCAAATAACGTCCGCCGGTTGGTGTGTCGAGGCAACCGATGGTATTCATCAACGTGGATTTTCCCGAACCCGATGCACCCATTAAAGCAACAAATTCGTTTTTGTAAACCGTAAGGGTAATCAACTGTAAAGCTTTCACAATTTCCGACCCCACATGATAATGACGTGAGATATTTTCGAGTTTGATAATTTCTTTTTTCATTGATTGAAAATTATACTTTATGGAAAAAAACAAATTTACATTAAAAAACAAATTTACACGCAAACATAGTGGAATAAAATTTTTTAAGAGAAAACACTAAAAAAGAAGCAAGGGGCTTAATAACTTTTTCTAAACGCGAATAGTTAGATTTTGTTTTTCCATTCCCTTTTTAAAAAAAACAAGGCCAAAATAAAACAAATCAATGGTAAGGCTCACACGCAGATCTTTCTTAATTTCGTTCCATGCTGCTGCCATTCCCGGCGACCAATGAATGTCATCAAAAATGAAAACACTATTTTCGTTTGCAAGAGGATAACACCTGTTAAAATAATCAATTGTAGGCTCTTTACGATGATTGCCGTCGAAAAAAACCAAATCAATTTTGTCGAATGATTTTAGTACTTCCGGCAATATAACATTGAAATTTCCCACTTCAATACTGATGTTTTTAACGTGCATTTCTCTAAGTGTACGTTCTGCAACATTGGCAAGACTTGCACAACCTTCCATAGTTATCATGCGGCTTTCTGGTAAGCATTTTTTTAGATAAACCGCACTTATACCGGCTGCCGAACCGAATTCGAGTAAGGTTTCGGGTTTAAAATATCTTGCAAGGAAATACAGCAAATGCAGTTGTGCTTTTTTGGGCGAACGTCTTTTAATTATTTTGCCTATCGGAATCATCAGTGTTTTGTAGTCTTTTCCTCCCGCACCGGTACCAAAATCCACCGTTTCGATAACCGTTTTACTTTGGCTTAATTTTACCCTGTATGCATCGGCACGTTTGCAATCAGCCGGAATTTTTTTCAATCTCAATCCTTGCTCTATTAAAGCGTAAACAAAAGGAGAGTGCACTTTAAACCGCGATTTGGCATGCAATCGCCATTGTAAATAACTTTTTATCAACCACATTTTTTTCATCAACTCCAATTTATATTTAGTTATGCTTTTTCTCTGTTGAAAATAAAAAATTTGAATTTATTTTCATTACTCAAATGCCACTTTATTCAAATAAAACACTGTACGGTAATCCTGATCTTTCATTGTCCTGTTTTTTAATTTTTGATAGCCAAAAACCAAATAGTAATTGTCGTACCAATGAATTATCCGGCTATTATCGCTTTGTATAACTCTGTCGCGAACAAATTTCGGCGCAATTTTTACTTCTTTCCTTTTGCCTATATCAGCAGGTCCTTCGATTGTTTGCGCAACAATTTTATCGCCTTTAATATAAGCCAAAATCATTTTATTTCCATCGCTTTGAATAAGGCAATGTTTTTCAATCTTGTAAGTTCGTATTCTTTCGAGTGGAAAGTCGTTATCCCAAACATATTGTCCCGTTTCGGAAAAGCCGGCAAGAATCAAATCGTAAAAATCGTAGCCATCGAAAACCTGATAAGTGTAAGGGAAAGCCCTTCCGTAAAAATCGTAATCCATTCTCGTTTCGGTCCGGTAAGATGGTTTGTAGGCTTCAACAGTAATAATATATTGATTGTTAGCTTTAATCAATTGTGGCTTACCAACGTATAGCAACGATGCCACTGGAATTGATTTTTCCCCCCCTTTTGCTTTACTTTTGCTCATTTGATACGCCCTGTAAAGAAAAGTTCCCGAGATGTTACTAAAGTCCAAAAAACCGTAAAACTTCAGTTTAGTTTGTTTTTGATTTGCCAATTGTAAATAGAAAAAACCTCCGGTACTCGGATTTTCATTATCTTTATAATCTTCAAAACGAAATGGTTTTCCAGTGCTAAGATCATAAGTGCCAAAAAAAGCAAGGATTGAATCGTTGTTTGTTGCCGGCACATAGGTGCGCATAATGTTATGGGAATTGTTGTTTTCGATAGTGATTTCCTTCATTTTGTCTCCCGTTTTATCAAAAAACAAAAGTTTATCTTGAATAAAAACTTTATTCCGAAACAACTTAGCAATCACCACAAAACCCTTTCGTTTCAGATAAGTCAGCATTTCGATACGGCTGTTTTCGCCATTTTCAATATGATAAGGTTGTACATCTCCGCTTTTTATATTAATAAACAATAAATCGGCTTTTTTGTCGATGCGATTTAATGCAAGACAGGCGGTGTTTCCAAAAAAATCGAAACCTGCAATTTCAGTTTTTAAAGGCATTGTGCCAGCAATTTTCATAAAATTTTGTTCTGCAATAGTGTAATGTATTAATTCATAAAACCCATAATCGGATTTCACAAGTTCGTTGTTTTGAAACAGAAACAATATCTCATTGCCCTTTTGCCTTGCCTGAACAAATGTAAGTTTATCGGTGAGCCCAAGATATTTAAGCCATTTTTGTTGTAATAGGGTATCGAAAAGCCCGAAATACCATTTACGTTTTCTTTCGTTGTTCACTTCATCACTTTCGTAAAAAACCATCAGCCCTTGTTGTCCCAAAGATAGTACATGATACCTTTGTACATTGAGCAAAGCAGGAACCTCCAGCCTTATAGGCCCTTTCCCATCGGCAAAAACCCGTGCAACAACAAGCAAAAATAAAATGAAAACTAACAAAATCGGGATTTTTTTCATTCGATAACTTTTACAAACAATGCAAAGTGCGCAAAAACTGTATATATCGCGACAAAGGTAAAAAAAATATTTTTGTGTTTATCTTATATTTTAATGTACCTGAAATATAAATCACGAATAAAATACTGATTTTCATTCGAAAATTGATG
The DNA here is from genome assembly GCA_003232915.1 of Bacteroidota bacterium. GTDB lineage: Bacteria > Bacteroidota > Bacteroidia > Bacteroidales > F082 > Sulfidibacterium. Next base: position 14,977 of record QIKE01000063.1, on the reverse strand, counting down.
AAATGATTCGAAAATACACGGATGCTATTTGTATGGCGAAGTTCAAACTTGCTGACCACGTAATAAAATTTGCTGACTTTGGGAATTTCCAATTTACGAAGAAGCTACATATGTAGAATGTTACATTTTTAAGTTAGTCGCTCGTACACAATTTTATAGTTTGTTTGCGGATAGTTATTTCTGTTTTATTCAATTTATCGCAAAATGCTTTCAATGCAACGTCATATCTGTTTGTGCGTAGTTGCCTGTATATATATAAACATTTTTTTTCAATTAAGTAATTTGTTCTAACGTAAAAGACGACACTATTTTATCAACAAAGTACAGCTATCATCTTTTGTACCGTATGCGGTTTCTTGAAAAAAGTATTACAAGAACGATAATAGAAAAAGTGGTGAAGAATGCATTTAAAAATACCTGTAGCAACTCGGATAAAAAATAATGTAGGTTGAAAACTTCGAGAAAAATAAGGGCTAAGTGGTTGATTAAAACGAGTATAAAAACATATTTTAGGAAACCACTTAAACCGAGTTTGCCGATATTCGGTTCTTCGTGTGGAAGAAATTCCATTTTTGGAAAAAGGAAATTAAGAACAACCGGACGGGCAAAAGCAAGCAAAGTAGTGGCAGCGGCATGTAAGCCTAAACTGTTACCAAAAAAATCAATCGTCAATCCTGTAAAAAAGCCGAGTATCAAAACATAATTTTTATTTGTATCGAAAGGTAAAAGTAGGATAAACAAGAGGTAAACATAAGGGATAAGAAAACCATTGATGCTTACTTTGTTTAGCACAAGTACCTGTAACAAAACAAGTATTAAAAAGCGAAGCCCGTGTTTTATATAAATATTAGTCATGGAATCCGATTTTCTAATAGATTTGTTTGTTCGTTTATCATCAGGTTTTTAATAAGATAAACTATGTGTAGGCTGTTAAAATCGGTACAGAATTTGATTTTTGCCACGTTAAAGTTCCGGTGTTGGTTGGCAATGTATTTTACCACCGTGCCGATGGGTATATCTTTCGGGAAAATTAGTGAATTACCACTCGTAACGATGGTGTCGCCTTTCGCCAGCATAATGTACGAAGGGATGTCGGTAACCGTACCAAAACGATAGTCGTCAGTTTTCCATTTTACATTCACGAGTTGTCCGTTTTTTTTTATGCGAGCCGAAATAAAAGCGTTTTGGTGCAGTAGCGACATGGCAAGCGAAAAATGTGGAGAAACGCCGATAACGATACCGGCAATACCTTGCGAAGAAACAACGCCCATTTCTTTTGTCATTCCCAGCAGGCTCCCTTTGTCGAGCATAATATAATTGTTTCGGTGGTTCACCGAATTGCTGACGACATGGGCGGAATAATAGCGAAAAAGACGGCCGGATGCGGAGGCAGTTGAATCGGAATTTAAAAAAGAGGTTTCTATCCGATTGCGTAAGCGCGCGTTTTCGGCGGCAAGTGAATCGTTTTGCGATCGGAGTGAAAAATAATCCTTGAAGTTAGCTGATGTTTTCAAGATGCTTCCCGTAAGGTCGTTTACGGCATTAAAAGTTAGCATACGCTGATACGAATAGCTGTTGACAAGCATCAAAGCCGAAACAATTTCGAGTAGTAAAAACAGGGCAAAAAAACGATGTTTTATGAAAAACAATAGCAGTGTACGCATTGGCTTCCCCTTTCAAAATTATTTATTATTTGATGAGGAAGGTGAACTTTTCAAAATTTTTCAATGCAATGCCTGTACCACGTGCCACGGCACGCAAAGGATCTTCGGCAACGTGTACCGGTAGCTTTGTTTTGTTATGTATTCTTTTGTCGAGGCCCCGCAGCAACGAACCGCCGCCGGCCAGATAAATCCCCGTACGGTAAATATCGGCGGAAAGTTCGGGGGGTGTGTTCTCGAGAGCGTTTAACACGGCTGCCTCAATTTTTGAAATAGATTTATCAAGACAAGAAGCAATTTCCGTATAATTAACTTTAATTTCTTTGGGAATACCGGTTAGCATATCGCGTCCGTGAACGGCATAATCGTCGGGAGGATTTTCAAGCTCGGTGAGTGCCGAACCGACTTCAATTTTAATCCGTTCGGATGTCCGTTCGCCAACGGTAATGTTGTGTTGCTTTCGCATATAATCCAGAATGTCGCTGTTGAAATCGTCGCCAGCAATGCGTATCGACTTGTTGTTGACAATACCACCGAGAGCAATAACAGCAATTTCGCTGGTGCCACCACCGATATCAATAATCATATTTCCGGTGGGTTCGAGTACGTCGATACCGATGCCAATGGCTGCGGCCATAGGTTCGTGAATAAGCTTGATTTCTTTGGCTCCGGCTTGTTCTGCCGAATCTCTTACGGCTCGTTCTTCAACTTCGGTGATTCCGGAAGGAATACAGATAACCATTTTCAAAGCAGGCGGAAATAGTGAATTTTTAATACCTACCATTTTAATCATTTCCCTGATCATGTATTCCGCCGATTGAAAGTCGGCTATAACGCCATCGCGTAAAGGTCTGATAGTTCTTATGTTATCGTGAGTTTTACCATGCATCATCATGGCTTTTTTACCTACTGCAATAATTTTGCCGGTATTTCGTTCAAGCGCTACTATAGAAGGCTCATCAACCACCACTTTGTCGTTGTAGATGATGATGGTGTTGGCAGTGCCGAGGTCAACGGCTATCTCTTTGGTGAGAAATGAAAAAAATCCCATATTTTTATTTTTCGTTTTTATACTTGAAAATTTGCTTATTGCTGTCGTATAAGTCTAATGTTTAAAATGTCGAATTCCGCTGAACACCATGGCTATCCCGTGTTGGTTGCAATAGTCGATAGATCGTTTGTCGCGTATTGAGCCACCCGGCTGTATCACGGCAATGATACCGGCTTGGTGTGCTATTTCCACCGAGTCGGCAAAAGGGAAAAAAGCATCGGAAGCCATCACTGCACCCTTAAGCGTTAGCTCAAACCGTTGTGCTTTTTCGATAGCTTGTTTTAAAGCATCGACCCGCGAAGTTTGCCCGACACCCGAACCGACGAGTTGTTTGTTTTTTACCAAAATAATGCTGTTCGACTTGGAATGTTTCACAATTTTGTTGGCAAATAACAGGTCTTCTATTTGTCGGGTATCGGCTTGTGTGTTGGTAACAGGTTTTAATTGTCCGGCTTTTTCTGTAACAAGGTCTTTTTGCTGTACCAAAGCGCCATTGAGTACCGAGCGAAACAGTGTTTTGGGGAAGTCATACGATTTTTTTTCGAGAATAATTCTGTTTTTTTTCGATTGCAGTATTTTCAGAGCTTCGGCTTCGTAACAGGGTGCCAAGATAATTTCGAAAAATAGTTTATTAATTTCTTCGGCTGTGTCCTTATCAATTTTCCTATTGACAACCAACACACCACCAAAGGCCGAAACAGGATCACCGGCAAGGGCATCAATCCATGCTTGCAAAAGAGTGCTACGGCTGGCAAGCCCACAAGCATTGTTGTGCTTGATAATGGCAAATGTGGTTTCGTCGAAATCGTTGATTAAATTGATAGCAGCATCAAGGTCGAGTAGGTTGTTGTAAGAAATGGCTTTGCCATGCAACTGTTCAAAGACTTTATGAAGCTCACCAAAATAAAATCCTTTTTGGTGTGGATTTTCGCCATAACGCAAAGTGTTGGCAGTGCTGATGCTTTGCTTGAAAACATTGATGCTGCCGTCGTTTATCCAATTGAAAATAAGTGTATCGTAATGCGAACTAATGTTAAAGGCTTGTGCTGCAAAATAGCGTCTGTCGTTGATGTTTGTGGCTCCTTGTTTTACGTCGAGCAATTTTAAAAGTTCGGTGTAAAAAGTAGCCGACGGTATGGTTAGCACATCGCTAAAATTTTTGGCAGCAGCTCTGATAAGGCTGATACCTCCAATATCAATTTTTTCGATAATCTTTTGTTCGTCATCAGTGATCGACAAAGTTTCTTCAAAAGGATATAAATCGACAACTACTAGGTCGAAAGCGGGAATGCCGTACTCATTAAGTTGTTGCACATCACCGGCATTGTTTTGTCGCGCAAGAATGCCTCCGAAAACTTTCGGATGCAAAGTTTTTACCCGCCCACCGAGAATAGATGGATAATCGGTGAGCGATTCAATTGATTTGGCTTCAAAACCATTTTTGATGATGAAATCATAGGTTCCGCCTGTGGAATAAACCTCGATGTTAAGTTCACGTAATTTTTCAAGCACGGGAATTAAACCATCTTTATAAAAAACTGAAAGGACAGCACGTTTGATTTTTTTCACAATAATTTGAATATTAATAAGTTAACTCTTTCCCCTTGCTATAGCAATTTTTTTTGCAAAATAACAAGTTTTCCGTGAAATTTTTTTCTTTTTTTTAATATCTTTCAAGGAAGTTGAAAAAAAGTGTTATTTCGTAGAAAATTCGGAAAATGATTATTCTGAAACTCATACGTGAAAGTTTGTTGTTTGCACTAAATAGCTTGGCAGTAAACAAATTAAGAACTATATTATCGTTGCTTGGCATCACTATCGGCATTTTTTCAGTGATTTCGGTTTTTACGGTTTTCGATAGTCTTCAACATAATATTAAGTCGGAAATAAATTCGCTCGGGAATAATGTGTTATTTATTCAAAAATGGCCTTGGGCTATGGGGGGTAATTATCCTTGGTGGAAATATTACCAGCGTCCTCAGCCTAAAATAGGCGAACTGAAAGAGATTTTAAAACGTAGCAATACGGTAGAAGACGGAACTTTTATGTTTGCAGTACAACGCAACGTATATTACCGCAACAATTCGGTGGAAAGCATTCCCGTTGTAGCCGTTTCGTACGACTATAATAAAGTGATGCCCTTCGATTTGCAAAGCGGGCGCTATTTTACTGAAATAGAAAGTAAAGCGGGGCGCAATGTAGCCATTATAGGTGCCAATATTGCCCAAAATCTTTTTCCAAATAAAATAGTTATTGGGAAAAAAATTAAATTGTTTGGCCGCAAACTAAATGTTATTGGGGTAATTAAAAAAAAGGGTGAAGATATGTTTGGTAATTCTCCGGATGACCAGATTATTGTTCCGGCAAATTTTGCCAGTACTGTGGTCGATTGGCGCCACATCAATTCTTCTATTATTGTACAAGCCAAGCCTTTTGTGAGCAACGAGCAGATGAAAAACGAGCTCACTGGAATTATGCGCTCCATACGAAAACTGAAGCCCCATGCCCAAGATAATTTTGCCATTAACGAAACCGATGTTATCAACAAAGGTTTCGACCGATTGTTCGGTGTTATCGCTTTGGTAGGTTGGATTATTGGTGGATTTGCTCTTCTTGTGGGCGGCTTCGGCATTGCCAACATTATGTTTGTTTCGGTAAAAGAACGCACTAGCCAAATTGGTATTCAAAAAGCACTAGGGGCCAAAAACTATTTCATCCTTTTACAATTTTTGTTCGAGGCTATTTTTCTTTCCCTCCTTGGCGGAATTGTAGGTTTGCTGATTGTTTTCGGCCTTTCGTTTGCTATGACGTCTATACTCGGATTCGACGTCTTGCTCAATATAAACAATATTGTTCTCGGACTCACAGTTTCTGCCATTATCGGTTTAATTTCGGGCTTTGTTCCTGCTTGGGCAGCCTCACGCCTCGATCCGGTAGAGGCAATGAGAGCTACTTTTTAAACTGTAATATCTTTTAATAATGTTATTATTATGTTATCTAAAACAATAATAGAATTATTATCTTTTTGAAATTGTTAATATTTAATTACGGCCATGAAATTTCGTCTGTTTGGAGTGGTACTAATGTTGGTAAAAATAGTACAATAAAACCGGAAAATCCTATTTCCTCCTTTTCCAAACGTTACTATGCAATCTTTTCTTCCATTTTCATAACCTATACGGCACGTCAAAATATTATCTCAATAATCGAAAATCTTAGTTGGATTTTGTTTCCAAACCTTTGATTTTTATTTCATTGCGATAAGCCCACAAAACTACTATCAGAATTACCCCCAGTGTATAATAAACAAAGCCGGGAATTGGTACAACATCTCCTTTAGCATAAGAATGAAGTCCGGACAGATAATAATTCACGCCAAAAAAAGTCATTAAAATTGAAGAATAGCCAAGTAAGGATGCCATGTTAAAAATAAACTCTGATTTCAAGCCCGGAATAAAACGCATATGTGCAATAAAACTATAAATTAACACACATACCAATGCCCAAGTCTCTTTAGGGTCCCAACCCCAATAGCGACCCCAACTTTCGTTGGCCCATACGCCACCGAGAAACGTTCCGATAATAAGCATATAAAGTCCGATAATCAGACTACGCTCGTTAATAACGGTTAAATTGCCTATTCGTTGAGAGATACGAATATAATTTTTTGGCGATTTCATAATCATTAGCATAAGGTTTATAAACCCGAGAAGAGCACTTAAGGCCAGAAAACCATAACTCGCGGTTATAATCGAAACATGAATAGTTAACCAATATGACTTTAACACCGGAACCAAATTAGTAATTTCTGGGTCCATCCAGCTTAAATGTGCTACCAAGAGAATAATTGAACTTAAAATAGTGGTGGCAGCCACTGTCATCATAGAACGTTTTGAAAACAACAAGCCTGCCAACATTGTTACCCATGCAATATAAACCATTGACTCGTATCCGTCGCTCCAAGGCGCATGATTAGATATATACCACCTAAGTATCAGTCCAAAAGTTTGTAATACAAATCCAAGGATAATGATGCTTAAAATAATTTTCAATGTAACTTTAAAATAATTTGAGTCTTTAAGTATTTCGATAAAAAGCAGTAAAACCATTATAAATCCAATAACGCCATAAGCAATACCAAGCCGGTCGAAAATTTTCAATTTATTGTATAATATTTCAGCATTAATTTTACGCTGTGAAGGGTAAATTGATTGCCCGTATTTTTTTTGATATGCAGAAATATCTGCAATCAACCGGTTAGCCGTAATTTTGTTTCCTTTTGACACTGCCCTAAAATATTGTGGTATCACAACGGCAACCATACTCGAATCTTTTCCCGTTAAATCTTCGGTCTTTGATCCGGGGAAATACCAACTATGGTTAGGATTGTACGAATCGGGAATAATTTTCAAAAAATCTCCCATAAAAATCATATAACAGATATTCAATCGTTCATCGACTTTTAAAATTTCTTTATCTAAGACGCTTCTTGATTCTGGCTTTTTCGAATATATTTCTTTAACCTGTTTTTGCAGTTTATAGCCTCCTTTTTTCATGTTGATAAAATCAAGATACGAGGCATATTTTCCTTTAATCCCAAGAATCTTAGACAGCTTTTTGTCAGTTACTTTAATCATTGGAACTAATTGCCAATATAGGGGATTGCTTAACATTCCTAATAATACCTGATCGGAGTTCATACCATAAAAGCTACTTTTTCCAGTAATTTTCCTTAATAATTCACTTGATAGTGTATTTACCGGTTTAAGCCTGCCATCGTTCGACTGTGTCATCAACATTCCGAATTTATGTGCCCACACTTTATTTACGGGCGGAATTTTATTAAGTGGCAGATGATTGTGTTGAGCAAATAATGTGGAGGTTCCGGCAGTTAAAAAAACAAGCAACAACGCAGCTTTAAGGGTCAAAGATGACGTTTTTTTTAATGCTCTTCCCAAAGCTGCAAAATGACTATTTCGGTTTAAGAGCGACATAGCCATTCCTAATGCCATTAGAAGATATCCCAAATAAGTAAAAAAAGTACCCCAATAATCGTGGTTTACAGAAAGAATACTTCCCAGTTCATCTTTATCATATGAAGACTGAAAAAAGCGAAAACCTTTATAATTCAAAACATGATTCATGTAAATCTTGAAGGGTATTTCTTCATTATTTTTTTTATCAATAACAGTTACTTCGCTGGAATAGCTTGAGGGGCTCATAGAACCGGGATAACGTTGAAGCTGAAAATCGTTTAACCGGAGCGAAAAGGGAAGCTCTATTTGCTTTGCGCCATAATTCATAACTACTTTAATTCCGTTGATTTGAAAGTGATGGTTTTTACCCTTAGTGCCTTTGCCACCCCACAAAGCTACCTTTTTAGTATCATCACCCGAACGTGCCTTAATCACAAGTACATCGGGCAGATTTGAATTTCTTTTATTATAAGATACATAGTTGACTTTAGCATGTTTATAAAAATTGGTTAATAGCAAATTTAAATTCCCAATAACGTACAGTTTTCCTTTTACAAAAGGATAAACGTTTGAAGGGGGTAAGGTTTCCTGCATTCCCCCAATAACAGAGGTGGTATGTATTGTATCGGGGGCAATAATTTGCAGATGTCCGTCAGAATATCTTATATGCACACTATTATTTTTAGGATTTCCCCCAAATTCCACGCCATAATCACCAACATATTCCGTTTCTCCTTCACCAAGCCGGATAGTTTGACGAGTGCCTAATAATGAAGCTATTAGCGTTATTGCCGGCCGGCCTGTGGTGTCTTCGCTAATTACTTTGCGCGCATAAGGAATATATCTTACTGCCTGAAAAACAATGCTTTGATTCCCAAGATGTATTTTCTTATGATAAGCTGCGGGCGTCAATACCGAAAGCAAAACCTTTTTTTCGTCCGATACCAACTGCTTTCCTTTAGATGCGCTTACTTCTACATAAGTTTGATTAGTGAGGATGTAATCGGAAGATGCTCCCTCACGTAAATGAATCAGGCCTTCATAACTGATGAAACGTGTAATGGCTGAACCCAAAAGGATAATCAAAAAAGCAAGATGAAAAATAAAAATAGTTAATTTCTTGCGACGATACATTTTCATACGAAAAATGTTTGCAATGAGATTGACGGCTAGTAGAGCTAACAAAACATCAAACCAAACAGCATTGTAAACTATTGCTTTGGCAGCAGAAGTACCAAAATCATTTTCAATAAAGGTTGCTGTAGCTATTGATGCAGCAAAAATTAAAAGCAGGAATCCCATGCCGGACATTGAAAAGAATACTTTTGAAATTTTTTTCATTTGAAATTTTTTTGTTTTTTGCATTACTAATCAGGCAAAAATAAAAATTCTATTTCGCTTTTTATTGTTAGACAGCTTGATAGGAATCAATAGTTTTATGCTATTAAATATGTTTAAATACAATAAAAAACAAATTATTCATGATATATATCATCGCATATTTGGCTTTTGCCTAATATAGTTTATTTTTACCTAAAAATTAATAAAATGGGATTTGAGAAGAATTTAATTTGTTTTGACTGTTCGATGACATCACCGGTTTTTTGTAATTTAAAACCAAATGAAATTGCCAGAATTGACAAGAACCGAATTGAAGTAACGTTTAATCCTGGGGAAATCATTATGAAAAGCGGGACTCCCAATACTCACGTCATATCCTTCTTCGAGGGTTTAGCAAAAATATCGCTGGAAAGAAGAGGTGGAAGGAATTTCATCCTTGACTTTATCCGGCCACCATCTTTTTTCTCAGGACCCGGTTTATTTATTGATAAAAAGAATCATTTTACTATTAGTGCTGTTGAGCTATGCAAATTATGCCTGATAGATATGGACACCTTTCTTGATATTATGAGAGAAAACACCAAAATGGCTTTTGCCTTTATGGAAATCTCAAATAACTTTATTCTAAATCTGGTAAATAAAATGGAGAGCCTTTTGGTAAAGCATAATTATGGTAGGGTTGCCGAAGCAATGCTTTATTTGAGTAGAAAAATCTATTATAGTAATCCGTTCAAGCTGAGTATTTCAAAAAAAGAATTGTCCGAAATGACCGGATTATCCAAAGAAAGCGTTTCCCGCATATTGCATGAATTCACCGATGAGGGTCTCATTCAAATCACAGGCAAAACCTTTCATCTTCTTAAAGAAGATTTACTTGAACAAATTAGCAGAAACGGATAAGTTCTTTCGTTACAACCCCTTAGATAAAAATACTTATTCAAACAGATTTTTATGGCATTTTACACAAGCTAATTTTTTCCATTTTCCCTTGATATTATTAGGGTGTTTAAATTCAAGGCTTGCTGTATCACAAGCCATTTCAAGATTATCCGGAGTTCCCTGTTTTTTTATTTCATGACATAAGTCGCAATCCCTCGAAATTACATCACCCTTTTCATCAACAAAAGAATCGTTATGGCAACGAAAACAGCCATTTGTTTCAAGGTGCCCGATATAGTTGAGATGCGTACTCCATTGGGCTTTCATATAGGGAAAAACGTTTTTTTTATATAATGTCTGTATGGTTGCAATGGTTTTATCAATCAGTACTTTACTACTGTCAAATATTTCAGGGTACATTAACTGATAATATTCTGTAAATTCAGACTGGATAAAGTGATTTGCACTGTCGAGGGTGGGAAACGAATTGTTGTATAAAATATCCATTGCTTCCATTTTAACATCTGGCAAATTTCTTGTTATTTTATCCGTACTCATTGCATCATCAAAAAATCTTATCGGTGATTTAAAGTCATGAGAAGGCCGGTTATGACAATCAATGCAATCCATTACACGATGTTCCAAAGTATCAATTTGAGTATTAGTATAAGTACTAACTGTATCGCGGTAAGTGGATATCTCCCCTGTTTTAAGATTAGTATATTTTACTAAGGCAATTGTGTCGCGCTTGAAGTCGGCAGACACATATTCTATTTTTACTTCGGGATTTACATGCCAGTGAATACCACTTTTTTGACCTAACACTTTATATTCGGGACCTATTTTCATCAACATAGTGATATCCCATTCCGTAGTTTTTTCGTCTGAGAGATAATATTTTTTTGAAACCAGTTTCCTATCATAGAATTTTTCAGGCCAATGGCATTCTTCGCAAGTTTCTCGTGCCCGGTGTTGCAATGGGTGTAGGATAAGAATGGGTTAAAACAGCATAAACCTGATGCAAACCCGAAAGTTTTGATTTTACATACCAATTGGCTCCCGAACCCACATGACATTCCACACAATTTACCTTTGCATGGGGCGATTGGTGATAAGTGATGTATTCGGGCGACATTACTTTGTGGCACAATGTCCCACAAAATTTATTGGATTCGGTATAATGAAAAGCTTGATAACTACCCAAAGTAGTAAGCAAAATGATGACAGCAGAACCTAATAAAAAAATAAAAACAATCATCCGTTGTCCAGGGTCGTTCAAATCAACTTTTGGAAATTTCAATTCCCGTTGGATCTGCTGCCTTTTATCCCGTTTAAATTTTCGCCATGTGCCAATTGGAATTAAAAGCAAACCTATGATTAGGAAAATAGGTAGTATGATGTAAGTAAATAGTCCGAGATATTGACTAACACCTCTCGGGAAAATATTAGAAATAAGAATTAAGAACAGTATTATAAGAAAGCTAACAGATGCCAGAACAACACCACTAATAGTTGTCCAGCTATAAAATGATTTTGGCAATTTTTTCATATCGATTTCTTCAATAGTGAATTAAATTCAACGTAATCCTACCGTTAACCCTTTTTAATGTCCATCATGCAGAATTCATCAAGAAAACGGCAGAAGCAAGGTCTCAGTTTCCGCCTAAATTACACGAAGCTACAGGAACAATGATACGGTATTGATTATGTACAGAAAACATCTACCCGGTTTTATAAAATTTATTTTTTTAAGGTTCGCAGATAACTAATAATAGCCCAAATATTTTCTTCGTCCGGAATCTTTTTGCTGTATCCCTTCATCTCATCTCTTCCAACAGCGGTCATATAATACATTTCGCCATCTGTATAAGCCTGAAATTCAGCAGTACTAAAATTACCTGGTAAAGTTTTTAGTTGCAATGCCTTTGAACCATCACCAAGCCCTTTCGACCCATGGCAAGACTTGCAATATTTACTATAAAGCATTCTTCCCAGCTTCAAATCTCTTTTATTACCTTTATATGGATTTTCCATTTTCTTGTATTTTTCCGGAATCACCCATTTAGCCCCCTTTTTTTGATTCTGAGGAATCATAAAAGCTGTTAATGTGCCTATGAAAAGTACGAGGGTAAAAAATCTTATGAGTTTGTTTACGTTTACTTTATTCATCTTATTTTACTTTATTTTATTGTGATTCTAGTTATTAAAAATTCCATAATCGTGTAATGGTAAATCCAAGCATAAAATCTCCTTTTGTCCAATCATTATAATTATTCATATAAATGTCTTGGGGCAATATTCCATCGGCAGTAGTAAAATAAATTTGGAAAGAATGTCCTGATGTTTCTACCTGATATCCGAAAGCAAAATTTGCCTTGGCCGCATTGTTCGCTGTAAAATCGCTTTGTTCGGAAATGCCTTGAATTTTTAAAGGGATATCGTACTGAAATATAATGGAGGATTGGGGCGAAAACTTTATTTGTCCGTTCATCCCCACTCCAATGTTATCATGATTATTTGTCGATGCAACCATATTATAATGTGTAAAACTTCCCGTAAATTCTAGTGATAGCCAATCGCTAAATTTTCTACTCACTATCAATTGACTAAAATAGGAGTACCTGTTGTTAAATTTATAATTTGTACCAAACGCAGTGTTGCTTCTTCCGTCTATGGCAAAATCTCCAAACAATGCCACAGCAACGGGAATGTGATCCGAATTTGTTTGCTCAAGAATAACCCATTTAGCCTGAAAGTCGTTGTACATATTTTTTTTTGTGAGGCCATAGCCAATTGTTAGATTTTTAACAAGAGTATAATTTATTCCAATGCGTATATTTGTCCCTGGCGCATATATACCATACAGATCGGAGATTCCCTTTTGGTTTACCAGTCCGAATCTGTGTTGGATAATACATTCCAGCGTTTTTGCCGGTGGCGAAAGTGTTGTTTGGTTATCAATAAGTAACTCACTATCCCAAGGAAAATTTACCGGTTTATCTTTTTTCTTTTCTTTCGGGGACTCTTGCGCAAATCCTGTGCTTAAGATAAAAAAAATAAGCAGAAAATTTAATATTAATTTTTTCATCCTTTAATAATTTTATGTCATTAAAAAAAAGAAAACTAAATCTGAATCATACAAAGCCTATCTGTATATAAAGAAAAAAATTATACTTGCAGAAAAAAATTACTTTATATTATTCATGTTCGTTTCATAAACATTATCTAATTGTTTAAAGCGCCTTGTTTTATCCATTGCAAAACAAATTGAGCCTGAATGCCGGTATATTTTTTCCAAGTGTGATTTTCACTATTATCCGGATTAGGAAACCAATATATTGTACTGGACACAGGATCTGATATATTGACCAGACCCAAGCTCATAATACTGTTAAAAGCATGGCCTGTGGTTAAATCAGGAACCTGACCCCCCGTGTTATGGCATGCAACACAATTTGAATTATCATTAAAGATGGGATCTATCGTCTTTGCAAAACTAATTGTATCTGAAGGATTGGGGGGAGGGACAACAGGTTCTACAAGAATATCGTATCGACATGAACTTATCAACGCCGTTGATAGTAATAGCATAAATACCAGAAAAATACGATTTGTTTTCATTCGCTTATAGTTTATTTTTTGAAAGAAAAATCTTGAAACGATTTTGCATCAGTAAGTATTTCCATCATCGTTTTTACTCTTAAAATCTCTCGAATCATATTTTAAAAATGTTAATATTTTAAATATGATTTCATAATGCTGGCTTTTAAAAACTGCGCAAAGATAATATTATGCAATATGACTCTTTGCGCAGCATTTAGTGTTGATTAACATATGGAACTTATTTACTACTTAAAGCCTGAATACTGTTGGTGAGTAGGGTTCTAACATAATTAGCGTTGTGAACTCCTTCACTTCCGTCTGCTTCTACCATATTATAATTCAGTACTCCGCCGGCTACATCGCAAGACATTTTCCCAGTAATAATTCCACCTGTTTCAGTCATTGCCCCATGATCGATCAAAAGGGTTTTAAGTTGTGTCAATAAATCAAGCACCTCTGTTTGCGTAGCCTCAATTTTTGCATCTATCCCAGAAGGGTGACAAGTGATACAACCTGTAGTGTTAATTTTTTCATGACCGTGATACAAATAAGTCATTCCCATTTGATGTCCGCCGGCCTGTACGCCAAAGGCTTCTGCCATATGGCAAGTAACACAACCATCGGTAACTACTGTAGTATGATCCGAATTAGAATATCCACTTCCGATTTCATATCCACCTGTTCCTGCTAAAATACCCGCTTGAGGGCCATGATGTACTCCCCAATAAGGAGAAGTAATAATAACAGAATCGCCACCAATTATTGGCAATGGGTTAGGAATACGGGGTTGATGACAATTAGCACAAAGGTTTCCTTTGCCAAAATCCACGATTGTTCCGTTGATCCATAATTCTACAGGAGATGTCGTTGTATTAGTCCAGTCGGCAGGTGTGTAGGTTTGATGAATTTCGTGACAGGTATAGCAATTTTGAGGCGCCGGGTTTTCAATGGTCGCCAGAGTAGTATCGGCACCTGTCTTAATTCTTTCAAGAAACCCCTGACTTGTATGACAAGGTGCGCAATTTTTGGTGTTTCTTTCAAAGTTTCCCCCTGTGGCATGTACCGATGCTTCCCATTGTAACGATTTGGCTAAAATAACCTGTGAATTGTCGTGGCATTGAACACAACCCGCTGTTCCATCGGTTCCATCGGTTCCGTCAGTTCCATTGGTTCCGTCTTTACCCGCAGGTCCTGCAGGTCCAACTTTTGTACATGATGTCATAATACCCACCGTAAACAAAAGTACCAATAGCAAATAGAATGTAATTTTCTTTTCCATGATTTATTGTTTTTTTAAATTTTTAATTTGTTAAGGCAAATCTAAATCAAACAATTTTTCTATGAACATTTATGAAGATGATATTTCCACTACGGAAAAAATGTAATTTTGGAATACAAATTGATATATATCAATTAAGTGTTGTATCTTGCAACTGTTCAATCAATTTATAATACTAAGTTTCAAT
>QIKE01000042.1 GCA_003232915.1 Bacteroidota bacterium | reverse complement strand
AGTAATAAAATTACTCCTTTGTTGGTATATAAACCATACGATGCAATCGTGCGGTAGCGGGTTATTACCACAAGTTACAAACTTGCGGTAGCGGGGCTTTAATATATTTTTTTACCACACGATACAATCGTGCGGTAGCGGGGTAGAATTAATATTGCTTCTATTTATAAGTCGTTTTGGCCTAAGCAAATCTAAATTTATTTGTGTTTGCCGGCTTCTATCCCGGTAATGTAGGGGGTGATGTGAATTTTCTTATTACGCCTACTTTAAAGTTAAACCTTACGGTAAACACTGATTTCGCACAAGTTGAGTCGGACAGAATGCAGGTAAATTTTACTCGGTTTTCGCTGTATTACCCCGAAAAACGTGAATTTTTTCTCGAAGGAAAAAACTATTTCAATTTCGGTCTGGGTTAAAGTATGCAACCTTTTTATTCGCGAGTATCGGTCTGTCTCCCGATCGTAGTATTGGCCCAATTTACGGTGGAATACGAATGATGGCTACAGAAAAAAATACAAATAATAGGAGCTATGAGCTTACAAACAGCATCCAAAGATAGTATTACATCCATTAACTATTCTGTAATTCGCTGGAAACAAGATATTTTTAAAGAATCAAGTGTTGGAATTATTATGGTAAGTAAAATGCAACCCAAACAACAAAACATAGTGTATGGTACCGATTGCACATATTTCAATTCGCATTTCAGAGGAGACAAAAATATTTCTTTCGATGGTGCGGTTTCACAAAATTATACTTCCAACAAAGAAAAAAAATATGGACTTGCCAGCCGTTAATTTTTCGGTTATCCTAACGATTTCATTGATTGTTCTGCTATTTGGAATCGTGCCTACGAAGATTTTAATCCCGAAGTGGGATTTATGCGACGAAGACATTACCAAATGTTTAATGTCGATTTTAGGATAAAACCACGGATTAAAAAAGTCGGATTTATTAATCAATTTATTATTAAATCTTTCGATTTTATTATTATATTGACGACATAACAAATCAATTGCAGTCGTTGTGGTCAGAATTCAGCCCCTTGGTTTCAAAACAAAAAGCGGTGAACAATTTGAATTTAATATTCAACGCAAGGCCGAAAACCTGACTAAAAATTTTGAAATGCACGATAATGTAATTATTTCTGTTGGTAAATACTGGTTTACCGATTATGAATTACAATTTAAAACTTTCAAAGGACGACAAGTTTACGGTTCGGCTTTCGTAAATTGGGGTAGATTTTACAACGGAATGCAAACTATTTATAAAGACCAACTGGCTTGGCAGCTAAACCGCCATATTAAATTCAGTACTCAATATACTCGACATAAAATAAATTTGCCCGAAGGCGATTTCGTTGTTCACGAAATTGGTGGACGTGCCGATTTTGCCGTAACTCCGGACTTGTTCAGTTCATTGTTCGGACAATGGAATAAAGAAGACAAGGAAAGATTACTTAACTTTAGAATTAATTGGATTCCTACACAGGGAACTAACTTCTATTTTGTAGTTAATCAAGGTTACAATACTCAGAACCTGCTTTTTATAAAAGAATATACCACCATACAGGCAAAATTTTTCTGGCGTTTTGTGATGTAGCGAATGAAAAAGAAATATTATATGTTTGCCTGTTTCTTTTCGCTAATAATAATCATAATCTTTTACCTTTGCAGTCTAACGAAAGTATATGTCGCTGTTTTTAAAAATGATCCAGGTTTTTTTCTTGGCAATGATTAAGTACTTTTACGCACCTATTTATGGGCTGGCAATTGAACTTAATTTTTGGCATACATATTTTTCACTGATAATTGGTGGTACTTTTGCCTTTCTAATCTATTATAATATTAGCACTTTGCTGCTCTTGTATTCTGTGCATCTGATGCCTGTTGTCAACAATTTGATTCACGATAAAATATTAAACGGGTTTAGAGCATGGGGGAAAAAACGAAAACAAAAACGATTGTATCGCCGGAAATTTACCCATTGGAATAAATCGTTGGTGAAAATTAGACGCTTTTACGGAATGTGGGGAATTATCCTTCTTACTCCTGTATTAATTTCTTTACCTATCGGCGCTTTTCTTTTACGAAAATATTATAGCTCAAGAAAAATTGCCCTTCCCATGATGATTGTTTCTATTGTGGTTGAAGGCTTTATACTATGCGTTATATATTGGACAGTTGCTAATATATAAGTTTCGGAAGTAAATAATCCGCCTTCTTGGAAGATGGCTTTGGTTGACCCCTATAATGGCCTTTTGAGCTTTTCTACCTTTTTGAATGTCGAACACCAATTAGTGATATTAAAATAGTATTTAATTATAACTTTATAGCCGGTCTATAATGCTAAACATCAACATGATAATATAAAATGGATTTAGTAGATATTCAAATATTTTTCATAATAAAATCTTATTTTATTGATATACTGAAGGTAACGCTTTGTTATTATTTGGTTAAAAAATATTAATACTATAATATTCAATATGTTAACTATGTCATTTCGGCTGCATAGTTAAAAATGGCGACTATTATATAAATCCATGGTTTACTAATAAAAGTAATCAACAGAAAACGATTATTCTCCCCTTTTGAAAACGATTGAGGTAACTGTAACGTCGTCGCCACCCATGTTGATAGTAAGTCCGTAAGGACGGTTGTCGCTAATTTTTATCTGTGCGTTACCGGCTCTACCTGTCAGCTGCTGCCAAATAGTAACTCCCTGGTGTACACCTGTTGCACCGGTGGGGTGTCCCCAACCAATAAGTCCGCCGGTGGTGTTGAAAGGGATTTCACTATTGCGGTTTGTTTTTCCGTGGGCCACAAAGTCGGCACCTTTGCCTTTGGTAGCCAGGCCGAGTGCTTCAACAGCCAAAATACCGGCAATGGAGAAACAGTCGTGAGTTTCGATAGTACCCACTTGATCAATGGTAATACCTGCATTTTCCAAAGCATGATGAGCAGAATATTTTATAGTTTCGAGTTCGGTTAAATCGGTGGGGTCGTTAGTGATATCACGCACCGCATGGCCGAAACCAATCACTTCTACGGCATCTTTTTTGTCAACGCCAGAACGTTTCAAGCCTTCTTCGGAGCAGATGGCAATACCCGAAGCTCCGTCGGAAACCTTTGAGCAGTCGAGTACCGTCAGGTTGTCAACAAAAGCTCTTCCATTGGGTTGCATTTTCAGTGCTGTTCCGTAAGGATCGGGGTTGGTGTTATGATTTTCTTGTGCTGTCGGGTCAAGGCGTGCGTTTTCTATCGCATTGGCATACCAGCGAGCCATTCCTTTACGCGAACGATTATATCCGTATTTTTCGTAATAAGCTCCTGCTCTATCGCTAAATTGTCCAGGGAAAAAATAAGCATGTCCGGTTTTTCTTTTCTGAAACCAGCCTGCCATAGCAAGAATATCAGCCCCGTAAATAGCTTTAACAGTATTTTGAACTTCAACTCCTAGCGACAGAACAACATCGGAAGTTTCTGCAAGGATATGATTTATTCCGGTAATCAAAGAGAGACCGCCCGAAGCACAAGCGCCTTCAACACGGACAGCCGGTTTCATTGACAAACCTTTGTCAATCATCGGCACAAAACCATCAATATGTCCCTGTTTGTTAAAGCGGCCTGCCATAAAGTTTCCAATTACCGATTCGTCAACATTTGTGGCTCCCCCAATTTGTTTCAGCACACCTTGTCCGGCTTCTCTAATATAATGTTCGATTCCAGGACGGGGTTTTTTCGGGTTAAATTCTCTTCGTCCGGTACCCAACGAAATGGTATTGTAACCGGCTGTCATATATACTTTTCTTCTTAATTTTTTCATATGTTCATCTGTTTATAATTTTACATATCATTGATTATTACTATTTTATGTTTTGTCATCATTTTCGGCTACGTCATCGAAAACCACGCTAAAACTTATTCTCTTTTTTATTATTCCCTGTGATGTATGGGGTTGTAAAATTTAGCCCCTAACAGAGCTCTATAATCATATTCAATTGTGTGTCAAATTTATTCGTCATGGATGTTTTATAGCATTAAATTTTTTAATCAAAATAGTTGTTTACAGGGCCATAAGCATGATAAAAACCGGTAAGCATTACAGTATTTACGTCGTCGTGATTGTTAGCCACTTTATCGGAAACGAGTTTTTCGGCAAATGTTTTGGAGCGTTTTCCGTAACGCACGGCTATTTCCGAACCAAGTGTACTCAATTCTTTAAGATCGCTGAAAAATTTGGTAAATACTTCTTCTTTATTTTTCATTCGCAAGGTGCTTTTCCAAGCTACTGCCGAAACGGGAAGCTCGCCGAGCATTTCATCACATTCACCTTTAAAGGTGTCAATATCAACATAATATTGTTTATGTATATCCCATATAGCCAATGGTTTTCCGCCTTTGTATTTAAGAAAACCGTTTCTTTGTGCACCGTTTGAAAACTGTCCGCCTTTTGCACCCTGTTTCAACATTTTGTCTAACAGGTCGCTATGCAGGTCTTCGTTTTCCACAAATGGGTTCATTACATTCAAAATAAACTGCATTACATCAATACCCACATAATCCATCAATTGAAAAATTCCCATTGGCCGAATGAGAAAATCTTGAGTGATTTTATTAATCATATAAATGGCCTTATAGAGTGGCATATCTTTATCTTCGGCGAGTATTTGTGCCTCTTTTATGCCGTGTAGTCCGTCGCGCATAAAATGTCCGTTGCCAATAAAACCTGCAAAATCATTGGAAGGAACGATTATTTTTCTCAAATTTTTAGCATATTGGTGTGCAAATTCCACTACTTCGTCTTTGGTGTTGTGGGTACGGATAAGTTCCACAAGCCGTTGAATGGCAGGAGGATTGTAAAAGTGAAATCCAATAACTTTGCCATCCAAACCGGCTTCTTCATCAATAATATGGATAGGCACCGAGGAAGTATTGGTAAAAAACCAAACATCATTAGTATTGTTTTGTTTGATTTGCGAAAGCAGTTTTACTTTCAGTGCACGACTTTCGTTTACAGCTTCAAACACCAAATTCGATTTATAAGCGGTTTCCATAGCGACGGTTGGCCGCACAATGTTCATCACGTCAAAGATGTATTCGTCAATGATATCGAAATTCTCAATAAGATCTTCACGGTAAGCATACATTTTACGAAGCCATACCATTTTTTTCTCGGCAATTTTCCGAACTTGAACCCTAAGGTAGTTCATAAGACCCGCCAGTCCTTCGTCCGATACGTCAATGGCGTTCAGAACAAAGACTTTTCCTTTGTTTTCGGGCAGCAAGGCACGGTCGGCCATTTCAACGGCAGTGAGCAACAAAATGCCGCTTCCCATCTTACCGGCTGAACCAAGCACCGAAACATTTTTTAATCTTTCGTCGTAAGTCATATTATTTTTATTTTATTAGAAAATTTTATTATTTCAGATTTTGATATTACATTTCCATTGGCAACATCTTTTTCGCCTTCATCAATTCTATTATAAAATTCTTTCAATGACATTGGAGAAACCGGTCTTATATTTCAAAATAGAAAAATGAAATGCTGAAATAAGTTTTTTATCATCAGTTTTAATGATTTTACGAATAATTTCAAATTTTTCTTTATTAATATCCATTGGATTCTGTTAAAAGTTAATTTTCAAATATGTTTTTTTTGTATAATATTTACCATTCCGGTTTTCTTTTTTCCAAAAAGGCTTTCATACCTTCGCGCCCTTCGCTGTTGTCGCCAAAGAGCGAGCCGAAATGTTCCGCTTCGAGGGCGGCACCATCTTCAAGGCTCATTTCGTAGCCTTTACGAACCACCTGTTTTACTTTTTTTATGGCCTGTGGTCCTTTGGAAACAATTTGTTTGGCGATTTTCAGAGCCTCTTCCATCAGCATTTCAGGTTCAACAACCTTTTGAACAAGGCCGATAAGAAGGGCGCTTTTGGCATCAATAATATCTGTTGTCATAAGTAGGTAAAGAGCATTACCGAGACCGGTTAATCGCGAGAGGCGCTGTGTGCCCGCATAGCCTGGTATTAGTCCGAGACCGACCTCGGGTTGTCCGAATTTGGCTTTTGTACTTGCTATGCGGAAATCGCAAGCCATCGTCAGTTCCATGCCGCCGCCGAGGGCAAACCCGTTTACGGCGGCAATTACAGGAATGTTAAGTAACTCCAGACTGCGGAAGGTGTTTTGTCCCATACGCGAAAAGGCAGTACCCTCTTCACAATTTTTGTTTACCATTTCGGCAATGTCGGCGCCTGCCACAAAAGATTTGTCTTCGCCTGTGATAATCATTATTTTAACTTCCTTATTTTCTTTGATTTCGCCAACAAGGCTGTCCATTTCTATGAAAAAACGAGTATTCAAGGCATTCATCGCTTTTATCCGGTTAATGGTTACTGTTAGCACTCCGAAAGATAAGTCTGTTTTTAAAATATTATATTCCATTTTTTTAATTTAAAAAAGAAGCCCAAATTTAGGAAAAAATCGTGTTTATATTGTTAGGATTAACAAAAATTGTAATTTAACAGACCAATAATGAAATATAACTCGAATTAAAAATATTCGTTTATTAGCAACAAGCGTTGTTTTCTTACCATTTGCATTAAACATCTCAGTTGTGTAACAGCTTATGTTTTAAATAAACACATGATTATAAACGATGCCTGAAAAATTATTGAAAAATATTATCTTACCAATAGAATAGCTAAGTATTTTTATTTCCATAGCTTTAGTAATTTTGCAGCCAAATATTGTTGCGATGGAACATCAACTTCATATTTATAATACGCTGATGCGGAAAAAAGAACTTTTCGAACCCATAGCGCCACCACATGTGGGAATGTATGTTTGCGGGCCAACGGTTTACGGCGATGCCCATTTAGGGCACGCCCGTCCTGCCGTCAGCTTCGATATTGTTTTCCGCTACTTGAAGCATCTCGGATACAAAGTGCGGTATGTACGTAATATTACCGACGTAGGTCATCTGGAAAACGATGCCGACGACGGGGAAGACAAAATTCAAAAAAAAGCCCGCATTGAGCAATTAGAACCTATGGAAGTTGTGAAATATTTTACCGATCGGTATCATCAAAATATGGATGCCCTAAATGTGTTGCATCCGAGCATTGAGCCTACTGCTTCGGGACATATTATTGAGCAAATAGAGTTGATAAAAAAAATTGTGAAAAACGGCTATGCATACCAGTCAAACGGCTCGTTATATTTTGATGTGGTAAAGTACAACAAAAAATACAATTACGGCAAGCTTTCCGGACGACGTATTGAAGAGCTGAAACAAAACACTCGTGAGTTGGCCGGACAAGTGGAAAAGAAAAGTTCTTTTGATTTTGCCCTTTGGAAAAAAGCCGATCCCAAACATATTATGCATTGGCCTTCGCCTTGGAGTGAGGGCTTTCCGGGTTGGCATTTGGAATGCTCGGCTATGGGACGCAAATACCTCGGCGATACTTTTGATATTCATGGCGGTGGTATGGATTTACTTTTCCCTCACCACGAATCGGAAATAGCTCAAGCCAATGCTGCCAGCAGCCACGACCCAGTGAAATATTGGATGCACAACAATATGATTACCATCAACGGGCAGAAAATGGGTAAGTCGCTGTGCAATTTTATTACTCTCTACGAAGTATTCAATGGTACTCATGCATTGCTCACCCAAGCTTACAACCCGATGACTATCCGCTTTTTTATTTTACAAGCACATTATCGGAGTACTCTCGACTTTTCAAACGATGCTTTAAAAGCTGCCGAAAAAGGAATGGCACGTTTGTTCGATGCTTACCACTTACTCAACGAATTACCTGTTGCAGATAACGCAACTGTTGATGTAAAAGTTTTTGAACAAAAATGTTACGAAGCTCTTGACGACGATTTTAACACACCCGTTGCTATCGCACATTTATTTGAACTCTCCAAAATTATCAATCAAGTAAATATCCGGCAACAAAAACTTACAAAAGAGGATGTCTATTTTTTGAAATATTTTTTGAAAACTTTTTTGTTCGACATACTCGGTTTACAAAATGTAGAACAGACCGACAACAGCGAGATAGTTGTCAATCTGATGCAAACCATTTTGAACATTCGCAAGGAAGCAAAAATTAAAAAAGATTTTGAGACTGCCGATCATATCCGCAATGAACTCGCTAATATACACATTGTTGTAAAAGACACCAAAGAAGGTCCTAAGTGGAG
Organism: Bacteroidota bacterium; assembly: GCA_003232915.1. Classification (GTDB taxonomy): domain Bacteria; phylum Bacteroidota; class Bacteroidia; order Bacteroidales; family F082; genus Sulfidibacterium. Next base: position 24,545 of record QIKE01000042.1, on the reverse strand, counting down.
TTTTACAAAATAACTCCTTTTGTTGGAGTTTGGAAAGTAAAGAATACCAAAAGCACCAAATGTTGCTTTTGTCTTAATAAAAATCATTTCAAAATCCGTTAAAAGTTGATCTTTCCATTAATAAAAAACAACCTTTGTTTGTGGATGTTTTTGCTTAAATTCTTTCACTCTTTTTGCCGTAAGTGATGTGTTGTAGCATTTCAAGAGTTTGAGATTTTGAAAAGGCATGATGAATTTCAAACTTTTAACCCTAGTATTGTTGATAATTAAAGTTTCCAAGCCTGTTAAATTGCGTATGTATTTCAAATTTTTTATTCGCGTACCCGAAATGTCAAGTTTCTTTAATTGTTTCAGGTTGGCAAGCAAATAAATATCGTTGATGGCCGTGTTACTTAGCGTAAGCGATTGCAGTTGTGTTAATTTTTCAATTCCCGTAAGGTCGGCAAGGGAGCAATTTGTAATGCTCAGTTCTAACAGTTCTGGTAGCGAAACGAGTGGTGCAATATCAGTAACACCAACGTTTTCCAGTGAAAGTTTACGAAGTCGGAAAAACACACTCAGAGCTTCGAGATCATCAATTTTGGGCATGTTTTTAATTTGCAAAATCGTTTTTTCCGCAAGGCGATGTAGTGATTGTGTGGTTGGTTGTTCTTCTGTCTCAAGTATTTTTCTGAAAGCTTTTTGCCAGGTAGTATCTATATTATTCCACCAAATGCGCAAATTTTCGGTTTCAAAAACCACAAGGCATTCGGGCAGATTGTCGAGTAAGGCATCTACGGTTTGGGGTTTCACTTTTGCGTCATCGCAAAATACCGTGTTTAGCCTTTTATTTCCCGATAGGGGAAGCAAATCGGAAACGCCGGTATTATTACAACTTAACCGTTTCAAATTATGTAGTTTCGATAATGGGAAAAGGCTCGAAACCTTTGTAAAGTTCATCTTCAAAATGTTAAGCTGACTTAAAGAAGCAAGAGCGTCAATATCCGAAACGGCCGTGCCGCTAATATTTAGCTCGTCGAGCCTGTAAAGTATTTTAAGGGGTTTTAAATTTTTGATTTCAGGATATGGTGATAAATTCAAAGAAGTTACATTAATGAGTTTATGCAGTTCTTCTTTTGTTGGCTTTTTGGGTTTTGAGATGTTTTGTTTAAAAACCGTTTTCCATCGGGCAGACAATTTTGTCCACCATTTTTCGAGTTTTGCCGAATTGTAAACCACAAGAATTGATGGGTTTACGGTCATAAACCGGTCGGCTTCGGCTTGTGTTACCAAGCTATTGTCGCAATATACCACCTTTAGCTTTTCAAGATTTTCTATGGGCGACAGATCGGCAACAGCGGTATTGTTGATTTGCAATACACTCAAATTGTGCAGTTCCGCAAGTGGTTTCAAATCTGAAACCGCTGTACTATCAAGATTAAGCTGCTGTATAGCAGTAAGTTTCCGCAACGAATCAATTTGTTGCAAGGGGTTTCCATGAAGGTCGAGACGGGTTAACGATGGAAGCGCGCTAATGCTGTCGATGGAGGTAATATGACAATTGGCAGCTTGCAACAATCGCAGATTTTTGTGATGGTTTACTGGAACAATCTCCGGTATTTCGTTGCTATCCATTTTTAGGATTTCTATCTGTTTCAAACCTGCAAGAACGGCAATATCCTTAATTTCGGTATGCGAAAAGTCGATTTCGTGCAATTTCCATATATATTTTAACGGATTTAAATCGCTAACTGCCGAAGCCGAAAGATTAAGTTTTTCTAATTTACTTAAGCTGTGTAGCGGCGCAATGTTGTTGATAAGGGTATGTGAAATATTAAGCGTTTGCAATTTGCTGAGTTGTCTCAAAGGTTGCAGGTTTTTTATCATCAAATTGTTAGAAATGTCGATAGAAGAAATTTTTATAAGATGTCTTAAAATCTTAAACAAAATGGTGGCATTAGCTTTGAGGGTGTCAGGAAATTTTTCGAAAACGGCATTACTTCTTAAAGAAATTTGCCTGTCGTTAAGGCTGTCTGCGGCGAGTGGGTGGGGTTGAGTATGCAAAGTATCGGGCTTGGCAAGCAGTATGGTATCGGTAATTATAACGGAATTCCAAACTGGAGTTACAATTGTGCTATCGGTAAACATCCGTATCATATTGAAAGGCAACGTGTCGTAAACGATTATGGACTTACCGAAATAGTTTTTCCAAGCAATACTCATTCCGTTCCACCACTGTCTCAATCTTTCGTTTTGGTTGGGTTTGGTAGTATAAATACTTGCTATTTTCAAATCGTCAGCGGTGGCGTTGAGGTTCACTTCCATATATCGAATGCGAAGGTTATCTACGGTGTCGTTATTCACTGTAACTCCTTGCAAGCGACGGTTAAAACTCACTTTATAATAAATTTGCCCAGCTTGATTCACCAATTGTTCTACACTGGTAATGTCGAAAGTAAACGATACTTTTTTATAAAAAAACATGATGTCTTTCATATAAGCCTGCACATTTTTATAAAGCGGTACTCGGCGGTTTTCGTCGAGGTCGTCTTCAATTTGTACTTTGTCGTTTTCGAAAACTTTGTTATAGCTTTCGTTGATAATAATTTCTTTTGCGGAAATAGGTTCGTTGGGATTGCCCAAAAAATTAAACGTATCTTCAAGATAACTCACCAGATTTTTACTTTGTTTTTCATACATCTCCAAGTCGTTTGCCGACACTGTAGGTTGAATACCTTGGGCAAAAATACTTCGGACAACAAAAAAAAGCATTAGCAAGATTATAGGTCGGTTGTACATGAGCGGTAAAATTTGATAAGATTTGCTTTTTCGTCGTCGCTAAGGTATTTCAGATTCGAAATTAACCAACCCGAATTGTTTTCGTTGCGGTTGAAATATTTCAGTTCGAAATACCAGTTTTTTATCTGAAAAAAATGAAATTTCACCTCATTGATTTGTTTGAAGCTTAGTTTTCGTTTTTTCATCAGGTAAAAAAACAAACTGAGATAATCGGGACGAAAACCGGTAGAAGCGTAATATTCGATATCATCAGGGTTATTCAAGGCTTTGTGCAGATTCATAAAATCAATTTCGTGACTTTGGGGATGCAAAAAATATTTGGCCTGTTTTTTTGTCGATTCAACTGGAAAAAGATGTTTTAAATCGGTGTCGTAAACATTACTGATAATCCATTTTGAACCTTGTCCCGCCTGTTCGAGAGTAAGAAAAAGAATCAGATTTACTGGTTTTCCGTTTTCGTCTAAAAAAGTAGTCGATACTTCAGCATACCAATTTTTATCAAGAAAATTAAGATAAACGGGATGTTTGGCATTGGTAACGTCGTCGATAAAATAGTTTTTCAATTTTCCAGAAGTTCGCGGGTTGTGTATGTCGAACAAGAAAGGGAGAAACTTTTTGCGTAAGTTGTTGTTGTGGTAACGTTTATCTTTTCTGTCTAACATTTTTCCGTATTGATCTTCTTCCATATTGAAACGGTGAACAAACTGATTTACTTGTTTGTTCATTGTGTAAAAAACTGTTTCGTTGTTGCTTTGGCCGGCGGGATAAAGGCTTTGAGCTGTAAGAGGTAGCCCATAAAAAAACATGCAGAGAGAAAGAATTGCTATAAAACGTTTTATCCTAATGCAAAGTTGAGTTTTCCGTTTAGATATAATATCGTCATACGGAAAAATGAAATGAATATTTCGGGACATCATCAAAAATATTTATCAATACGGTTTCATTGAAATTTAGCCGAATAAATGAGCGACTCGACTTGCAGCAAAAGGTCGCGCTTGTTTTTGCTCGGTTGATAAACATAACCGAAAATGGTAACGATTTCGTTTTTCCGTTTGTCAACAAAAGTATAGCTCACAAACGGGCCTCCCATAAAATCGTGTTCAACACGCCACAGGCCTCTGATTTCAACGGTGTAGCCAAGAGGGAAATCTATAACTACATCGGCTTTGGGCAACACAAACTTGTGGTCGGTAGTCATATATGAACCTTCCGTAGGACCCGGTATATATTTTTTCAGATATTCGTCGGTGCGTGCCATAATGCTATTCAGTGAAAACTGTAAGGTATCTTTATAAGGCACCGAAAAAAACATAAGTCCTTGATTGTATGAAATAGCCTGTTTTCTTATCCACATAAAACCAGGTTGAATTTTGGCTACGTAAAATCCTTGTGGTACCACCATTTTAAGGCCGAATTGTTTTATTACTTTCTCTATTATCTTCAAGTCGTTCTCGGGTCTTAAAATAGATAGAATACGGGCACGCTCAGTTTCATTGAATTTTTGCATCATCATAGGAGCGTTTTTGTTAAATATTTTTACAAAATCGGCTGTGGAAGGACTGATAATTTTGAAAATACGCTGAGGATGAGCCCAGTAATCTCTACTTTTTATCACTTTTGAGATTTTTGCATTTTTGTCGATATCAATAATAAGGATATTCCTATACTTTTGAAACAAATTGTTAAAACTGCTAGCTTTTACATGCGACAGTTTATAAATAGGTTCGGCTTGTGGCAAGCCGTATTGGTAGGCACCAAAATAGTTACGTATGGCTTTACCGATTTGGTTTTCCCATTGGCTTTCGTTTTGAACCACCACCATTATTTCGGAAGTGTTGCCAATGGAGTGTGGTTTGGTATTATCTTCCGGCCTTTCGCTACACGAACTCAATAAAAATTCACTAAAAATAACGAGTAATATAGGCATTAAAATATAGCGTTTCATAAGCATAATATTTTTAAAATAACGCTACAAAGTAACAAATATTATCTAACAAAAGCCGTAAAGTTTGTTAATGGTCGATTAATATTTTAATAGACTTAACGAATCGGGAAGGAGTAAAAACGTTTAACACTTAGCTTCTTAACTCAATGAAGCAATTTTTATTCTTTGTCCCGGCTTCAGGTGATGTGAGTTTCTAATATGGTTTAGCCTTTTTATTTGTTCCACTGTAACGCCATCATACTCTTTGGCAATATCCCAAAGCGTATCTCCTTTTTTTATAATGTGATAAACATATTTTCCTTTTTTAATTGTATTTTTCGAATTTTTTTTTGGTTCGTAAACATATAGCTTTTGTCCGGGATGTATAAGCGAGCTTCGCAGGTTGTTCCATTCTTTCAAATCGGTTACACTACATTTGTAGCGTTTGGCTAAAAGTCCGAGATTTTCGCCTGCACGTATAGTGTGCAGGCTTTTTGTACGTGAACGCGAAAGTGGTAGCGATTTTTTTGCATAATAGCGATTACTACCCAAACTGTAAACTATTAGTTTTTGCCCAATATAAATTCGTGAACTTCGCAAACGGTTCCAACGCTTGATCTGGCTTACATATACATGGAAATGTCTTGCTATCAATCCCAGACTTTCGCCAGAACGGACAATGTGTATGTTACGACTTTTGGCTTTTTTTATCTCGGCCAGAATTTTGTCCCTTTCAATACCTTTTTTGGTTTTGTATGCATACAGAGCTTTTTCGTTGTTGATAAAATCAGCAATATATTGCTTCGGAAGTCTTAGTATATATTTTTTGCCATCGACGGCAGGGATAATTCCTTTTTTGTATTGCGGATTCAAAAAACGTAGTTCGTCTTTGGGAATACCGAGCATTTCGTTCATTTGGTCGAACGATAATGCATCGTTTACCGTAACGGTGTCGATATTGTAGAAGAACAATCCAGGGTGCATAGGGTAAAGATTGTGCTCGGCCGGATAATTCATAATATAATTTACTGCAATAAAAGCGGGAACATAGCCGCGGGTTTCACGAGATAAAAAAGGCCAAATAGCCCAATAATTTTTTGTACCGCCTGCCCGCCTGATTGCACGGTTTACGTTGCCGGCTCCAGAATTATAGGCTGCTAAAACCAGCGACCAATCGCCATAAATATCATAAAGATCTCTTAGATGCTGACAAGCGGCAACGGTGGACTTGTAAGGATCGTAACGATCGTCGACAAGCGAAGTTACTTTTAATCCGTAAACTTTTCCAGTACCGTACATAAATTGCCACAAGCCTTTGGCCCCTTTGTTGGAACCTGCTGCCGGATTGAGCGCCGATTCGACAATAGGAAGATATTTTATCTCCAGTGGAATATCGTATTTGTCCAATTGCTCTTCAATCATTGGAAAATATAGTTCCGAAAGTCCCATTACCTTTTCGGTTAGCTTTCGCCTTTTGTTAGCATAAAGATTAATAAAAGCTTTTACCTGTTTGTTGTAAACCAATTCGATGGGGGTTTGAGCGTTGAGTTTGGCTATCCGTTTTTGATAAACCGAATCGGGATAATCGGGAATTTTGCCAGAAACAAAATGCTTGTTATTTGGCAAAATGCTATCGAAATGGAAAAAGTTATTGTTGTAAAATTTCACTCTTGTCAAGCTATCAAGTGTTTGCATAGCTTTCGAGTCTTTAACCAAAAGGTTGCCATTGAAGTTGACGGTTTGCGGAAGGGTGTTTTGTAGTGCCCAAAAACTTGAATCAAGGTCAGGATTCAGACTGTCTTCCAAACCGCTAATAGATGTGATATCTATGGTAGATGTGTCTTTGAGTAGTGCAATGCTGTCGGGCTTAAATCCAGCACTGTCGATGGCAAGTGGTAGTGCATCGGTATCATTTTTCACAGAGTCGGTAATCTCGCCTTGTGAAACGGCAGGCATTAAGCCGGCAATTATTAATACAGCAATAAAATATCTTCTCATAGTCTTATTTATCTCTTAAGTCCTCAACGGAAAAATGTGCAAAATTATACATAAGAAACTATAAAAAACAAAATAAATGCAAAGAAAAACCCTTTAAAGTGAAATTTTCTTTAAAACTCTATCTATTTGTCGATATAACTCTTGCAAATCGTTGTTATTATCAAAACGGAAATCAGCCATTTCAATACATTTCGATAGATTTTGCTTGCTCGGGTCAGTAGTACTCATTTCTCGCTTTTCGTTAGCGAGAAATGTTTCGTAGCTAACATGGTCGGTTTCTGAAGCCCTAAGGCGGATACGTTGATATCTGATTTTAGGGTCGGCGTCCACGGCAAAAAGATAAAATTTACCTGTTTTGTGTAAAAAATCAACTTCACCAGGAGTGCGTATGCTTTCGATAATGGCGTTTTTGTCCTCGGTTTTTGCCTGAAAGTATAATTGCTCAATAATGTATGCGGGATGATGGTTGTAACGTAGTCGGTTGGCTGCGGAGGTCATAGTTTCCCGGTTGACAGGTAAACAGAGTTTTTCTATTTTTTCAATCAAATAACGTCGGACTGAAAAATGCAGGAATTTTTTTTCTTTTATAAGATAATCGACAATAGTACCTTTGCCTGCACCGAGAGTTCCTGTAATTCCTATAATTAGCATTGTCCGAATCGTTTTAATAGGAAATAAATTCCGATTGTCAGTTGCCGGTTTATCATATAAAAACATGGTTGATAGCTATTTCATTACAATAAATCAACTATACCGAAAGCTTTTGATGATAACCTTCAGCCTAATTAAATGGGCAACAACTAATCTTTAACTTTTGGCAGTTCCATCATCGTTTTTTCCCTTTTCGTTGTTGTTGTCGCTAATGCCTTCTTTAAATTCTTTTACACCTTTACCGATACCGTGCATCAGTTCGGGAATTTTGCGCCCACCGAAAAGCAACAGAATAACCACCACGATAATAATAATTTCCGGCGTTCCTATCCAACCGGCCTGTTGTAATAATTGTACATTCATAACCCAAAATATTTCTATGGCGAACAAAAGTACAACAAAACAATAGACGAATATATTTTTTTAGAAAAATATTATTTCATAGTTATTTTACCGATAAATTATTTTTTTTATCTTGTAAGCCCAATGAAAGGCTGTAATACTCTTTAAACGGATTTTACTACCATCTTAATGTAAAACTTTATATGGTGACGATTTAAATGCCAGATTCAAATATTCATATGGATTATTGAGAAAAAAATAGCTTTACCGCCATATAAGATTGAAAGTTAATACTATAGTATTTTTTTACTTCATTTCTTTCACTAAATTCGTAGTAGTACCCATGTTTTTTAATTAAAAGTGGTCACAGTATTTCAAGCATTGACAAAAGCAAGGGTAACAAAGGAATTGACATTTTCGCACAAGTGCTGTTTTAATGTTGCGGATAGTGGAGATACTATACGAAAAGTTTAATTTCATCAAAAAACAAAAACCCCACAACATTCGTGTGAGGTTTTTATAAGTAGCGGGGGCAGGATTCGAACCTACGACCTACGGGTTATGAGCCCGCCGAGCTACCACTGCTCCACCCCGCAATATATTTTTTTAATGAACGGTATTGCCTTTAAAAAATGAGAGTGCAAAGATATATTTTGTTTCTTTGCAAAACAAATTTATTTTGATTTTTTTTTATGTCTTATAAATCAGGCTTTGTCAATATTTTAGGCTATCCCAACGTTGGAAAATCAACATTGATGAATGCGCTGGTGAATGAACAACTTTCTATTATTACTTCCAAAGCACAAACAACACGACACCGCATTATGGGAATTGTAAATGGCGACGATTTTCAGATTGTGTATTCCGACACACCGGGTATTGTAAGAAACCCTGCTTATAAAATGCACGAAATGATGAATAAATTCATTGAGTCGGCTTTGCTTGATGCAGACATTTTGCTACTGATGACCGAAACGGGGTTGCAATTTAAAGAAGAAGGGGTGCTTGTTAGAGTAAAAATGTCGAATTTGCCAGTGATAGTTGTTATAAATAAAATTGATTTGTCGGAGCAAGCTATCGTGGCAGCAGAAATGGACAGATGGCAACAAGAGTTTCCTAAGGCTGAAATAGTTCCGGTTTCGGCGCTCATAGGTTTTAATGTTACACGAATTTTCAATACTATCTTACATTTTTTACCCGAACATCCTCCGTATTTTTCAAAAGATGAGTTGACCGATAAAAGTGAGCGATTTTTTGCTTCGGAAATCGTCCGTGAAAAAATTTTTATGAATTACAAGAAAGAAATTCCATATTCCGTTGAGGTGGCGGTAGATTCGTTTAAAGAATCGGGCAAATTAATAAAAATTCAGGCTTACATTATTGTGGAAAGAAATTCACAAAAAGGCATTATACTTGGTCATCAGGGCAAGGCCATAAAAAAAACCGGAATTATGGCACGTGAAGATATGGAAAAGTTTTTCGACAAAAAAATATTTTTACAACTTACCGTTAAGGTGGTAAAAGACTGGCGTAATAGCGAAATAATGCTTAGCCGTTTTGGTTACAAATAGTCGGAGGCGAGAAAAACTACTATTAAATTTTTTTTACCAAATCAATTGTTAAATAAAAAAATAAAAATAAGATGAACAATATATTAGCTATTGTGGGAAGACCTAATGTTGGCAAATCGACTTTGTTTAATCGGCTAACACAAACTAAAGAAGCTATCGTAGAATCAATTAGCGGGGTTACGCGCGACAGGATTTATGGCAACAGCGATTGGAACGGCATTGATTTTTCAGTTATTGACACCGGAGGTCTTGTGGTAGGTTCCGGCGACATTTTCGAGAAGGAAATTGGCAAGCAGGTATCTTTTGCCATTGATGAGGCCGATGTTATTGTTTTTGTTGTGGACGGTCGCCAAGATATTACCCCTCTCGACGAAGATGTAACCAATATGTTAAGGCATACGCAAAAAAAGGTATTTGTTGTTGCCAATAAAATTGATGAGCCGAATCTTACACACACTGTTAGCGCATTTTATGCTTTGGGTCTTGGAGAAGTTTATCCCGTTTCGGCAGCTAACGGTGCCGGTACCGGCGATTTGCTTGACGAGGTAGTAAAGGCTTTCGACAGAACCGTAGAAGAAGAACTGCCGCGAGTACCTCGAATTGCCGTTGTCGGTCGTCCCAACGTGGGGAAGTCGTCGTTGGTAAACACTCTGCTTGGTGGCGAAAGAAACATTGTTACTCCCATTGCAGGCACCACACGCGACTCTGTTTACACTCCTTTTAAAGGTTTTGGCCACGAATTCGTACTTGTAGATACGGCAGGGTTGCGAAAAAAAGGAAAGGTATACGAAAATATTGAGTTTTATTCAACTTTACGAACCATTCGTGCTATTGAAAATTCCGACATTTGTTTTGTGCTATTCGATGCTTCGCAAGGAATCGACAGACAGGATGTTAACATTTTTCATCTTGCCGAAAAAAACAAAAAAGGGGTGATCGTTGTTGTGAACAAATGGGATTTGATTGAAAAATCAAGCAATACTCATCTCGAATACGAAAACATGATACGTAAGCGTATTGCTCCTTTCAACGATGTACCTATTGTATTTGTTTCGGTACACGAAAAACAACGGATTTTCAAGATTTTGAATAACGCTGCCGAAATTTACGAAAAAAAACTACAACATATTAGCACTTCAAAGCTCAACGAGTTTTTGCTGCCAATTATCGAAAACACTCCGCCTCCGATAGCTTCACGCGGAAGGCGCATTAAAATAAAATATGTTATGCAATTGAAAAATGCGAATAATCCCCAATTTGTCTTTTTTAGTAATTTGCCCGATGAGGTAAAAGCACCATACAAACGGTTTATTGAAAATCAAATCAGAAAAAATTATGATTTTACGGGAGTCCCTATTCAATTATATTTCAGGCAAAAATAAAAGTCCTTAACAAAAAATGGAAAATTCGATTAGAATAGATAAGTGGCTTTGGGCTGTCAGACTTTTCAAAACACGTACGCAAGCTGCCGGTGCTTGCAAAGGAGGAAAAGTGAAAATCAAAGGAGTGAATGTTAAGCCGTCGCGTGAAATATCTGCCGGAGAAATTATTGAAGTTCATCAGCAGGGAATAAAAAAAACGGTGAGGGTGTTGCGAGCCACCAAAAACAGGGTTTCGGCTAAACTTGTTATTGATTTGATGGACGATATTACTTCGCCCGAAGAAATTGAAAAACTCGAAATGCTCAGACAACTCAATTACGAAAAGCGCGACCAAGGTGCCGGTCGTCCCACAAAAAAAGAAAGACGAATACTTGGCCATTTAAAAAATAATTGATAAATTTCTTTGTGTTTAAAACCACCCTAAATACGCAAGTAAATACAAAGTTACGCTATTTCAGGAATCCTTTAAGTAAATCCTTATATTTTTACTTTATTTGAAGAAGTAATCAACAAAAAACAGGTTGAAAATACTCGATTTGCCGTTTTCAACTTACTTTGATTAAGTAACTCGTATGCTTTTTAAATTAAAATCTATTTTAAGAACTGAAAAAAACATGTTAACAATCTGGTCATCTGACAAAGAACAATTATTTAATTTCAAAAAAATGAACTTGACAATATTTTGTTTTTCAATTTATTTAGTGATATTCCAGTATGTTAGTCTGCAATATGGCTTGTTTTTATATAATTTTAATACCCAACGTAGGCCTTGATTTTTCCTTTTACACGCTAAAGATATAAATCTGAAAATAAATCTTTCTATGCATATTGTAGGTTTAATATCCGAAAACAATTCCGATATTTTTCTGATAACGCTGACGACATAGTTGTAAAAATTTTTATCATTGTCATATTATAATAAAAGCATTGTTTTTATTCGTAGAAGAGGAAAACAAATGCTTCCAGCCAAAGTTATTATTCATAAAATCGGCAAAGAGGTCACTTCATTTTTTTTATAATTAATTTCAAAGGTTTTACAGTCTGTTATATCTCTGATGTGCAATAACAGATTTGCGCTTTTGTTTGCTTTGATGTAGAACAATTTAATGCATTGATCAACCATATCAATAATATCTTTTGAATAGGAACCTGCACCCATTCTCGAACGGTTTACTTTTATTTGTTCTCTTAAAAGTAATTCATTAGCATTCTTTAATGTTTCTGCCTGTTTAAAATTAATATTGGCGTTTCCGTATCTGTTTTCTAATTAAACAACTTTATCTCCAATAGTTGCTATTCCGGAGAAATATCCTATATTCCTTTTGTAATTAGGCTTTGGTCGTATTTATTGTTTGCCAATATCTGATTATCGTAATCGAAGTCATAGAATTCGTTCCGCTTTAATTGTTTTATTAAGTTTAATGACCTTATATATAGCCTGTTAAGACGCTTGTTTATGTGTAAACTGCAAGATATCCATTTGAGAGATCGATTCATAAGTAATATTTTCTGTCGAGAGTTAAGTACTCCTCTTAATACAATATAGCGACTTGGTACATTATTGTTTGGTACCGTAATTAGATGGTTTGTTAAGTGCATATTGGTGCCTTCAATACGGTTAACTACCCAAGGGAAAAGGTACTTCTAACATTTTAGTGGAAAATTTTATATTGGGTTATTTAAATACCGGATATTCAAATAGGTTATTGAAAAAAACCTATTAATACATCCATATACATCTGATATTTAATACTATAATCATTTTTTACTTCATTTCATCCACTAAATTTGCAGTAGTACTAAATAATTCGGCAACGGAAGGTGACAATTCAAATTTTCGGTCGAATAAAATCTCTGTTGTCGAAAATACTTTGTAAAACTTTTACAGAATGCAAAATTACAAACCGCTCATCTGCTTTTGCAATTTTCTTCAGTAGCACAACGGAAGAAAAAATTCTAATTTTTCTATACTTTTAGTCGGTCTGTCGCGAAAACTTTTATAGAATTTTTTATCATAGAAATATTTTTTTAATAAAACATTTTGTGATATTCGAAAATAGTTTACTTTTACAAATTGGGAAATGTCTTTTTGCTTAGTGATATAAAGAGTAACCGAAGGACACAAATTACAAATTTATATGGGAATATGGCCATAAAAAAAATTATTTTTATTAACTATTTTTTCACTTTTCTTCTTTTATCTATACGAGTTTTCGGAGACACCTCTGCACAAAAATATTCCTTGAAAGACACTGTTATTATCAATAAATTTACCGATACGGCATTTTTAAATCATTTTCCATTAGATATAACGCTTGATTCGTTGCAAAATGCCATAGTTCTTGCCAAACAATTGGGCAACAAGAAATATTTGGCAAAAATTTTTTATGCAAGAGGCAAAGTTTTTTTAAAAACAAGTTCTTTCGAAAACGCTCTCATCAACTTCCATTGGGCCAGTGATGTTTACCTGAAAACCGGCGATACAAAAAATTACTTTAAGAGTCTAGTTCATATTGGTTACTGCTATTTTTATTTGAATAACCTCGACAGTTTGTGGATATTTGCTGACAAAGGGCTATCGTTAGCAAAGCGTGTACACGATTCTCTTTTTATTGGCCGGTTTATTAACGAAAAGGGTTTGTATTATGAGATGAAAGGCAATACGGCTATCGCTATAAAATATTATCTTGAAGCTCTAAATGTATTTCAAAAATATGGCAACGAACTTGGAATAGCAAGAGAATGTATAAATGTTGGGATTATTTATCAAAAAAGAGAAGATACGGTAAATGCCCGCAGTTATTTTTTGAAAGCTTATAAGATAGGGCAAAAATTAGGAGATACTGATATTATTTCGGTAACGGTAAACAATCTTGGCGATTTATATTTACAACAGAAAAAATACGATTTGGCGTTGATTTACGAAAAACGATCTTTGGAGATTGATAAAAGCAGAGGAAATATTCATGGTATTTCCTCATCTTTCAATAATATAGGCAACATTTATCGTTTTCTTGGTAATTTGCAAAAGGCTTTAAAAAACTACAGGAAGGGCCTTCAAATTGCAGACAGTAGTAATTTTTTGGCACTTAAAGCGCTCTGCTTATTTAATATCGGACAAGTTTATTTCGATGATACATTAGCCTTTTATCTACTCGACACAGCAATTTTTTATTTTCAAAAAAGTCTTGATATTTCACGAAAAACTAATAATACCAACTATATTCTGTCGAATTTGAATTCGTTACAGGATATTTATGCTAAAAAAAAGAATTACAAAACGGCATACCGCTTATTAGAGGAATATAAGAGTCTTTACGATAGCATATATACTAAAGAAAAGAACAAACAATTTCTCGAAATACAATTAAAATACGAAACCGAACAACATAAAAAGGAAACCATATTTGTCCGGCAAAAAGCTGAGAAAACAAAATCAATTTCCATAATTATATCGTTGTCGCTATTTATTATTATTATTGCTCTTGTTTTTATTCTTCGTTTAAAATACCTTAATAGTTTAAAATTGAAACAACGGCAACTTTTTGTTGACGCTTTGTTGGAAAATTCGGCAAGCCATGTTTTAATTTTAAATAGTAATCTACACATTACTTATATTAGCTCTTCTATCTTAAGGGTATATAGTTTTCAGTTTGATACAAAGAAACCTGAAACTTTATTTGACAAAGTTCATCCTGAAGATATGCTCAAACTTAGGCAAATATTGAACGACTTGAAATTGAGAAGACTGAATTCGGCTAATTTTGAATGTCGGTTGATAGACGATAAAGAAGAAAACCGGTATATTCGTGGAGTGATTACAAACAAGTTAGATGAGGTAAATTTAAAAGGAATTATTATTAATTTCTGGGATATCACTACTCGTAAAAATTATGTTCTGGCTCTTGAACAAAGTGAAGAAAAATTCCGTCATATTTTCGAAGCTTTTCCCGATATCTTTTTCAGAGAAAATATTGATGGAATAATAACTGAAGTAAGCCCATCGGTTACTAAAATAGCAGGATATAAACCGGAGGAAATTATTGGAAAATCGGCAACGACTTTTTATTATAATCCCAATGAACATAGGGCGATAAGAAAAAAAATATTTGCCACCGGTGAGTTGACGGACGAAACTCTTACTGCAATAAATATCAAAGGCCGACCGGTTATTTGTTCGTTAGGTGCAAAGTTGGTTTTCGACAAAAATGGAAAGGTAATAGCAGTCGAAGGGGTTTTGAGGGATATTACTATCCGGGTACAACAAGAAAGGCAACTTCAAGAAGCCAACGACACTAAAGATAAGCTGTTTTCGATTATTGCTCACGATTTGGTTGGCCCTATCGGTATGCAAAAAAATATTATTGATCTGATACTTTCGGATATTGATTCGATGCCGAAAGAAGAAATCGTCCCTTTTTTAACTAGTATGAAACCTGCGCTTGACGCCACTTTTTTTATGATAGAAAACCTTCTTTCGTGGGCACGTATTATGCGAAATTCCATTAAAGCCAATATAAAAAGGAACAATTTTTTCTACCTTGTTGATCAAGTTTTCGTTTTTTTACAAGTTCAAGCCAAAGAAAAAAACATTAAACTCGAATATAACGGTGATAAAAATGTTTTTGCCATGTTTGATAATAATTTGATAGACATTGTTATTAGAAACCTTATAACCAATGCTATTAAGTTTTCAAATGAAAATAGCACCATTGCCGTTATTGTTGAAACAAAAGATGAAAAAGCGAAAATTTCGATTGTCGATAAAGGAATAGGAATACCTCTCGACATTATAAATAATTTAATAAATAGCGAACAAAAAGGATTTTCGCGTCTTGGTACCAAAAATGAAAAAGGTACAGGACTAGGTATGATAGTAGTCAGGGAATTTATCCTTAAAAACAATAGTCGACTAAATATTGAAAGTACGGTGGGAAAAGGAAGTGTTTTTTCTTTTGAACTTCCGTTGGCAAAAGAATAGTATCCGGTATTTTCAGTGATTACAAAATTGCAAGCGTTAATAATTAACTAATATTTTTTCAATCTGCCGCCTAGCATTTACAAAAGCCTCTATCCACGGTGTTACTTCATCGTCAGGCCGGTTTTCGGGATAATAAGGCCATTGCCAAGGTAAAAATGATCTTTCGAGATGAGGCATCATCGCAAGGTGGCGGCCATCGCTGGAACAGATAGCAGCGGTATTCCACTCGGAGCCATTGGGATTGCCAGGATATTCATTGTAACTATAAGACATAGGTATGTTGTATTTGTCGGAATAATACGGAAAGTTGAATTTTCCTTCGCTATGAGCTATCCATACGCCAAGACGCGAACCTGCCAAACTACTCAACATCACCGAGTTGGTGTCTCTAATTTCCACATTAATAAATCCCGATTCGAATTTTCCCGAATCGTTATATAGCATTTTGGGTTTTTCGGGATGCTCAGGATAAATAAGTCCCAATTCCACCATCAGCTGGCAGCCGTTGCATACCCCAAGACTTAAACTATCGGTTCTTTTATAAAAATTATCAAGTGCGTTTTTTGCTTTTGGGTTGTATAAAAATGCACCGGCCCAACCTTTTGCCGAACCTAAAACATCGGAGTTGGAAAAGCCACCTACAAAAACAATAAAATGTATATCTTCAAGAGTTTCGTTGCCCGAAATCAGGTCTGTCATATGCACGTCTTTTACATCGAAACCGGCAAGATAGAGTGCATAAGCCATTTCGCGGCCGCCGTTAACTCCTTTTTCGCGAATGATGGCGGCTTTTATTCCGGAAGGTTTTGTCCGCTGTATGTCAATATGGTAGTCTTTGGCTTTGCCTGTAAAAAATTTATAAAAATGGTATTTTAAATCTTGTTTTTTATAATTTTCAAACCGCAGGTGCGCATGTTTTTCACCCGACTGCTTTCGGTCGAGTTGGTATGACGTTTCGAACCAGATATTGCGGTAGTGCGGCAAACTGAGCGAATAATGTTGGTTATGATGTGTAATGTTCAAGTAACATTCAGCGATAACTTCTCCTATTTCATAATAAGAGGCACCGGCATTTTTCAAAATTTCAATTACTTCTTCAGCGTTTTCCACTTGAATAATAATTCCTGGATTTTCACAGAACATCAATTTGATAAAATCTTTTTCGGGAAAAGAATCAAGCCGGATATTCATGCCGTAATTGCAATTGGCAAAATTCATTTCGAGTAGTGTGGTGATAAGACCGCCTGCCGAGATATCATGTCCTGCAAGAATTTTTTCATTGGCAATAAGGTTTTGAACGGTATCAAACAGGCCGGCAAAATATTTGGCATCGGCTACATCGGGAGCGGTGGTGCCTATTTTGTTTAGGCTTTGGGCGAAACTACTTCCCCCGAGAGCTGGCGAGACACCCGAAAAGTCAATAAAAATCAGTTTTGTTCCGGCAAGAGTTTTTATTGCAGGGCTTAAACTTTTGCGCACATCAATCACTTCGCCCACAGCCGAAATAATCACTGTTCCAGGAGCAAAAACCACATCCCCCGTGTGATATTTCTGTGTCATCGACAGCGAATCTTTTCCTGTAGGAATGTTGATACCGAGTTTGATGACGAAATCGCTTAGCGCTTTTACGGCAGCATACAAACGGGCATTTTCGCCTTCGTTTTTTGCAGGCCACATCCAGTTAGCGCTTAGCGAAACTCCTTTCAATCGTCCTTCGATAGGCGTCCAAAGTAAGTTGGTAAGTGCTTCGGCAACAGCGAGGCGTGAGCCTTTTTCGGCGTCGATTAACCCGCTCACCGGTGCGTGTCCTAATGCGGTGGCAATACCTTTTTTGCCATCGTAATCAAGGGTTGATATCCCTAAGTTGTTAAGTGGCAACTGCAAAGGTCCCGTACATTGTTGCATAGCTACCCTACCGCTTACCGAACGGTCTACTTTATTTGTCAACCAATCTTTACAAGCTACGGCTTCGAGTTGTAAAACGCGCGTCAAGTATTCTTCAAAATTTGAAGTGTTGTAAACAATTTTCGAAAATGTAGTTTTTTGCGTCCTATCTTTCAAAACGGTTTTGGGTGGTTTGCCAAAAAGCACTTCGAGCTGTAAGTCAACAGGGCAATTACCTTCTACGTCTTCTATAATAAGACGATGGTTATTTTTTACTTTTCCTACTTTATAAAGTGGAGAGCGTTCGCGTGCGGCAATTTTTTCGATGAGCGGGAGGTGTTTTTCTTTCACCACTATTCCCATTCGTTCTTGCGATTCGTTGCCAAGAATTTCTTTTATCGACAAGGTGGGGTCGCCGAGTGGTAATTTTCCTATTTCAATTACTGCTCCTGTCGTTTCCACAAGTTCTGAAAGGCTATTGAGATGGCCGCCTGCGCCATGATCGTGAATAGAAACGATGGGGTTTTTGTGCGATTCGGTTAAAGCCCTTATGGTGTTAGCTGCCCGTTTTTGCATCTCGGGATTGGCGCGTTGTACGGCATTTAGTTCGATATTTTGGCCGTATTCGCCTGTGGCTACCGACGATACAGTTCCGCCTCCCATGCCGATACGATAATTGTCACCACCCAATACAATAATAATGTCGCCTTCTTCGGGGACGTCTTTCAAGCTGTCGGTTTCGTTGGCATAACCTATACCGCCTGCTTGCATAATCACCTTATCAAAGCCGAAAGTTTTTCCGTTTTCAGCATGTTCAAAAGTTAGTAAGCTACCGTTAATTAAGGGTTGCCCAAATTTATTTCCAAAGTCGGAAGCTCCGTTAGAAGCTTTGATAAGTATGTCGGTAGGATTATGATACAGCCACTTGCGTTTGGGAACAGCTTTGGTCCACTCACGAATGCCTGGAAGGCGAGGATAAGAAGTCATATATACCGCTGTTCCTGCAAGTGGAATACTGCCTTTTCCACCGGCCATACGGTCGCGTATTTCGCCTCCACTACCCGTGGCCGCTCCATTGAAGGGTTCTACGGTAGTGGGAAAATTGTGTGTTTCAGCTTTGAGCGACAATACACTGCCGATCTCTTTAATAACAAAATAATCGGCTTTATCTTGCTGTTTGGGGGAAAATTGTTTGATTTTAGGACCTGCTATAAAAGCCACATTATCAGTATAAGCCGAAACAATTTTATTGCGGTTGATTTTTGAGGTTTTCTTAATCAAAGCAAACAGGCTCTCTGGCATTTCTTTGCCGTCGATAATAAATTTGCCATTAAATACTTTATGGCGACAGTGCTCGGAATTGATTTGTGCAAAGCCATAAATTTCGGAATCGGTGAGCAAACGATTGATTTTTTTGCTGATGCTTTCGAGGTAAATTACCTCGTCGTGGCTCATGGCAAGGCCTTCGCTCACGTTATATGCTGCTATATTTTTAACGTATTTGACCGGCTCGGGAGCAATGTCCAAATCAAAAGTATGTTGGTCGATATTTGTGTAAAGTTGTTCAAGCATAGGGTCGAATTCGACAGTTGCCGTTTTGGCCTTCCGGAATTTTTCGATACGAACAATACCGTTGATACTCATGTTCCCTGTAATTTCCACAGCATTGGTACTCCAAGGAGTAACCATTTCTTTGCGCGGACCAACGAAAACACCTTCCATTTTTTCCCCTTGATACAAACTGGCATTTCCAAAAAGCCATTGCAGCTTTTTATGCGTGGAAACCCGTAATTTTTCTTCGGATAAAATAAGGTAAAATAGCTGTTCATCAGCGGAATAAAAATAAATCATAATATATATATTTGTGTGATCAACGCTGCAAATATACCAAAGGAAAGCGGTGGTAAAAGCAGTTTAAAAATAATTTTATCAAGTTTTTTTCACAAATGTAGAATGAATCCTGTTAAATATCTAACTTTGCAGTAAAGTTACGTGATGAAAACACTTGTTTTTTGCTTATGGTTTGCTTTTAGTACTACAGGTTTGTTTTCCCAAGGTTATCCCGGCGAAACTTTTGGTGGAAGTGACAATGATGTGGGTTTGAGTATTTGCACTACCCCTGAAGGTGGATATGCTATTGCCGGTTCAACAAGAAGTATGGGAGCAGGCAGTAACGATTTTTATTTTATCAAACTTGATTCGGGAGGTCAACTGTTAATCGAAAAAACTTACGGTTGGCTGCATCAGGATTTTTTTAGAAAAGTAATTGCTACCGACAGTGGTTTTGTTTTTGTGGGCGATGCTTGGGATTACGGACCGGGAGGTCTCGACATTTATTTGATGCATACTGATAAATGCGGCTGTATTATTTGGGGAAAGTTTTTCGGTACAATGAAAAGAGATAACGGTTTCGATGTTCTGCCAACCGATGATGGGGGATATCTTGTTCTCGGCCATTCGCGCCGGACAAATCCTAAAGGTGATGTTTATTTGCTGAAAATAGATGCTTCGCAGCAGCAGCAATGGGTTCGGTCGTATTGGGACGAATATAACGACTATGCTTTTCAAATAATTCGGAGCACCGGTAACGACGGTTATGTTTTTATCGGCTCGAAAAACGGTTTTTTTGATGATGTGCACGCTGATTTTCAATCGCATGATGCCGATATTATGTTAATAAAAATTGATGATCAGGGAACTCAAATTTGGAAAAAACTGTATGGTAAAAATCAACACGATTTTGGTTACAGCCTTTGTGCCGCTGCAGACGGAGGATATTATTTGCTTGGTTCAAGCCAAAGTTATGGGCATGGTAGCTTTGATATGTTGCTAATAAAAACCAATGAAGACGGCGAAGAACAATGGCACAAAAGTTTTGGCGGTTCCGATTTCGAATATGGCAAATCCATTGCAAAAAACCAAGCGGGGAATTTATATCTTTTGGGGAGTTCGAAAAGTTTCGGTACCGATGGCTCGGTAGATGTTTATGTTGTTAAAACCGATAGCGACGGCAACGAAATTTGGAGCGAAACTATTGGAGGAAGTGGTAACGATTTTGGCGAAAGCCTTGTTATAACCGTCGATGGAGGTTGTGCCATTGCTGGAAGTACCGAAAGTTTTGGAAACGGAAAAAAAGATGCCTATTTTCTAAAATTATTACCTGATGGTAAAGTTGACATTTTCGAAGGCTTAAATCCCTCCGACAGTATTGCAAAACTGCTTTGTTATCCCAACCCGATGAATTGTACCGCCACTTTTAAAATTGAAAAGTCATTCTCCAAGAATTTTGTCTTCGACTTGTATAATATAAACGGACAGTTGTTGCAACGCAATAAAGTTGAAGGACACAAATTTGTTTTTCATCGCAATTGGCTGTCAGCCGGCACTTATTTTTATCATTTTGTGTCGAAGGATGATGGTACCGTTTTCAAAGGAAAATTAATTGTGAGGTAAAATTGGCTCCTTATTATTAAATATTTTTATTTTACTCATCTAATTGCGCGTAAACATTTCAATACTTTATTGTCCAAATAAGTAGCATTTGAAGAATATACCCTAAAGTTGTGTATAACCGCTATTTTCCGGGAAAAAATAAAAATTTGGGCATTACTGCTTGTAGTTTGGCATATAATTATCTTATGGAGAATTACAAATACAAGCTATTGATTTATCCTCTAATCGAAGCCAATCAATATCCCTTACCTACAGAAATAGTGAAAAATATTTATGATGAGGTGGACGAGTTACTCATTATCGAAGAGGGATATCTTATTATTGAAGACTTATTAGCGGTTATCTTGACAATGGAAAAACTTTCAAAAGACGTATGGACGGTGCCATTTCTATTTCTTACGAACTCAATCAAAACATCGTTGCCAAAGCACTTGGTTTGGAAACCTGCAATGTTTTCCCATTCCTTCCGTCCTTAAAGCACTACCTCCTTTGTTGTGTATTGGTTGTTCTCATTGGGATTCGTTTGGAGCAATTAACGCAGTAATGAATGATTATTCGAAAGGTCGTATTTTGGCCGACATCGGTTGTTATACACTAAGTGCTTTGGCCACCTCTCTATTCAATAAATATTTGGGGGGATATGGGAGCATCAATAACTATGGCGATTGGTACTACCGAAACCTGATTTGTACTTGCCGTTGCTGCTATAGGCGATTCTACTTTTACCCATTCCGGAGATGACAGATCTTTTAGATGCCGTTAATCGTAAAGTGCTTACGGTTCTGCTACTTGATAGTGCGGCTACTGTGGAATGACCGGTGGACAAGACTCGGTGGTGGACTATGGTAAAATTGATATAATTTGTGAAGCAATTGGCGTTGAAAAAGAACATATTCGTATCTTAAAACCCTTGCATCGCGTCCACAAAGAAAAAGTGGAGAGTTCTAAGGAAGAAACTATAGCCAACCAACTTGCCCATTATTCCTGATTCGTTGTCTATCAAATTACTAAGCCCTGAATTGTCAAACATCTTATTCACAAAAGAAATTCCTGAAAAAGGACTGACGCCTTCCACTAATTTTTGTACTTTTATGCTTTGTTAATAACTTAGCTACGGATGTAAGGGGAAATATTAAATCAGCCACAACAAAACAATAGCGGTATGTTTTATACTGATTTTGTTGTGATTATTCGTGCTTTTATACTTAAAACGGGACAAATTTATACATTTTGTAAAACGCCTTAAACCCAAGGTAAAACCTAAGTCAATGCCTGTTACTTTTTTTCATTTCGTCATGTGGAAACAATGCATACCTTCTAAAAACAAATAGTTTATCTCCAGCGTGGGTATCGCAAATGCGTTTTATTATAGCCAGTCCAAGCTATGGTCCCCGAGATTCTTTTTTCACAAAATGGTTAAAAATTTCCTATCCGGAGAGTGGCTCCTCTTTGCCCGTATTGCAAATTTCAAGACCGTTACGGGAAATTTTTTTTCGGATATTTCCACCTTTGTAGTTGTGCCTGATGGCATTGGAAAGCAAGTTGTTAACCAAAATCTCCGCCAGCGCTTTAAGCATTTTAATAGAGAAAACTTCATGATCTTCAAACCGAGCATGTAGGTTTGCACTTTCGATGAGCGGCTTGAGCGCCTCTAATTTGTTTTGTATGATTCTGTTGAGAAAAATTTCTCTAACGGCAAATTGCTTGTTTTCAATTTTGGTAAGTAAAATCAAATGTTGGTTTAACGTCAAAGGCCGTTTGGCCGTTTAGTAAGTGTAATAAATTTTTGTCAGTTACTCTTCGGGAAGATTTTTTTGAAGAACCTCTTCAAGATTCATTAAAATAACCCATAAAGGCGTTTGAATTTCATGCGAAGCATTTTCGGTGAACTCTTTCAGACTCAGATAATCGGAGAATATTCTTTCGGTAAGTTTAATAATGACTTCATTGAGTTCATCAAATTCCGTGATTCCTGTCTTCCGAAAAGAAATTACCTGATTTTCCACAAGAGAAAAGTTTTTAAGGATGTTCAGGTTTTAATAAAAAGGACGCCATACGGTGGAAGTAACACCTTTGTTGATAAAATAAAGCACGCAGATCAGCAGCAAAAAATCGCCTTAATGCTGAGAAAAATAGTCATCGCAATACCCTCTTTCTCCACACTCAGTGCCATGATGGTAATGTGATAGTCTTTACCGTTTACTTCCCAGAAAGTGTTCAACTCTTTAAAAACTTCATCTTCACCTTCGATGGGATCAAAAATAGTTGTGTCTTTCACAAATTCAGGTCCCGTCTTCTGCGTTTGTTCCACTTCTATTAAAGGATAAAGGCGAAGAACCGTCTTATTTTGCCTAAGTTCGTGAACAATGCGGATTTCGCTGGCATGCAGACCCTCAACACTTTCCCGTGAGGCAATGTGCTTGATGAGAAAATAAAAAGCCAGCAATCCTATAATTAACACAATGGTAGAGCTGAATAGATAACTCCGGTTTATTTTTTTGAGTAATCTCATTCCGTCTCCATTAGTAGCCAATCCCATAAACGGTTTTTATGTAATTGCTGCCGCCTGACTATCTGATTTTTTTGCGTAGATTGTTCAGATGGGTATAGACAAAATCGAACCGATTGGCCATATCCATATAATCGCCCCACAAATGCTCTGCAATAGACTGCCGCGTAAGAACACGGTTTTTGTTAACCACATAATAGAGTAACAAATCATACTCTTTTGGCGTAAGCTGCAGCTTTTTATCTCCCACAAATGCCTACCTTTGCTCTGGCAGTAACCTCAACTCCCTGAAAGCAAGCTCTTTCATGCCATTGAATTTTCTTTTCCGCAAAACCGCACGGATTCTGGAGTTGAGTTCCGAAAGGTGAAACGGCTTGGTAATATAATCATCAGCTCCGAGGTCAAGGCCTTTTAACTTATCGTCTAATGAATTGCGTGCCGAGACAATCAGAATGCCGGCGTCATTGTCCGAAATCTTGATTTTTTGAAGCAAATCCAACCCGTTACTATCAGGAAGGGTAATGTCCAGAATGATAATGTCGTAGTCGAAAGCCGCGAGTTTGTCCTCCGCAGCAAAGTAAGATTCAGCCATTTCGCACACAAAACCCTCCCCTGGCAGAAAAGCTGCCAGTGTGTCCAGCAGGCTTTTTTCATCTTCTACAATGAGTATTTTCATCTCCGAAATAGTTGAAGACAAAGATAAAGGATAAAATCTAAAGGAAATTTGAAGATGCTACCCACCTGAACAATGGGAAGTTATATTTTTTGGGCGGCCTCCCCACAAGCCTACACGGGCTGTCCGTTTTAGTCGGTATGGCCAAAGCGGTGTCGGCTATGGCGTTTTCAGGGGCTTCTTAGGTCGCCCTGCCTCCGCCAGCCTCCATTCCGCTTTGTCCACACCTCGCTGCCACTACCATCCCTGCCGCAAAAGAGACGAAGAGACGAAGAGACGAAGGAACGAAGGAACGAAGAGACGAAGGAACGAAGGAACGAAGAGACGAAGGAACGAAGAGACGAAGGAACGAAGAGACGAAGGAACGAAGAGACGAAGGAACGAAGAGACGAAGGAACG
>QIKE01000121.1 GCA_003232915.1 Bacteroidota bacterium | reverse complement strand
TTATCTTGAAAGTCGACCCCAAAAAAACCATGTTATTCAATCCCGTAGAGTCAATTGACTTTAACGGAAATACCGGACCTTTTATTCAATATACTCATGCCCGTATTTGTTCGGTATTGCGAAAAGCAAATGAACAACAAATAAAATATAATATAAGTAAGCTCAATTTAAAGGAATTGTTGGCCAAAGAAAAATCGTTGATCCGGATACTGTACGATTTTCCGCAAATGATACAACTTGCTGCCCAAATGTACAGCCCATCACAAATAGCCAATTATGCTTTCGAATTAGCCAAGGAATACAACCAATTTTATCACGAACATTCGATCTTAAAAGAAACTGATCCACAGAAACGACAACTTAGGTTAGGTTTATCTGTATTTACGGGCAACACTTTACGCTCGGCTATGGGATTGTTGGGCATTGGCGTTCCCGAAAGAATGTAAAGCATTTTTTTGTGCCTTCCAAACAAAAAGTTGTCAACAACAATCACACTTATCTGGCATAATCGGTTGAAAGCAACATCAATAAACCGGAAAAAAGTTTTATTATAAATGGCAAGCTGCTACTCTGTTTTTATCTTTCTAAGAACATAAAATCAATTTGATTGGCTTATGAAAGCAGAAGGTTTGGCATGTTTTTATCGATCCGACTGAGGTACTTTACTTTTCTTGTTGCCATTTAAAAAATTGTTTTAATTTTATAATTTTGGATTCATTATTTTTCTAAGCATTACAATAAATGTCATACTTTTGGGGCTTTCATTTTTGAGAATTTTAAAAGACTAATAGCATGAACTTACATGAATATCAGGGTAAATCCATTTTGAAAAAATATGGAGTATCTGTTCCCGTTGGCATTGTAGCCAACAATCCGGATGAGGCGGTGGCTGCTGCCAAAGAAATCCAAAAACAAACCGGTTCTAAAAACTGGGCTGTAAAAGCACAAGTGCATGCGGGTGGCCGTGGTAAAGGGGGCGGTGTAAAAATTGCCAAAAGTCTTGATGAAGTCAGAGTCTATGCAGATCAAATTATTGGTATGCATTTGGTTACTCCGCAAACTAAAAAAGAAGGCAAGTTGGTAAGAAGAGTTTTGATAGAGCAAAACATTTATTACCCTGGTCCCGGAAAAGTAGAAGAATATTATTTGAGCATTCTTTTAAATCGTGGTAAAGGACATAATATGGTGATGTATTCACCACGTGGAGGAATGAATATAGAAGCTGTTGCCGAAGAAACCCCCGACCTGATTTTTATCGAAGAAATTGATCCTAAAGTAGAATTACAAGCTTTTCAGGCGCGTCGCATAGCCTTTAATCTTAATCTTAACGGTGTTGCCTTTAAGGAAATGGTGAAATTTGTCAATGCTCTTTATAAGGCATACGTTGGCTTGGATGCAAGCCTTTTTGAAATCAACCCCGTTATAAAAGCGGCAGATGGAAAAGTTTATGCTGCCGACTCGAAAGTTGTGGTTGACAACAACGCCCTTTTCCGCCACAAAGACATTGTGGAAATGCGAGACGTGGAAGAAGAAGATCCCGCCGAAGTGGAAGCCGGAAGGTATGGCCTAAACTTTATAAAACTTAATGGTAATGTAGGCTGTATGGTCAATGGTGCCGGTTTAGCAATGGCAACTATGGATATGATTAAAATGTCGGGTGGCGATCCTGCCAACTTCCTCGACGTGGGAGGTACGGCCGATGCTAAACGTGTAGAACAGGCTTTTCGAATTATTTTAAAAGACCAGAGTGTTAAAGCTATCCTCGTAAATATCTTTGGAGGTATTGTCCGTTGCGATCGGGTGGCTCAGGGAATCGTTGATGCCTATCACAATATTGGCGAAATTGATGTCCCTATCATTGTTCGCTTGCAAGGTACCAATGCCGAAGAAGGCAAAAATCTAATTGATAAATCGGGTTTGAAAGTTCATTCGGCTATCCTGCTCGAAGATGCCGCACAGCTTGTAAATGAAGTTGTTAAATAATGGTATTTAAAATATTTTAATGATAAAAGGTGTTGCTTATGCCGCACTTTATTATGATTGTAATTTTTTCAGGAAATGTGGCGAACATTAAATAGCGTTTGTATATTTTTACCGAAAAAGTACGTAGATGACAAAACCTGATATCACAAAAGATATTTTAATTGAAGAGTTGGTAGATAATTATCCCTTTTCGGTAAAGTATTTAATGGAAAAAGGTATCCGTTGTATTATGTGTGGCGAACCTATATGGGGAACTCTCGAAGAAGCTGCTAAAGAAAAAGATTTTGCCAATAATGACGTAGAAGAATTTGTAAGAGAAATGCAGCAACTTGCTGCTAACGGAAAATATGAAGAGATTCCACAATCAAAAGTAAAGATAAAAAAAATTACTTAAATTCTTAAATGCACAACAATTTAGTATTGTACGCAGCAATAGCTGCATTAAGTACCGAATATTGTACTTGACAGAAGTAAGAACCATTTATGTTTTATATGCTTACTGAAAAGTTGTAAAATTTTTTTGTACTTTTTTCTTATCGTTTTATCTGCATAATTATCTCTATTGTAAGCTGTTAGCTCTGTATTACAAATTTTACAAGTTTCAATATCCCGCCGATATCTTCGATAAAATGCTATTAAAATGCATCAAGTACCCTTAATTTGTTATTTGGAAGATTTTTCGAGCATTGTACGAAAAAAGAAAGTAATAACTTGTTGCCAACTACCGGTTTTGATTGTACATCGATCTTGGCAGAAAGGTTTTCCATATTACGTGAGTGGGAATAAATTGTATTTTTACCCACAATTTTTTTTTAAAGAGTTCAATCATCAGGGGATTTAGGTTACGGAAATATAGTTTACAGAATGAAAATCAGGCTATTTGTAAGAAAAAAATGTATTAGGTTGACGGCTGTTGGTTATTTTACCGTTGTTTTGTTGTTTGCTTTGATACTGTATTTATGGATAGCCAACGTCTATCGTTTTTTAACCATTGAGAAGGCGGTAGCAACAAAAACATTAATTGTCGAAGGCTGGGTAGAAGATTACGCTTTGAAAAATGCCTTGAATTATTATCGTAAAAATCATTTTAAGCACTTGATTGTTACTGGCATACCCTTACGACAACGGCACAATTTTGCTCGTTTTGATAATACTGCACCGCTTGCTGCCAGTGTTTTACACTCCTTCGGTTTTAAAGATACTATTTTTGAGGCTTCGATACCTTCAAACATCTACATCAATAGAACTTACAATACAGCTGTTGCCTCTCGAATGATTTTTGAGCAACACCCGCGGTGGCCAAAAAGTTTGATGATATACTCTGTGGGTGTTCATTCGAAACGTACTAAACGTATGTTCGATTTAGCTTTTGGCGATGCTTACCGGATTGGCATTGTTGCCGGCGAAGACGATACTTACGATTCTAAGCATTTTTGGCGAACCTCCAAAGGCTTCCGAACCGTTAGTAATGAGTTTGTAGCCTATCTGTGGGTTTGTTTTTTCTTTCATCCCGATTATAGGCAATACCGACAAAATATTTTCTTAGGACGTTATGTTGACAAACTACTTAGCGAGCGAAAAGCAATAGATAAAGAGTATGCCGACAGTTTGCGTTCGCCTATCGACAAGATTGATTTAAAACATTTTACAGGTTTATCGTACTATCCTGTTGATCCCGCCTATCGAATAAAAGTTGCGGTTAGTATTGATACTTCGCAACAAATATTCGCAATGCCCACCAACACCGAACGTAAACCGGAATACAGGATTTATGCCCATCTCAATTTTAAAGTTCGTGATACCTTATGTCAACTCACCGCTTATCAGAATATGGCTAATCTTGTTCGTCCCGAATTTAGTAAATTACTTTTTGTTCCTTTTCGCGACTTAACTTCCGGAAAAACAACTTATGCTGCAGGGCGTTATCTTGATATGCCCATTCCTTCATCCGATTCTGCTTATATTGATTTCAACGAAGCCTACAACCCATATTGTGCATATTCCCATCGGTGGTCGTGTCCGTTGGTACCTTTCGAAAATTATCTTGATGTGGCTATATTTGCGGGAGAGAAAAAAAATTAATAATTTAGCCTTTTATAATACACAGAATGAAAAAACTGCCCATATCTTTATTATTTATTGAATATAACCTTGTGTTACGAAGTGTTTATCAGCATATTCTGCAGATGAAAGTCGAAACATTATATCTTGCTGCCAATGGTGAAGAGGGCTATAATATGTATGAGAAATACAAACCCGATTTGATAATTACCAACATTAAGATGCCGGTGACGAACGGTTTAGATATGATTCGCAAGATTCGTCGCAAAGATAAAAAAGTCCGGTTCCTTATTCTTTCGGCATATAACGAATCGCGCTATTTATTTTCGGCCATCGAATTGGGCGTGAAAGGATATATGCTCAAAACTTTTGATTCAAAAAAAATATTATCGTTAATAGAAGAACAGGTAGAAGAGATTACTTTAGAATGGAAAATGGAGGAGGAAGAAAAAAAACGTAGTGAAGCTGAACATGCACGGATGAAAAGCGACGCTATTTTACGAACACTGGCTTATTCCACAGCTTCATTTTTTCACCATGGCTTTAATAGTTCAAACGTAAATCCCGTTTTGAAATCTATTGGTTTGGCCACCGAATCGTCGAGAGTGTATATTTTTCATAATTTTAAAGAAGGCAAGCAAAAATATACTAGTCAAATTTATGAATGGACGGCTAAAGAAATAACTGCAGAAATTAACAATCCCGATTTGCAACATGTACCTCTTGACTCTCATATAATGACCGAATGGGTTAGCATTATGCAAAATGGGGGAAATGTTGTTGGCTTAGTGGATGATTTTAATTCGGAAGAACTACGGCAAGTTCTTAATTCTCAAAATATTATATCTATTTTGGTTATTCCGATTTTCGTCAATCAAAAGTGGTGGGGGTTTATCGGCCTTGATGATTGCGTAAACGAAAGAGCATGGTCTGATGCTGAAATAAAAGCTCTCGAAGCGCTTGCTAATAACCTAGGCGCTGCCATTTACCGGCGAAATGTGGAACTGGAATTGCTCGAATTGAATGCCTCTTTAGAAAAAAGGGTAAAAAAACGCACGCACGAATTGGAAATGGAAGTGTCCGAGCGAAAAATGGCCGAACTCCTTTTGCGTGATAGCGAAGAAAAATACCGCCTGATATTCGAAAATGCAAATAGCGGTATTCTGCTTATCCTTAATGAAATTATCGTCCTCGTAAATCCTAAAACAGTAGATATTTTTGGCTACCTACCCAAAGATATGATAGGGAAACCTCTTTCTGTTTTTATTCATAGAAAGCAACGCAATAGAGTTAAAAAATGTTTCGAGTTGAAAAACTACGATGTAAAATGCCTGACATTGGACGTACAGATTATTACAAAAAATGGCAATGCAAAGTGGACTGAAATAAAAAGTAATGAGATTATATGGGATAACGAAAATTCATATTTGATTTTTATTTCCGACATCAGCCTAAGAAAAAATGCCGAAGAAAGCCTCAACCAACTTAACAAAAATCTTGAACTGCGTATTAGGGAAAAAATTGCTTTTGTAAAACAGCAGCAGCAAATGCTGATGCAAAAGTCGAAACTGGAGTCGATGGGCGAACTCGCTGCCGGCCTTGCGCACGAAATTAATCAACCTCTCGTGGGTATTTCTATGGGCCTTGATAATGTTTTAATGAAATTAAGCGATCCCTCCATTAATAAGACATACATACGAAAAAAATTCGATTATCTATTTAAGGATATCGACCGTATCAATCAAATCATTCAACATGTCCGTATCTTTTCGAGAGATCAAGAGTTCACTGTTTTCGACAAGATAGACATTATCGCTGTAATTGAAAATGCTTTATCTATGATTCGGATACAGCTTTCGAACCACGAAATTGAGCTAAAAATCAAATACAGCGAAAATGAGTTGTTTACGCTAGGAAATCAATATCGCCTTGAGCAAGTAATTCTTAATATCTTGTCAAATGCAAAATATGCCGTTGAAGAAAAAGAAAAAATCGGGAAAACAGGTGGTTTCAGAAAACGTATAGAAATTAAATGCTTCAGTGACAACGAAAAAGCTAAAATCGTGATCAAAGATAACGGTATCGGTATACCTCCCGAGGTTATTCTTAATGTGTTTAACCCGTTTTTTACAACTAAAAACGAAGAAAAGGGTACAGGTCTTGGTTTGTCTATTTCTTATGGTATTGTAAAAGAGATGAAAGGAGATATATTTGTCGAAAGCGAATTGAACAAATTTTCTACTTTTACTATTGAATTCCCATTAGTAAAAAATTGAAATAAAAATTATGAAAAATGAAATTAGCATCTTGGTTGTTGACGACGAAAAAAGAGTTATTGATGAAATAAATGAGTTCCTGGAAGGGCTGAAGTACCGGGTTTTTACAGCCTCAGAACCGGAAGAAGCATTGACTATATTGAAAAACAAAAATATCGACATTGTTATCCTTGATATTAAGTTGCCCGGAATGTCGGGCTTGCAGGTTTTGAAAAAAATAAAATATATAAAACCTTCAACCGAAGTAATAATGATTTCCGGACACGGCGATATGGCCACAGTTATTGAGGCTATGCGACTTGGCGCCACCGATTATTTTCAAAAACCTTTTCGATTGGTAGATATTGATAATGCCATTACACGAACAAAGCGATTTATCAAACTTACTTATGAACTGAAACAGGCTAAAAATAATATTAGTATTCTTTCGCAAAAATTGCTTGAAAATATAGGCGCACAACTAATTGGTAACAGCTTGAAGTTGCAACACCTTGTAAGCATGATGTCGAAAGTAGCCCAAGCCGATAACACGTCCGTATTAGTGCTTGGCGAAAGTGGTACCGGCAAAGAACTCGTTGCTCACGGTATTCATTATCTTTCGAGAAGAAGCAAAAATATATTTTATTCTGTAAACTGCTCTGCGGTTCCCGAAAGTTTGTTCGAGAGTGAGTTTTTCGGCCATAAAAAGGGTGCATTTACCGGCGCCGAGAGTGATAAAAAAGGTTGGTTCGAAATTGCCGACAAAGGCACACTTTTTCTTGATGAAATTAGCGATATGCCTCTCGGTCAACAAGCCAAGTTGTTGCGTATTCTCGAAGAACGAAAAGTGCATAAGGTGGGATCGCGCGAGAGCAAGAGTGTGGACGTACGTATTATTGCTGCCTCAAATCGCAATTTGGAAAAACTGGCCGAAAAAAATAAATTCCGCCTCGATCTCTATCATCGCTTGAGTATTTTTATAATAGAAATTCCCCCTTTACGCGAACGTCGCGAAGATATTCCACTTTTGCTTGAGCATTATAGGAAATTATATGCGGGACAGATGTCGAAACCAGTTAATTTTTTTCATGAAAATGTTATTAAACGCTTGAATTCTTACGATTTCCCAGGTAATATTCGTGAACTGAGAAACTTTGTTGAACAGGCAGTGATTTTATGCGAAGGCGAAGAACTTATGGAGGAGCATTTTAAGATTTTACAAAAAGGAAAAATTGCTGAACTTCCCGATATCGATCCCACACCTGCTTATTATTTTGCCGAACCTACTTCCTTCGACTTTGATGAAAACGAAAAGCGTGTTATAATGGCTGCGCTCAAAAAAGTAGGCGAAAATAGAACTCGTGCCGCTGAATTACTGAATATTACTTGGCAAGCGCTAACCCGCCGAATGAAAAAATTCGGGATAGAATAAGCTTTATTATACCCTGGTTTTTGACCGTTGTCTTTCTGTAAAGTAATAATTGGTTGATGAGTGCGTGCCGGAAAACGAAATCTTTTTTGTTACACTTGCCTTTGAAACTAATCATTTACCTCTAAACTATGAGAGTTCAAAACTTCCCGAGCCTCTAATTTGACGCCTTTTGAATAGATAATATATAAAAAGGTGGTCGCTTGCTGGTGCTAATTAGTATCCACACAGAAACACCGTATTTCCAAGTGTGCTTGTCAGAAGGCGCCAAGGTCGAGGCGGACGAAATGTTGAAGTTCAGGAGTTTACTTGAGTAAATGATTGTGCTTCAACATGAGTCCAACGAAGAGATTGGCGTTTTCTGCCGAGTACTAATTAATATTTTCGATGTGTTAACCTAACTTGAAAATTTGAAACAGAACCTCGAAACACCTTAAAAAAAATATATCGTAAAAACCTGTATATCAAATGGGTATAAAGTCGCTTAAAATTTATAATCCTTTTATATAATACTAAAAAGAACACATACAGATATATAGTATATTTTCGTTAATTACGTTGATCCCCATATATTTGTTTTACTCGTTTATATATTATATTTTTACGTAAAAAAAAATTACGTCTAAAAACCAAGTAGAAGTGCAATGCCACCCACCACAATGCCCACAAGCACATTGATGGCTTTAATTATTACAAAACTTTTTTGCGATTCGGCTAATAGTGGAAGGCTACCATGCCCGTCTTGAACAATGGAACTGGCCAGTAAAATACTAAAAGGAATTGTTCCGTTGGCAAACAAAAGAACAAAAATCATATGCGGTCCCGATTCGGGAATAATTCCTATCAGGACGGCCAATAGCAATACGACGAAGAGATTGTTGCCGATAACTTCGTTGAGATTATATAAATGATTTATTGCAGCCACAAACAATAATGTGCCAAAAGTCCATAAAAATATTTTGAGAAAATGTTTTTTAATAATATGCCCCCATAGATGTTTTTCAAGAAAATGATCGTTTACCGATAATACAACAAACAACGAAATAAACAAAACCAAAAGAAAAGTTACTTTTATCAAGATGGGATGTGCAGGTTCTTTAGTGGCATTGCCGAGCAATATAATTTGGTGAAGTGTGCTATTTTCGTGGTTACTTGAAAAAAATATGGCAATAAACGAGGCCACAAGAAACAACAGGAACAGTGCACGTGTAGGTGTCATTTGAATAAGTTGCCTAAGGATGCTGCGACCGGTAAAGCAACTACATTCAGGAATTTGATGAAGGTGAAACTGCTTGCTGCTAATAAACTTAGCAGATTTTTTTTTGAAAAGATAATCCACAATAAGTCCAACGGCAAATGCAATAATTAACAGAATAATATTTAAGATAATTGCTTTTTCGGGGATAATGGAAAACATCAGAAAAGCCTCATCACCCGATGTGGCAATCATAGTGCTTACTAATGCTCCTACCCTGATGATGTTGTGAACATAGAGTGAAACAGCCGTATAAGATCCGAGACATCCGGGAATGATACCTAGAAAAGTAGCAAGAAATACTTGCTTGAAACGGCTCGTTTCTATTCCTTTGCTCCACAATCCATGCGATAATACATTGAGGTATTCAATGATAAGCATCATCGACAAGACAAAAAGTGTGATGATTCCCGTTAGTTTTAAAATGGCAATAATCTCCATAGTTTATCAAAAAAGTTGACAAATTTCTTTTCCAAAAGTAAAAATACTTACTTACAATGACGAACTTGTTTGTAAGAAAATTTATTCACAGATTTATTTCAAATATGCAGAAAGAATTTTCTTCTTTAGAAACAGAATAAATAACTCGGTATAATGCAAAATTCAATGCAGAAAGATGTAAAAGCAGTAATTTTACCCCTTAATTACTTAAATAAACGAGATGGGTAAAATTGTTAACATTTCGGAGGCGGTATCTATTGCATTACACGGTATGGTGATTATTGCCCAAAGTTCTGAGCAACAAGTAAATGTAAATGTAATTGCCGAGCGGGCAGGCAGCTCAAAATTTCACGTAGCTAAGGTGATGCAGAAATTGGCTAAAGACGGTTTTCTTGGCTCACACAGGGGACCTTCGGGAGGATTTTTTCTTATAAAATCTCCACTCGAAATAAAGTTGATAGATATTTATGAGGCTATTGAAGGAAAACTCATTGTTTCGCAATGTCCTATTAACCGTCCTATTTGCCCTTTCGACACCTGTATTTTTGGTAATGTTACGACAAAAATGGTTAAGCAGTTTAAAGAGTTTATAGAAAAAAAAACGTTGGCTGATTACATAGGTGCTAAATATCGTAAGGGCAATAAACGAATACTTAACAGCATTATGATCCACGATAATAGGCTTTAGTCTTTGTTGAAAGGGTAAAAAATTTTTAAATCTGTTTTTTGTTTCCAATGCTTTGCATAAAAAAAAGTACGAATCCCGATACATTTCATTACAGGATAAATATGCGAAGTTTTAAAACGATTATTCTTAATAATCAGCCATATAATAATTATCAATTTGATTTTGTGAAGTATGTTATCTTCCCGATTCAATGGTTTTCCTAGCAATTTTATCTACTAGCCTCGGAGCAATAAGTTTAACCCATAGCCCGAGTTTTCCACGCAGTGTCATCACAATCTCACGTTTTCGTTTGGCAACAGCCCGAATAATTATTGCGGCACATTTTTCGGGTGTCATTACCTGCATTTCTTTTACAGGACTTTTGCCCAAAGGTTTTCCGTTGGGGCCTATGGCTCGTTTTCTGATTTCGGTAGAAACAAATCCGGGATAAATCATGGTAACACTTACTCCCTTTTCTTGAAGTTCGATACGTAATGTGTCGAAAAAACCGGCCATTGCATGTTTGCTTGCGGCGTAACCCGAGCGTGTAGGTACTCCCGATTTTCCGGTAAGACTTGAAATTCCAACCAACCTGCCCTTCGACTTAATTAAATACGGCAAAGCATAATAGGTACAATTAACGCTTCCCATATAGTTTACTTCCATTATGTTGCGTAAAATATCAAGGTTTTCTATATTTTCAAAATATGCCCACATAGTAATGCCTGCATTGTTGATTAGGATATCAAGTCGGTGGTACCGGGCAATTGTTTTCTCAATAAATATTTTGCATTGAAGTTCGTTGGTGACATCAACAGTTACAGCAATGGCTTCTCCTCTTGATTTACGACATAAAGCGGCAACTTTTTCCAATTTTTTCGGATTTCGTGCTCCTAATGCCAAATAGGCACCTTGTTGTGCAAGTTGCAAGGCCAGCGCTTTGCCTATTCCAGATGAAGCACCGGTAATGGCAACAACTTTCTTTTTAAATTCAATTGATGTCATGTTTTTTCTGCTAATGTAAAAAAAATTATATTTGCTTTTTTTAAATTGGGACTATTGCCAAAAACCGTCCCGGTATTAAAACAGAGGCAAATGAAAAAGTTTTTCAAAATTCTTGGTCCCGGTTTATTATTTGCAGGAGCAGCAGTAGGCGTTTCTCACCTTGTGCAGTCAACACGTGCAGGTGCAATGTTTAATTTCGAGTTTGTATGGATATTGATTATGGCAAATTTTCTAAAATATCCCTTTTTCGATTTTGGAGTACGTTATGCTGTTGCTACCGGAAATAACTTGATTGACGGTTATAGGAAAGTGGGGAAATGGGCTGTGGGTTTATATGCCTTGCTCACAGTTGGTTCGATGTTTATTATTCAGGCTGCGGTAACGGTAGTAACCGTGGGTTTGTTTACTTACATTTTTCAAGTGAGCGTTGATTTGGTCACATTATCCGGAATGATATTAGTGATAAGCCTTTTCTTTCTTGCTGTAGGGAAATATTCTTTCCTTGATAAACTAATGAAATTTATTATTATATTACTTTCGTTATCGACTGTGGTGGCTGTTTTTGCTGCTCTCGGTATTCATAAGCAAGTTACACCCGAAGCACTTACTCATTTCAATTGGTCGGACAAAGCCAACATTTTTTTTCTAATAGCATTTGTGGGGTGGATGCCTGCGCCTATTGATGTTTCGGTGTGGTCATCAATTTGGAATATCGAAAAAGCAAAAGAGTTGGGTTATACTCCTTCTCTGAAAGATAGCTTGTTGGAGTTCAGGTTTAGTTATATTGCTACCGCACTTTTGGCAGTTGGTTTTCTTTCGCTTGGAGCGTTTGTGATGTATGGTACGGGTGAAAGTCTTTCGCCGAGCGGTGTGAAATTTTCTAGCCAATTGATAAATATGTACACCGTAAGCATTGGCAATTGGTCGTTTTGGATTATTTCGCTCGCTGCTTTTACCACTATGTTTAGTACTACCATTACCGTACTTGATGCTTATTCGCGTGTGCTTACACCAATTTTTAAATTCCTTGTCCCTTCGTTTACCAAAAAAATAATAAATGGCGACAAGTTTAGGGTTTTTTGGCTTGTGATTATTACAGTTGGAACACTCGCTATTATAGCATTTCTGGTTTCTTCAATGCGGCAAATGGTTGATTTAGCTACAACTCTTTCGTTTATCGTTACTCCTGCCTTTGCCTATATCAACTACCGTGTGGTTACCGATAAGCATTTTCCCAATGATGCAAAACCAAGTTTATTTTTAAAAATATTGGCGTGGACAGGAATGGTTTTTTTTGTTGTATTTAGCGTTGTTTACATCGTTTGGCGTTTTTTTGTTTGAAACACATTGTATGCGTGCTACTTTAAAGCAGAATAAAAAGAAAACGAAAACGGCTTTAAACGGTTAAAAAAAATTCTATTATCCTGTATTCAGATAATCATGGAAAGACAAATCTTATCTCGCCAATAGAGAAATAAATTTCCTAACTTAAACAAGTCTT
Organism: Bacteroidota bacterium; assembly: GCA_003232915.1. Taxonomy (GTDB): domain Bacteria; phylum Bacteroidota; class Bacteroidia; order Bacteroidales; family F082; genus Sulfidibacterium. The sequence goes on along the minus strand of QIKE01000121.1, from coordinate 21,235 downwards.
AATATCAGCAAAACGAAAGGCAGTTTTGTGGCCCAGAATTATTTAGCCATAACTTTCAGGGTTTAAACACGCATGCGTAAATATACAGAATTTTCTAAAATACAACCTAAATATTCAATTGAATTGGGGCTGTTAATTTGTTTGCTAATGATTAGAAACCCATTGCAATTGAAAACCATAATAATCGGTATTTTTATCTTCCTAATACTATTTAATTATAGGATATTGAGGAAGTTTGTTTGACGAGGAATAAACTCCACGACTTTTAATTGCCGTATGTTTAAGCTCACAGCAATTAAAATGGCAAAGAAACATAATCTGCAAAGCGTATTGAGCAACAGTAAACCCGTACGAACTGCGGTAAACTTCAAAAACAAGAAAAGAAGAACCCATGAATGATTAAAGCATCATATCTAATATGCAACTGTTTGCATGATACAGATTAACTTAAACAGTTTGTCGATTAGTTTTGTTGTAACTATTCAGCCGAAATGACATAGTTAACACATTGAATATCACAGTTTTAATATTTTTTAACCAAATTACAACAAAACGTTACCTACAGAATATCAATGGAATAAAATTTTATTACGAAAAATATTTGAATATTTATTAAATCCATTTTATCGTATCATGTTGATATTTAGCATTACAAACCGGCTGAATAGTTACGTTTTGTTATTAAAATGCTTTCTCACAGATTCGCCATTTTTTTCTTAACCACAGCTTTCTTTTTCCATCTTCCTGTTTTATAGTAAAAGTAGGAGAGGGCAGTTCCCACAAACCAAGCAATTGGAATTCCCCACCAGATACCAAGGGAGCCGAGTTTTTGCGAAAGGAAATATGATGCCGGAATGCGGACAACCCAAAGCGAAAGGATGGTAATAAACATGGGAATAAGCGTGTCGCCTGCGCCACGCATTATGCCACTGATTACAAACATAGTGGAAAAAACAAGATAAAAAGGTGAAACAATATATAGGTATTGCTTTCCTACGTCAATTACTACGGTGTTTTTGGTGAAAGCATGCATCAAAGGGCCGGCAAAAACCATAGCTATTGTCGTGACAAGAATAGATACAACGGACGCCATTTTAAATGTGGCACTAAGGCCTTTCCCCACCCTATTGAATTTTCCGGCTCCTATATTTTGTCCCACGAAAGTGGCTAAAGCCGCCGAAAAATTCATAGCGGGCATAACGGCAAAAGAATCAATACGCATGGCAATGCTGTATGCTGCAATGGTAGGTGTTCCGAACATGTTTACTATACGATATAATGCGAGAAAACCCACTGCAACAAATGTTTGCTGCATACCGGCAGGCAGTCCGATTTTAAGTGATTTTTTAAACATGTCCAAATCGAAACACATTTTCAACGGACTAAACGACATAAAACTGTGGTAGCGATTCAAATAAATGATAATGGCAAAAAATGCCATAGCTTGTGAAACTACCGTGGCAGCGGCAACACCTTCAACACCCCAGTGGAATACTACAACAAAAACAATGTCGAGTACAATATTGATTATCGTTGCAACACTAAGAAAATAAAAAGGGGTCTTCGAATCGCCGAGACCCCGCAAAATAGCGCTTGTTCCTTGAAATCCGAAAAAAAATATAAATCCGAGCGCATAAATTTTAAAATAATTGACGGCCAGCGGCAAAACATCCTGTGGCAAACTGATGATTTGAAAAATTTCTTTGCTAAAATAAATGCCGATACCGGTCAGAAAAATCGAAGCAAAAAACATAAAAATATATAACGTGTCAATGGCGCGTTTAACGTTTTCCATTTTGCGCGCACCAAAATATTGCGAGATGATAACAGTAGAACCGATGGCGATGCCAACAACAAAAGATATCAATGCAAAAATAAAAGGAAAATTAGCACCTACGGCTGCAAGGGCTTCTTTGCCGATAGCTCGTCCGATAACAATACTGTCAACTACATTATAAAGCTGCTGAAACACGTTACCCGCCAACATGGGCAAGGCAAAATGCAATATTTGTTTACCAACTTTCCCTTCCGTTAAATCTTTCAAATAGTCTTCTTTTAATCCACATCTTTATTTTTTCTTGCTTTTTAGTGGATTTTTAATGTTTAATGCTTTTTTCGGATTGATTTTGTCAACGTCCTTTTTTAGGTCGTTTATTTCCGATGTAATATCTTTTATATCGGTGGCAAGGTCGCTTTTTTCGGTAGCGTCCTTAAATTCGCGAATTCCCTTGCCAAGTCCTTTGGCGAGTTCAGGAATTTTTTTCCCGCCGAAAAGCAACAATACTGCTGCGAGTATCAAAATAATTTCGGGAGTGCCAATCCATCCACATTGATAAACCATAGCTATAAATTTTTATGCAAAAGTAATCATCTATGTTTTCAATTTATAATTCTGCAAATAAAAAAGATGAAACAGAGTTTGCGTTAATTTGTTATTTTCGCTACTGAAAAAGCAATTACGAATTTAATGATTAAAAATATTGCAAAAGTTTTATTGTTAATTTGATTTTTTTTACAAATAGGCATTGCTTGTCAATAAAAAATAAATTCTAACAAGATACACGCTTTACAAGTAGGAACGAAAATTGTTTTTGTTTTGTGAAAAATTAAAATATTATTTTTGCAAAAAATTTGGACGGCAAGTGGTTCTGTCGCCATGTTCTTTGAGGATATGGAGGAAAGTCGGGACAACGCAGAGCACCATACTTCCTAACGGGAAGGTCATTTCGTTTTGAAACGGGCTGAACAGCAAGTGCCACAGAAAATAACCGCCTCGTTTTGCTTCAGGCAATGATTGAGGTAAGGGTGAAAACGTGGGGTAAGAGCCTACGCTTTGTCGTGGCAACACGGCAAAGGGGTAAACCTTATGGGTTGCAAGGCCAAATATGCCGGTGTTTTCGTTAAATGCGGAATAAGAATTGCTCGTTCGACGCCGGCGGGTAGGTTGCTTGAGCTTCGGGGTAACCCGTGGCCTGGATAAATGACAGAAACCGTGCACATACGGTACAGAATCCCGCTTACAAGCTTGTCGTCCTTTTTTTATTTTTTTCGGGAGAACAAGGTAACTTTTATTGTTAATTTTCTTTTTTCCACCTTCCGGCGTTTTTTAGTGCGTTGTGTAGTAACCATTCAATTTGTCCGTTGACGCTACGGAAATCATCGGCAGCCCATTTTTCCATTGCTTCCATTATTTTAGGCGTAAGGCGTAGTGCAAAAGTTTTTTTTTTAGCTATCCCCATTCCTCTTATTCTTTTTTCATTAATTTTTTCATAGCATACTCAATTGCTCCTTGTCGTTGAGTACCTAAAAGTATTTTTTTGCCGTTTTTCAATTTGAGTTGTAAGCCAACGTTTCCGTAAACATTATAAGCTGTTCCGCTTTTGAACTTTCTTTTTCGATATCCCCAACCGCCATATTCCCGCAAAGGCTTGTATTTTCTAACTTTATATTCAGCTATTTCTTCGTAACTTATTATTTTCCACTTGCGTAGCAGAGGCGGATAACGGTAATGGATGCCTTCGGAATTTATAAGTGTTTCGAGTTTGGAGACTGATATCAATAAAACAACAGCTACCTCCACTCCCAAAATAAGCAAAAACCGGAGTATCAAGTTCGTATCACTTGTCGGTTGGTCGCCCCAGGCTTTGTTCAGTATCATTTGCTGATACATTCCGTAAAGAATGGGCATAAGGCCTCCAACCAATACAAAATAGATTAACCAAATTTTGCGGCTTTGATTAAATCGCTGTACTTCTTTAAAAAAAATACCCTTTTGTTTAGTGTATTCACTCATTTTTAAAAATTTACAGTTCGGTTAAGCATTTTATAAAATCATTGTTACTGGTACAAAGTGCCGGTATTTATCATTGGCGAAACGTCTTTGTCGGAAGTAAGCACTACCATCAGGTTGCTAACCATACTTGCTTTTTTCTCTTCGTCGAGTTCGATAATTTGCTTTTTCGACAATTCTGCAAGAGCCATCTCAACCATACCCACTGCACCTTCGACAATTTTGCGACGTGCTGCAATAATGGCTGAGGCTTGTTGACGTTTCAGCATCGCGCCTGCTATTTCTTTGGCGTATGCAAGATAGTTGATGCGTGCTTCTACCACTTTTATACCCGCAATAGAAAGCCGTTCGGTAATTTCCTGTTCCAGCATATTGTTCACCTCATCGCTACTGCTACGCAAGGTGAGATGTGCATTTTCGTCTTCAAGATTATCGTAAGGATAGCGACCTGCCAGTTTTCGTACGGCCGCTTCGCTTTGGATGTCAACAAAATGAGTGTAATCGTCCACCTCAAAAGCCGCTTTAAAAGTATTCTCCACTTTCCAAACAAGTACTACACCTATCATAATAGGGTTGCCGAGTTTGTCGTTTACCTTGATGAGATCGCTATTGAAGTTGTGGGCACGCAGCGAAATCTTCTTTTTTACATAAAAAGGATTAACCCACCAAAATCCATTGGATTTGATGCTCCCTTTGTAAGCACCGAAGAGAATAAGAACTGCCGATTCGTTGGGGTTGACAATAACAAAACCGGCAATAGCTACTAATCCGATAATGCCGAAAATTAATGGCCAATTTGATTGTTGTGTAACTAAAAGCCATACTGGAATGCCGATGAACAATAAGATAGTAACCATAGCAACATAGCCCGAATAAGCTGAGAACTTCTTTTCCATTTTCATATTTTTTAATTTAAAATGATATTAAAATAATATTGCAATAATACTATATTTTTAATTACCTATTAAGTTTTTATTAAAAAAAATCAAAAAAAGTGTTCGGTTAGTTTTGCGTCAGGGATTAGAGTAGTTGTCCGTAGCGGCAAAACTTATTTGTGTGTTTGTAGAAGCAAGTATTGACATAATGCGTTGTACCCCTTTTGCTACTACATGAAACATAATAGCCGAAAAGGTTTTTAAGACGTGGAATATAACGGAAGGATTGCCTGTCCACTATTAAAAATAATAATATATACGATTATTTTATATTGTATAATCAAGCGCATCTAAATATTATTTTGTCTTCAAAATAAAGTCTGAACTTTTATGGATTTTCTGTTTATCTTTGCCGCTCCTTATGTTAAATTGAAAAAATGAATAAAAATTCCATACTTGGGTTTATCATTATTGCTGCAATTATGGTGGGTTACTCCATATGGATGAGCCCTTCGAAGGAAGAACTTGCGGCCAAGAAGCGAAGCGCCGATTCCATTATTCGTGTTGTAAAAATTCACGACTCCATCAATAGAGCTAAAGTAGCGGCATTGGAAGTGCGGCAACAAGAACAAAAAGCTGTAAAAGCCGCTATGGCTGCAAAAACTCAAACTCATAGAATTGTTGAGCCGGCTTCGGATGATTACAAATCACTTGTCAGCAAATTTGGTAGCTTTGCAAATTCGGCCAAAGGAAACGACACTGTTTATACTATAGAAACCGATCTCTTAAAGTTGAATATCAGTAAAAAAGGTGGTTATGTGCAGTCGGTAGAACTCAAAAAATACAAAACTTACGATTCGCTTCCTGTAATTCTTTTCGATTCGAGTACAAGTAGATTCGGTCTTTCTTTTTTCTCACAAAACAGAGCCATTAACACAAGTAAACTCTACTTTCGTCCGGTGGCTTCCGATGTTAACGGACTGAAAGTTAGCGGTGATAGCAGCGGTGTTTTTAAAATGCGTTTGTATGCCGATGTTTCGGAAGGAAAAATTGATTCGACCAAATACATTGAATATGTTTACCGGGTAAAAGGAAACGATTACATGCTTGATTTCAACGTAAATTTTGTGAATATGGAGGGACTTATTTCACCCAATGCCTCTTATGTTGAAATTGACTGGCACGCCGATTTGCGAAAACAGGAGAGAACTGTTGACCGCTTCAACGGTTCTACTATTTATTATAAGTTTTTTAAAGACGATGTCGATTATCTTTCGGAAACCAAAGACGATAAAGAGCAAATTAAAACACGACTCAGATGGGTTTCATTTAAACAACGGTTTTTTTCTTCTACACTTATTGCCAAAGACTTTTTTACCGATGGTTTGTTAAAAGATTATACCCTTAAAAATACAACTATTCCACACTATCTGAAAAGTATGGATGTTAGCCTATCGGTGCCATATCGCAATGGCGTTACCAAAAACATTCCGATGGCGCTTTATTTCGGGCCAAACAAATTTACTTTACTGAAACATTACGGCCTATCACTCGAAAGGCAAATTCCTATTGGTTGGGGCTTTTTTCTGTTGGCTTGGATTAACGAATGGATTGTAATTCCGGTGTTTAATTGGCTCGGTAGCTATGGTTGGAATTACGGTATCGTCATTTTAATACTAACCCTTTTGTTGAAGTTATTCCTTTTTCCCATTGCTTACAAAACATACTTGTCGTCGGCCAAAATGCGAGTGTTGAAGCCCGAAGTGGATGTTATCCAAGCTAAATTTCCGAAAAAGGAAGATTCGATGAAAAAGCAACAGGCCGTTATGAAACTGTATAAGCAGGCCGGTGCCAATCCTGCCTCGGGTTGTGTTCCTATGCTGTTACAGATGCCTATTTTGTTTGCGATGTTTCGTTTTTTCCCGGCTTCTATTCAGTTGCGTCAGCAGTCGTTTTTATGGGCGCACGACCTTTCAAGCTATGATTCTATTTTTTCGTGGTCGCAACATATTCCGCTACTTAGTACTTTCTACGGTAATCATATAAGTTTGTTTACGCTGCTGATGACAATTTCCACTGTTATGTACACCTATCTTAACAATCAAATGATGGGGCAGCAAACGCAAACAATGCCTGGTATGAAAACCATGATGTATCTTATGCCAATTCTGTTCCTTGGGATATTCAATAATTATGCTTCGGGTTTAAGCTATTATTATTTCCTCGCTAATATTATTACTTTCTTGCAAATGTTTATTTTCCGCAGAGCAATTAATGAGGAAAAACTATTAAAACAAATCGAAGCAAATAAGAAAAAACCAGGTAAAAAAAAGTCGCATTTTCAAAAACGACTTGAAGAAGCAGCCAAAAAAAGAGGATATCCCTCGAAATAGACTTTTAATTGATGACGCAGAAAAATTTTAGAAAAATTATGTTCTGCCTATGTTGATATATTTCTTTTTCGTGAAAACAAGAAAGCTTTGGTTAATAGTTATCTGCATTTTAAGCTTTGTATATTTAAATGGGCAGACTGTTAAAGTATATGATGAGCAAACGGGACTTCCTATAGTAAATGTTTTAATTTTTAATATTAAAAAATCTGCAACAGCACTTACCAATAGTTCGGGGATAGCCTTATTGTCCGGTTTTAGAAACACCGACACACTGGTATTTCAACACCCGTCGTATTATGGCATAAAGGTAGCACTCCCACAGATTGCCAAAGATAATTTTAAAGTAAGATTGAGTGAAAATTTTGTTGATCTTGACATGGTGGTAGTTTCGGCCAACAAATGGGAGCAGAACAAATCGGAAATTCCCAACAGTATTGCCGTTATTAAAGCTAAGAATATTGCTTTTGATAATCCTGCCACATCGGCTGATATGCTGGCCCAAAGTGGTGAAGTGTTTGTTCAAAAAAGTCAACTTGGCGGTGGAAGCCCTATGATAAGAGGCTTTGCCGCCAACAAAATTTTGTTTGTGCTTGATGGTGTAAGAATGAACAACGCCATCTATCGCAGTGGAAACCTCCAAAATGTGTTGCAGGCCGATGTGAACAGTGTGGAAAGTGCAGAGGTTATTTTCGGGCCGGGGACAAACATTTATGGTAGCGATGCACTCGGCGGTGTGATGGACATCCACTTGAAAAAACCTGTGATAAACAATAGCGAAAAGTGGAATGTTAAGACTACACTTTACGGACGAATAGCTTCGGCAGCTTTTGAAAAAACACTTCATGCCGACATCAACGTTGCCAACAACCACATTGCTTTTTTGAGTATGATTTCTTATACCGATTTTGATGATTTGCGCATGGGAAAACAGGGAGCCGGCAATTTTCTCAGAAATGAATATGTGGAAACGATTGATGGAAAAGATTCCATAGTGAAAAATAACAATCCTCTGATTCAGAAATTTTCGGGATATCATCAAATTAATTTTGTTCAAAAAGTAAAATTAAACTTTAATAGCTATACGAGTTTGAATGTTGGAGCGTATTACAGTGCAACCGGCAAAGTACCACGATACGATAGATTAACACAATATAAAAATGCACGTTTAAAATATGCTCGTTGGTATTATTCGCCACAAAGTTGGATGATGGTTAGTGCCGGACTTGATTTTCACAAAACGCGAAAAGCTTATGATTATGCCAAAATTTCCGTTGCTTGGCAGCAGGTAAAAGAAGGACGTAACGATCGCAAATTCGGTAGCGAATATTTGCGTCAACGTTCCGAAAAAGTTAACATCACCTCACTCAATATCGACTTTGATAAAAAATTGAAAAACAATAATTCACTGTTTTACGGACTCGAAGCTGTTTATAACAGGGTAAATTCGACAGGTATAGAAAAAAACATTTTTTCGGAAGCCCAAAAACCGATCTCAAGTAGGTATCCCGACGGCGGAACCGATTATTTTACGGGCGGTATTTATTTAAGTTATAAAAAGGACTTTTCCAAGCTGCCATTGTCTTTTTCGGGAGGGATACGTTTTTCGTATACCGGTTTGCACTCAATTTTTATTGATACCTTATTATATCATCTGCCTTTTACCAAAATTAACCTTAACAACGCTGCCATTACGGGAAATTTGGGTATGGTTTATCATCCGGCAAACTGGAGCATGCGATTCAATTTTTCGTCGGGTTTTCGTGCCCCTAATCTTGATGATGTTGCCAAAATTTTTGACTCGGAGCCTGGTAATATTGTCGTTCCCAACGAAAATCTTAAACCCGAATATCTCTATAATGTCGATTTGGGCGTGTCGTATAATTTCAATCATATGGCACATATCGAAGCCACTGCTTTTTATTCGTTACTGAAAGATGCAATGGTGCGAGGCAACTTTAGCTTGAATGGTTCCGATTCTATTTGGTACGACGGTGAACTCAGTAAAGTACAGGCTGTTGTTAATACTCTACAAGCCACTATTTACGGCTTTAGTCTTGCCACCTCATTGCAAATTTCTCCTCATCTCGGCGCAAGCCTGAAATATAACTATCTGAGAGGATACGACGATGCCGGAAATGCTTTGCGACACGTTTCCCCCAACTTTGGAAGTTTCGACCTTAATTACGAGTGGAATAAACTTCATCTTCGGGCGCTGGTTTTGTTCAACGGCCAAATCAACTTCAAACATTTGGCAACAAGCGAAAAAGCCAAAGATTGGATGTATGCTAAAGATGATAACGGCAATCCTTATTCGCCTGCTTGGTGGGTTATGAACATAAACGGAAGTTATGCTTTTAGCGATACTTTTTTGTTAAGTTTGGGATTGGAAAATATTTTTGATTTCTATTATCGCCCTTATTCCTCCGGTATATCGTCTCCTGGACGGAATTTTGTCCTTTCGTTGAAATACAATTTCTAAGTTTATCAAATATCGGAGGAGTATGGGAAACAGGCCTTTGCTTTACTGGCACACATTTGTTTAAGACACGATAGAAACGGAACTATGGAGAAAATAATCAAAAAAGTAACGGTATACCGTAAAATTCCAATTTCTTTATTACACGCACTTTGTAAGCTGCATCAAGTTATTTTATTATAATAAATCAAACTTTTGTAACAGAGGATCAATTTGCGTTATATTCAGCTCTTATTCGGACATAATAGTAGTAAGACTACTGCATATCCACGCAAGTAAGCACCAGAAATTTAACGAATATAAAAAGTCCCGGAGATTTTATAATTATTTTGTCACCAGAACAAAGGAAAAACCCAATTAATTTTGTTATATTTGGAAATTATTAAAACAGGAAACCATGAATTCACTAATTACAAAAGCTTTAAGCACTGATCTACTGTACAAGGTTTGATGATTTCGAATATAATCGTAATAAAATGCTGCTTGTCACTAGACAATAGTTGGAGGTAATGCAAAAAGAAGACCGAGAAATGAACGAAAACAAAAGAAAATTGTATGAATGAAGCCATCGCACAATTCCAAATTGATAGTAAAGGAATAGAGATTAGTATTGATGGAAGAAACAGAGCACTTGGCAATATTTTTATAGAAAGTCTTTGGCTAACAGTTCATCATCATTAATTTTAAAAAAAATAAAAAAATATCAATAAAAAAACTAATTTTAGGGTCTTAAATTAGGGTAGTATCATAATATATCTAAAAAATAAGCGAGATAGTAGTATGACCAAGTTTTGTAACGTGTTTCAGTGTTCTTGTATATTGAAAGTTTTGTTATTCGAAATCGCTTATTTTTCACATACTTAACGTTATGTGGAATGAATACCAACATGGATTAATGACTTCATCCCCTTACATAGAACTAGTAAAAAAAACGTTGATTGATCATTTAAAAATCAATTCATATGAATATTATCTACTTGAAATAGTAAATCTGAATTGGAAAACCGCTTCTCTATTCCCGTTGCACAAACTCTTAAAAAAAAAGAATTTTGGAATTTGTAAAATCAAATATGTAAGCGAAAACGACCAAGTAAATGGTTATGACTGGCCATCAAACGCCCTAACTATGATTGGTTTAAACCACTTAAACAATATCGAATTTTGTGTTCGCAATATTATAAACGACAAAATTGAAGATGATTTTATCGAAACAGAGGTGTGGAGAGGAGGTGCAACTATATTAATGAGAGCATTTTTAAAAGACTTCAATATCAACGATCGGAATGTTTGGCTTGCCGACTCATTTGAAGGATTACCAAAACCCAACACTAAACTTTATCCAGAAGACAGACAAAGCAATCTTCATAAGCATAAAATTTTAACCGCTACAAAAGAAAAAGTCGAAAAAAATTTCAAAAGTTTTGATCTTCCGGATGACAAAGTAATACTCCTGAAAGGGTGGTTTAAAAATACCTTACCAACGTTAGAGGTGGAAAAATTTTCACTTCTGAGACTGGATGGCAATTTATATGAATCAACCCATTTAGCTCAAAAATATTTATATCCCAAAGTTTTTTCGAGAGGGTATGTTATTGTAGATGATTATAATGCATTCTCTTATTGCAAGGCAGCGGTAGATACATTTAGGAAAGAAAACAAAATAGAAGAACCGTTAATAAAAATTGATAAGGAAGCGATTTATTGGTGTAAAAAATGAAAGAAATAACATTTATCTACTGGTTTGCATTTTATAACGAAGATTCTCCAAGCGTTCGTTATCGAGCAAAATATCCGTTACAATTTTTCAGAGAACAATACAATGTTGAGAGTTCTCTTATTATTCCTGGGTACCACCCCAAAAGGATGTTCATATTTATAAAGAACTATATATCAGCACTTTTATTTAGAAAGAAAGACTCCGTTATAGTAATACAAAAAGTTCATTCGAATTATATTTATGCTAACTTGCTAAAACTTCTGATTACCGTTCGTAAAAAGTATACGGTATACGACATAGATGATGCCGATTACCTTTATTTGCCGCCAAAACCGTTCTATTCTTTTGTTAAAAAATGCAGTTGTATTGCTGCCGGAAGCAGAGCAATTGCTGAACATTTATCAAAATTCAATGACAACATCATTATCACCACTTCACCTACAACGGATCTAAATATTATTAAGACAATAAAAAGTTCTGTTTTTACGATAGGTTGGATCGGTGGCTTTGGTGGTGATCATAAAAATAGTCTAATCCAACTGGTCTTCCCTGCTATTAAGATGTTAAATTTCCATTGTAAGCTGATTATAATGGGAGTCAAAAAACCGGAAGATGAGCGTTTTATTCTCGACTACTTTAATTCCAATAAACATATTGAAGTTGAAATTCCACTAAAATTAGATTGGAAAAACGAAGTGCAATTGCAGCAAAAAATCGTTTCTTTCGACATTGGCATTGCCACGCTACTTGATAATGAAGTTCAAAGATCAAAATCTGGTATTAAAGCTAAACAATATTTAAATAATGGGGTGCCTGTACTAGGAACCAATTTGCCTGAAAATGATTGGGTCATTAAAGATGGTTATAATGGCTACTTTTGTGATAGCCCAATTGATTTTAAAAAAAGAATTATAGAATTTTTCAAGATGGAAGAAAAAATTTATAAACGTTTTTCAAAAAATGCCAGAAAATCTATAAATGAGTTCAATCATAATAAATATTACTCGGATTTTATGAAAATTAAAACACATCACACAATAAAACCTAAACTTCATTAATCAACCTTTGCTAAAGCTATTTGTCGAAGCAAACACAGTTTAACTAACCGTTACAAGCTATTAAAGAGTGAACAACTACATACTTGATAAATTAAGGGCTGACAGTCTGCATTGAATCTACTTATCCACAAATGAAGAAAAAGTACAACATGGATACTACTGAGAATTTAGTGGATGAAATGAAGTAAAAAGCGATTATAGTATTATATATCAGATGTATATGGAGATAAAGCTATGTTTTCCTCAATAATCTATATGAATATTTGAATATCTGGCATTTAAATCATCTAATATAAAGTTTTCCACTAAAATGGTAGTATAACCCTTAAAATCAAAGTTTGCCACCTTAACATTGAAAGCAGAATCCATAGAAGAAAAGAAAATGGAAAGCTACTTGTCTGATAAACAGGAATTAAAAGAGGAAATAGAACAACTTGAAAAAGAAATAAAATAAATAAAACAACAAAAAAATTAGTGTCTCAAAAAATATCATACTCTTAAATATCAGAAAATGAAGAGTTTTGCAATGTAATAAATGAAATAGAGCACTTTTTGGATACTATAAAACTAATAGCTTACAGAGCAGAATGGGTATTGGCCAATATAATAAAGGAATATATGTCGCATAAAGATGAAACAAGACGTTTACTAAAATAGGTTTACATAACAGATGCTGATCAGAGAGTAGATACCGAAAACTCAAACTTAATTGTTGAAAAACACCGATTAGCTCACTGGAAAGATGACATCGTTCTGGAAAATTATTCGAGGTGTTGAACAAAAAACAAACCAAATTTCCAGACTTGAGTTTCACATTATTCTACCTTGGGGTCATCCTGATTCCCTTGGGGTCAGTTGGCCTGATGTTATTGATAATTACTTTTGCGGAACACTGCATTTTTTAAGAAAATGAAATCTCTTTACAATGTCAAATTCCCCGTTCGAAATAGTATTATACAAAAACAGATTTTATAACTGTTACATACTAAAAGCGAAATAATTTTTTACGGGCTACACCTGTCGGAGTTTAGCGTTGGCATAGAGTCGACAATTACAAACAGAACACCCCGTTAGGGGTGTTACAAAGAATTATGAATAATTTTGTATGATATTATAATCTTCAAGAAATCCGTAGGCTCTTCCTGTTTGTGTTTCGTAGCATAATGTTGAAAACGAAGTCCGTAGGACTTCCTTATATCGAACAAATTCAAAGAAAGAAAAATGTAATCGGGTTGTGTTAATCCTCTTTTATAATATCATATATCATTAACCGGAACAATTTAGTTCGCTTTATGTGTAGTCACATAAAAACAATCCAAACATTTCTGCTGTCTTTGCCACAATTTATGGTTCGTTTTCCGATAACACATATTACATTAAAATACTGTTTTGATAGTTTTTTGTGTTCATTCATACTAAGGAAAATTACACGTATTTTTGTTACAAATTTGAATTGATGGATAAAAACATAGTAACTCATACGGGTATTATAAAAAAAATTGAAAATGGTAAAGTTAGTGTATCTATCATCTCAAAAGCAAGTTGTATCTCCTGTTCGCTCAACAATGTTTGTGCAACCGGCGACTTGAAAGAAAAAATAGTTGAAGTGGATTTAAAGCCCGAAATGCGGTATAACGAGGGAGAAGAGGTTACCATTGAATTGAAACAATCGGATGGTATTTGGGCTGTACTATTTGGCTATTTTTTTCCTTTTCTCGTACTTCTATCCGGCTTGATAGTATTTGTTAACTTGGGTATCGATCAGGGATTTTCAGGTTTACTTTCCATTGCCCTACTCATTCCTTATTACAGCACTCTCTACCTAATGCGTTCGTTTTTTCATAAGAAATTTCGCTCACACATTAGTTAGTCATAGCATTGGAAAACAATATAATTTAAAAAAAAATTTTCCAAAATGATATTTTTCTAATTTTGCCGCCGGAGAGTTGCCGGAGTGGTCGAACGGGGCGGTCTCGAAAACCGTTGTACCCTTTACGGGTACCAAGGGTTCGAATCCCTTACTCTCCGCAACACAAAAACCTGCAACCTTTTGGTGTGGGTTTTTGTGTTTCTATGCCAAAACAGTATCTTTGCCGTCTTTTAAAAAAAAATAGTATTCCTATGCGCCTCAAGCTAAATTGTCGTTTTTTAGCCTATATATCATTGCTGCTATTTACCGGTTTTTCATCGGTACTGCAAGCGCAATATAAGGGTACCGGCGAAGCTATTGATAGTATTTTGCTTAAGGGCGATCAGCTTTTTCCATCATGGTCCGAAAATGGACGCTATTTGCTATTTCAGTCGAGTAAAAATGGAAATGAGGATATTTTTTTATACGACTTGCGTCGCGATAGTTTGATTCAAATAACAAGGTGGCTCAGCAACGAGAGACATCCTGTGTGGCGTCCTCACTATAATGCGGTTGTTTTCGATTCCGATAAAGGGTCAACATCATTTTTGTATCAGTATTCGTTAAAAACAGGAAAAATTAAGCCGTTGTTTAACCGAAACATTGTTTGTAGTCAACCTTCTTTCGACCCCACAGGCCATTTGGTTTGTTTCTCGGGTTTCGATAAAATTTCGGGAACAATGCAGATATTTTCTTACGATTTTGTATACGATAATTTGAACAAACTGAGTAATGAAAAAGGAACTTGTGTTTTTCCTATTTTTTCGCACAATGGAAGTTCAATTCTCTATCAGCAGCTTAATTTAGCGACCGATACTGTCGGAAAACTGATTATGTGCAATTGGTATGGTGAGGTTTCACATCGTTATAAACAATCATATGCTTTGAAAACCAATTGGACACCTTATGATTGGCGAATTTTGTTTGTGGTTTATAATAACACAAAGACCGGAGAAGTTTACAGCATGCGCAAAGACGGTAAAGCGATTTACAGAATTACCGAGAATAAATACATCGAACGATGTCCGTCCGTTTCACCCAACGGAAAAATAATGGCTATTCCTATGAAGAAGAAAAAATATTTTAATATTTATTTGTTTAGTGTCAAATAGTGCTACAAAATCTGACGACACTATCCTTCATTCCGATTAAACATTGTGTATCAAGCTTTTATCATCGTAGTTTTCAAATTCGGGTTGAATGGTAATGTGGCTTATGCCATATGCTTTGGCAATGGAAGCAATGGCTTTTAATTTTTGCTCAAAGTTACTTAGTTGAATATTTTCAAGAAAATCAATATGGGCTTCGAGGTGGGTTTCAGAATCGGTGAGTCTCCACAGGTGCAAGTGATGAATGTTTTTCACCTCTTTGATTTCTTCGATATCGCTGGCAAGTTTCTTAACATCAATGTCTTTGGGTGCAAACATAAGGATAATATTCAATGATTCGTTGAGCAAATTCCAGCTCGAATAAATTAGAAAAACAGCTATGAAAAGGGTAATAATACCGTCGACACGATAAAATCCCCAATATTTGATAGTTAAGCCGCCGATAAGTACAGCCACAGAAGTTAGCATATCGGTAAATAAATGCAAGTAAGTCGATTTGATGTTCATACTTGATTTGGATCCGGCTTGTAAAATTAAAACACTCAACCCGTTGATGACAATGGATGCTACGGCAAGCCAAATAACAATATCTGATTTCACCGGATGAGGGACTAATATTCTGAAAATAGCTTCATAAGTTAAATACAGCGCAATGCCTATCAGAGTGGAAGCGTTAATAAAAGCTGCCATTATTTCCGTTCTCTTATAGCCAAAGGTTAGTTTTTCGGTGTTTTCGCGTGCTGATAAATGTCTTGCAAACCACGAAATAATTAACGACAGCACGTCGGAAAAGTTGTGTAGAGCATCGGAAATAAGTGCCATACTCCCCGACAATAATCCGCCGATAACTTGTGCAATACTAATAGCAAGATTCAAAAAGATGACTATAGACAAATCTTTTCCTTTGAGTGTTTTGTGACTGTGATGATGATTTTTCGACATAGTTTTATTTTTAATGATTGACAAATGGTTACACTTATTTCATCCAGACTGTTTTTTGATTGACAAATTCACGGATTCCAAAATAGGCGAGTTCGCGGCCGTAACCCGAACGTTTTGTACCTCCGAAAGGTAAACGAGGATCAGATTTGGTCATTCCGTTTATAAATACTGAGCCTGCTTCGATTTTGACGGCAAGTTTTTCGGCTAATTCCAAATCCTGTGTCCATAAACTGGCTCCGAGGCCGTATGTAGTGTCGTTGGCAATTCGTAGAGCGTCTTCGGGGTTTTTGGCAGGAATAATTATTGAAACAGGTCCGAAGGTTTCTTCATCGTAAACCGGCATCCCTTTTTTTATGTTGGTAATAAGCGTAGGAACATAAAATTGCGAATGGCCGTTGTAGCGATGGCCTCCGGTAATTATTTGTGCTCCCGCTTCTACCGAACGGTTTACTTGCCTTTCTAAATTTTTTAATAGGTCGGGGCGAGCCATAGGCCCCATATTGGTTTTTTCATCCATAGGATTACCCAAAATAATACTTTCCAATAGGACTTTTTGTTCGGCTACAAACGACTCCATAATTTCCTCTTCAACAATAAAGCGTTTGGCCGAGATACAAACTTGTCCAGCATTTAAAAATCGTGAGCAAACGCCTGTTTTACAACTTTCGTTGAATTTTGCATCTTTTAAAACAATGTAAGGATCGGAACCACCAAGCTCAAGAATTGATTTTTTCAAATATTTTCCTGCTTGTGCCGCTACTGTTCGCCCTGCCCGCTGACTTCCAGTTAAGGTTACGCCTTCGACAAAAGGATGAGCTATCACCTTTTCCGATAGCTCAATAGGAATAATTAAGTTGCTGAAAACATACTCGGGAAATCCCGCTTCTAGAAATAAATTTTCGATGGCAATAGCGGTTCCTGTTACATTTGGCGCATGTTTCAAAACAAAAGTATTTCCGGCCATCAAAGTAGGAACCGCAGCACGTAACACTTGCCAAAATGGAAAATTCCATGGCATAATGCCATAAATTATTCCAACGGGCTCGAAACGAATATAACTTTTCTTAGCATCGGTGTTGAAAAATTCGACGCGAAGCATTGCTGCGGCATTTTTAGCATAATAGTCGCACAGCCAAGCACATTTTTCAATCTCGGCCCGCGACTCGTTAATGATTTTCCCCATTTCGCACGTAACCAAGCGGGCATATTTTTCTTTGTTTTGCCGTAGTAGTTTAGTCAGCTTTTCAAAATGTTTAGCCCGTTCTGAATAAGTGAGGTTTTTCCATTGCTTAAAACTAAAATTGCTCTTTTGCAGAATATGTTCTATCCCACTTTCTGACATCTCGTCGTACGTTGCTATTGTTTCACCTGTAAAAGGATTAACGGTTTGTGTCATTTCCCAATTTTTTACAAAAATAACATTTTCATTCAAACGAAGGAATATAAGATGGCTCGTGAAGACATAAATACCGTGCTTACGGCAACCTTCTACTACACCTGTTTGTTCAGCCTTAGAATATTGAGGTCTTTTCTTCAATACTCCAACTGCCTTTAATCGTTTTCGTTTATGCAAAATTAGTATTTTAAAATTAAACTAATTTTGTCCTATAATTTAGGGGGCTGAACCAAACAGCTTTCTGAAAGTAGTTTGATACTAATGAGTAGAATTAAGATAAAATATTTTCCTGAGCCTCACAAATTATTATCTCGCCATATTGAAATGATATTTATGAAAATTTATTTACATTTAAAAAAAAATAGTATTTTTGCGGTTTGATTTAAGGGACCCGTAGCATAATTGGATAGTGCACCTGACTACGGATCAGGAGGTTGGGGGTTCGAGTCCCTCCGGGTTCACATTTTCTGAAAAGACAAAAGAGTATTGTAACCATTTGGCTACAAAGTTTTTTTATTTCAACTTAAAAACTATTTCCTTTGGGCGTCATAATGTTATTTCGGCTATACCTTTTTGTTTATTGAGATAAATTGAATGATGAATATCAATAAACGAATCACGATTTAAGAGGTAAATTAAACTTTCGAGGTTCTAAAATCGTTAACCGGTGTTTTATATTCAAAAAAATAAATAATGATCAAAAGTCACCTTTGGAGGCAAATTAGAGCCACTTTCTAAAAAAGGCGGATTATTTTCTGCGATTCGTTGAAATTAGAAGGCGTATATGGGCTTTAGGCAGGGCTTTTCTGCCGGGATTTATGTTGTTGAAAATATTCTGGAAAAAAACAAGCATCCATCACGTTGATAATAAGATAGGTAATGCATATTTGCTACTTTTATGCAGAATGGCTTTTCTATCTTTCTCTTTTGTTCCTTTATCAACATAAAGTATAAAACACAACGAGTATTTTATAAATTACGTAGGGGCTGATATTTAACGCCGGTTTTGTTTTAAAAATATCTTTGTTGAAGGAATATTTTTTAAATAAGCAAATTTCATTGTAGGGTGTCAATGAACAAAACGTTGGTAACATATTAGTTGCATTTTTTTTCACTGAACACAATATCCCGATAGGTGTAAATTTTAGCTTTTTTCCAGTCTTCCCAAGCGAGGCCGGCTTTGTCGCGGGCACAATGACCGAGGAATTCTTCTTTGTCCCAACCTGTTTCGGTGGCAACCTGTGGTAAAAACGTGCCGTGTTTATCGTCTTTTTCCATATAAATTCCATCACGTCCAAGAACAATTTCATCAATTGACTTGATGCGTTTTAAAGGGGTTAAAACCGATATTTCGATGCTGATATTTTTTAACTCTTCGGGGATAACCGGTTGAAAACGATAATCATGCGTGGCAGCAGCAAGCGCCATTTGTTGTATTGTTTTGTACAAGGGTTGCTTAGCAATAAAGCGCCCAATGCAACCTCGCAGTTGTCCGTTTTTTGTAAGCGTTACAAAAGCGCCGCTTTTTGCTTTCAATGCTGCATCAAATTGGTTTGAATCCAAAACGGGTATTTGGCGGTTTTTTAAGTATTTTTCAATGGTAATTCTAGCGATGTGCAGAAGTTTTCTTTTATCTTTTATGGATAGAGAATCTGCGGTTTTGAGTTTCTGAGTTTTAACTACCGCCAGCGAAAAATAGCCTACCACGCGACTTTTATCGCCAATTGCTACATCGGCCGAGTTCATATAATTTAAGGGAACAATTTTAACGTTTAGCATGTTTTGTGTAATATATAATAAGGTGGTGATGGCTGTGTGGCCGCATGCGCTGGTTACCAAATTCGGATAATGTTGCAATGCATTGTGCCGGAGTGCCTTTTGAAAAGCCGAGACTTTGTTTTCGATGATGGCCGATGCGGTTAGGCTGTCGGCTTTTTGAGCATCGCGATAGCGGGGATAATGCGAAAAATCCGAGCTGATGATAAATAGATTTTTTTTGTTAAAATAGGGTTTCAAGCTATGGGCAATTGACTGTAAAATTTTTTTATCATCAGTACCGATAATTATAGGAACGATGCGAAAGCTGTTTTTCAGGCGATATTGCAAAAAAGGCAATTGATTTTCCAAACTATGTTCGTGCAAATGTGCATCGGGAATAAATGAGATGTATTGGTTTTCGTTAATGAGTTTTTTGGCTATCTCTGTATTTACTTTTACTTTGCCCAATGGCGTAACATAATCACCTGCCGAATAAACCGATGCGCCGCCAAGAAACATTATATGGGACGATCCTATTAAAAATATGTTATCGTAGTGGCTATCGGGGTTAATTTGTTTGTAAGATTCGGCCGCTACAAAACCCGAATAGGCATAGCCTGCGTGCGGCGAAATAAGTGCCATAACATGTTGTAAATGATGACACTTGGCTTTGGAAAATAAAAGTTTTAAGTCGGCTTTCAGTTTACCAGGGCTGGCATCGTAAAATCGTCCGGCGGCATAGGCAGGGCGGTTGTGTAGTTGTTGCGAAACGGCAACTTGTGCCGAAAATATTAACACCGAAACAAATAAAAAAATAATTCGCCGTTTCTTCATAATTCTGTATTTATATGACCTTCAAAGATACAAAATGTAACACGAAAATGTTTCTTATTCAAAACAGAAAAATTTTGCTTTCCGAATTCAGTCATAATATCAATCTCGGGTTTACTTCTAATGGGTTCAAATTGTATTGTTGCGTAAGTTTTTGACTATTGTTCTCGGCAATGAATTGATTATTGGAATACTGCCGGTACTGTGGATGTTGCTTACGGCACTTGGAACAGCAATAGGGAAACGTATTGGCTACGGAGTCCCTCCCTATTAATTTTGCTTGCTTTGTTGAGTATTGTCCCTTTGCTTAAATCTTTGGCTATCAAAATATTTCGCAATGTTTTGTTCGGCTTTGTATGTATGCCCCGACTTTACGAAATAATTTTGTGGTAGGTCTTTATGCTTGCTTTTTTTGCATTCCCAACGGCATTATCTTTGCATTGATAAACAAAAAAACACGAAAGATTGTTGGGATAAGTCGGCGTATTTTTGCTTTTTAATCGCTTGGTAACCTCGCAAGTGGTTAGTTGCTTAGCTTTTTGTTTTCCAATCTTATTGAATTTGAGAATTTTACTAGTTCGGATTTTTTTTTAGCACTAAACTTTTTGATGCTTTTGGTGCTTTATTTTGTGAAAAACCAAAGAATTAGAGCATTAATACTTTTCTTTTTTGCTGTTGAAGTTTTGTTTTTGCTTTCGGAAAATCAAATCAATAGTTTTGCCAAATCTCTTCTTTTAAAAGGATAGCAGGTGATTTTTTCCAAAAAAGCCCCTTTCGGAAATTTCACCTTAACCCAACTTGAAAATAGTAAATCGTTACATTCTCAAAAGTAGCGAGACTATATAAGATTACCTATAAAGAAGATAAGACAAAAGGTTTTGTTACAGATGTTCGTTGGGAGCTGCAAGCTCAAAAGCAGAAACCCAAAGGTGAATATTTTCTGAGATATTCCAAAGAAAAACTTTCAGAAGAACAAATATG